>NZ_JBEAHS010000043.1:0-83704 GCF_040062505.1 Klebsiella sp. JN_Kp127
GCGCATTATAGGGAGTAATTCTGAGGTGACAAGGGGAAATGCAAAAAAACTTTTCGTTCGCTCGCTTTTCCATCAAGACGCTGTTTAAACGCCCTGTTTGCGGATCATTTGCGCGATTTCTCGGGCAAATCGGGAGACCTGTTGCCAGTCGGTATAGACCACTTCTTTACGGGTATCCGTTTCGCCCCCGGTCATTTTCATAATCAGGCGGATCATAAACCGATCGTACCAGCGGTAACGCGGGTAACGTAGCGCCCCGGCAAACACCGCGCAGCTCTGCGGCTGCCACGGCGAGTTGAGCAGAAACTTGCGCGTATAGCTGTTGGTCTGCGGCGTGCGCTTCTCGGGTTTGCGCGCAACCAGGTTCACCGAAAAGAATGCCCCCGGCAGCGCCTGCAATGCTGCAAGGTGCTTTTTCACAAAGCGGTCCACCGCCGGATGAAAGTGTCCGTAGCGAATCGACGCGCCAATCACCACGCGATCATAATGATGCCATTCCACGTCATCGGTACGGTTCAGATTCAGGGTGTCCGCATCGATACCCAGCTCTTTAAGCTCAGAGGCGAGAAACGAAGCGATTTCACGTGTCTGCCCGTCGCGGGTGGAAAAGAGAATTAAAGTTTTCACGAGCACTCCTGTTATTCGCGCCAGAAAGTGGGAGTAAAGAGCACCAGTAAGGTGAACACTTCCAGACGACCAAACAGCATATTAGCAATCAGGATCCATTTCGCGACCGGGTTCATGGTGGCAAAGTTGTCCGCGACGACGCCGAGCCCAGGCCCGAGGTTGTTCAATGTCGCCACCACGGAGGCGAAAGCGGAGAAATCATCCACCCCGGTGGCGATAATAGCCAGCATACTAATGATAAAGACCAGCGCATAGGCGGAGAAGAATCCCCATACCGCTTCCAGAATACGTTCCGGCAGCGCGCGGTTACCTAATTTAATGCTATACACCGCATTCGGGTGAACCAGACGCTTAAGCTCCCGGTTGCCCTGCTTGAACAGCAACAGGATACGGATAACCTTTAAGCCACCGCCCGTGGAGCCTGCGCAGCCGCCGATAAATGCAGAGCACAGCAGAAGCACCGGCAGGAACAGCGGCCAGCGCGCAATGCTATCGGTGGTGAATCCCGCGGTGGTCGCCATCGACACCACCTGGAAAAACGCCTGATTCAGCGTCGTCAGCACCGAGCCGTACACGTTATGAAGCCATAGCACCAGCGTACAGACGATGACCAGCGTCAACTGGACGCCAATGAACATTCGAAACTCAGGGTCGCGCCAGTACACCTTCAGGCTGCGTCCGCTCAACAACGAAAAATGCAGACCGTAGTTACAGCCGGAGATCAGCAGGAAGATGGCAATGATGGAGTTGATCATCGGGCTGTTGAAATAGCCGACGCTGGCATCGTGAGTCGAGAAACCGCCGATGGCGATGGTGGCGAAGCTGTGCCCTATCGCATCGAAGGCCGGCATACCGGCAAACCAGAGCGCCAATGCGCAGGCGACCGTCAGTAACACATAGATGAGCCACAATGTCTTTGCCGTCTCGGCGATGCGCGGGCGCATCTTGTTATCTTTCAGCGGGCCGGGCATTTCCGCACGGTAGAGCTGCATCCCCCCGACGCCGAGGATAGGCAGAATCGCCACCGCCAGCACAATGATCCCCATACCGCCGAACCACTGCAGCATCTGCCGGTAAAAGAGGATAGCGTGCGGGAGCGAGTCCAGCCCCACCAGGGTGGTCGCCCCGGTCGTCGTCAGGCCGGAAAATGACTCGAAGAAGGCATCCGTCACCGTCAGGTTCGGCTGTTCGGCGAAAATGAAGGGCAAGGCCCCTACGCTACCCAGCACGGTCCAGAACAGCACCACGATCAGAAATCCTTCACGGGATTTCAGTTCGCCCTTTTGCTTACGGTTCGGCCACCACAGCATGGAGCCGATCGCCAGAGCGACAAAAAAAGTTTGAGTGAAGGCCCGTCCCGCGCCATCGCGATATATCAGGGCCACTAATCCCGGGACGATCATCGTCCCCGAAAACAAGATGACCAGCAGTCCAACGATTCGGGTTATGGCGCGAAAATGCATCTCTGGCGCTTCCTTTGATAGGCAAAAAAACAGAGGGGATTATTCGTTAATCTTCAGCAATTGCAATGAACCGCGACTAAAATCAGCCAGTTTTGCTGAAAAAGCCGCCACTTCAGCCTGGGGAAGCGCCACGCGCAGCCGAACCGACGCCAGATATTCGCTTTCAACGACGTTGCCGGAAAATTGGGCGAGCAGCGCTTCGACGCCGGCCAGTTGCCCATATTCACATTGCAAAGTATATGCCGTTAACGGCGTCTTGCGCAGTGTCGTCAACTGCGCCAGCGCCTGATGAACACCGCCGCCATAGGCTTTCACCAGGCCGCCGGTGCCCAGCAGGATACCACCGTAGTAACGCACGACGACAGCGGTTATCTCGCCGACGCCGCTTCCCATCAGCTGCGCCAGCATCGGTTTACCCGCCGTTCCCGCCGGTTCGCCATCATCAGAAAACCCAAGCTGTTGCGAATCATCAGGCGGCCCGGCGACCCACGCCACGCAGTGGTGACGGGCATCGGGGTGATCCGCTCTGACGGACTCGACAAAGGCTTTCGCCGCCGCCACGCCTTCGGTATGCGCCAACAACGTGATAAAACGGCTCTTTTTGATCTCCTCAACGACGGAAACGGGCGCCGCCGGGATTAACCAGCTCTCCATTAGGCCAGCTTCAGATCGCGCGTCATATTTTCGATACTGTTTTCGTGAACCACCACGTTATCTTCGATACGGATCCCGCCGAATGGCTTCATGGCGTCAATTTTTTGCCAGTTGAAGTGTTTGCTGAACGGGCCTTCACGCCACGGCGCCAGTAACGACTCGATAAAGTAGATGCCGGGTTCAATGGTCAACACCATACGCGGCTCGATAATACGGGTGCAGCGCAGATACGGGTATTTCGCTGGCGCCGCCAGATGCGTACCGGAGTCGTCTTGCATAAAGCCAGCAACATCATGCACCTGCAGACCCAGCGGATGACCAATCCCGTGCGGCATAAATGGCCCGGTCAGATCGTTTTCCACCATCGCCTCTTCGCTCATGTCAGTGACTAACTGGTGTTTACGCAGCAGTTTCGCAATACGCTGGTGGAACTGGATATGGTAATCGACGTAGCGAGTCCCGGCTTTCATGGTGCTAATCAGCGCCAGCTGCTCGTCGTTAACGTCTTTAATCAGATGGGCGAAATCGTTATCGCCGTGTGCCGCCCAGGTGCGCGTCAGATCCGCAGCATAGCCGTTATATTCCGCACCGGCGTCGAGCAGGAAGCTGCGCATTTCCGCCGGAGCGCGGTGGTCCAGTTTGGTGTAGTGCAGGACAGAAGCATGCTCGTTCAGCGCCACGATGTTGCTGTAAGGCACGTCGGTATCGCGGTGACCGGTTGCGGTAAGATAGGCCTGATTGATATCGAATTCGCTCATCCCGGACTGAAAAGCTTCATAGGCCGCACGATGACCATTCACCGCCGACTTCTGCGCTTCACGCATACAGGCCAGCTCGTAATCGGTTTTGTAAGCCCGGTAGTAATGCAGATAATCGATAACCCCTTTCGGGTTGATCTTATCCGCGGCGATTCCCAGACCCAGCGCGCGCTCCGGCACCGGCCCGATATAACCAATATTTCCGCGAGCGGCAGGCAGTTGGCTGCCGATGCCATCGGCCTTCGGCAGCGCGACTACATCGACCTCTTCGGTCCAGAACGAGGTCGGCAGCGGCTCAACGTTATGCCAGTAATCAACCGGCAGATAGAACCACAGCTTCGGTTTATTCACACCGTCCACCAGCAACCAGCAGTTAGGCACCTGAGTCACCGGCACCCAGGCTTTGAACTGCGGATTGACCTTGAACGGGTACGGATGGTCATCAAGGAAGACGTTAACCAGCTCGCCGGAGTGAATCAGCAGAGCATCCATCTGAAAACGGGACAGGACGTCGCGGGTACGTTCTTGTAGGGTAACAATATGATTTTTATAGAGCGCGGCCAGGGATTCCATCTTTTGTCCTTTGCTTTTATGGGATCGTGATACTCCGCATCTTAGCACATCGACCTGCGTGCGGGTGATTTCCGCCGGATGTGATCCGACCAGCAATTATTTAAAGAGTAATTTGCAATTCTTTAACATAAATTCCACACTCCGTTTCATCTGGTATGACCAGATCATATTGCTGGATTCAGGAGACTGACATGCTCTACAAAGGCGACACCCTGTACCTCGACTGGCTGGAAGATGGCATCGCCGAACTGGTGTTCGATGCCCCAGGTTCGGTCAACAAGCTTGATACCGCAACCGTAGCCAGCCTCGGTCATGCGCTGGACGTACTGGAAAAACAAAACGATCTCAAAGGCCTGATGCTGCGCTCTGAAAAAGCGGCGTTTATCGTCGGCGCGGATATTACGGAATTCCTCTCACTGTTCCTGGTCCCTGAGGAGCAGTTAAGCCAATGGCTGCATTTTGCTAACAGCGTCTTCAACCGTCTGGAAGATCTTCCGATCCCCACTGTCTCCGCCGTCAACGGTTACGCGCTGGGCGGCGGTTGTGAATGCGTCCTGGCGACCGATTATCGCCTGGCGACGCCGGATCTGCGCATTGGTCTGCCGGAAACCAAACTCGGCATTATGCCAGGCTTCGGCGGCTCAGTCCGTTTGCCGCGCCTGCTCGGCGCCGACAGCGCGCTGGAGATCATTGCTGCCGGGAAAGATGTCGGTGCCGATCAAGCGCTGAAAATCGGCCTGGTGGATGGCGTAGTTGCTGCCGACAAACTGCGCGACGGCGCGCTGGCGATCCTGCGCCAGGCGATTCAGGGCGACCTGGACTGGAAAGCGAAACGGCAACCGAAGCTGGAGCCGCTGAAGCTCAGCAAAATTGAAGCGACGATGAGTTTCACCATCGCCAAAGGCATGGTCGCGCAAACCGCCGGGAAGCATTATCCGGCGCCGATCACCGCGGTGAAAACCATTGAAGCCGCCGCGCGTCTTGGTCGTGAAGAGGCCCTGGTGCTGGAAAATAAAAGCTTTGTCCCGCTGGCTCATACCAATGAGGCCCGCGCGCTGGTCGGTATCTTCCTCAACGACCAGTACGTCAAAGCGAAAGCGAAAAAACTGACCAAAGATGTCGAAACGCCGAAGCAGGCCGCCGTCCTGGGCGCGGGCATTATGGGCGGCGGCATCGCTTATCAGTCGGCGTGGAAAGGCGTGCCGGTCATCATGAAGGACATCAACGATAAATCGCTGACGCTCGGCATGACCGAAGCGGCGAAGCTACTGAATAAACAGCTGGAACGCGGCAAAATCGACGGTCTGAAGCTGGCCGGAGTAATAAGCACCATTCAGCCGACGCTGGAGTATAGCGGTTTTGATCGTGTGGACGTGGTCGTTGAAGCGGTGGTGGAAAACCCGAAAGTGAAGAAAGCGGTGCTGGCGGAAACGGAAGATAAAATCCGCCCGGATACCGTGCTGGCGTCCAACACCTCAACGATCCCCATCAGCGAGCTGGCCAGCGTTCTGCAGCGCCCGGAAAACTTCTGCGGCATGCACTTCTTTAACCCGGTGCATCGCATGCCGCTGGTAGAAGTGATCCGCGGCGAAAAAACCTCGGATAAGACCATTGCCAAAGTCGTCGCCTGGGCCAGCAAAATGGGCAAGACGCCAATCGTGGTCAATGATTGTCCCGGTTTCTTCGTCAACCGCGTGCTGTTCCCCTACTTCGCCGGCTTCAGCCAGCTGCTGCGCGACGGGGCGGATTTCCGCAAAGTCGACAAAGTGATGGAGAAACAGTTTGGCTGGCCGATGGGCCCGGCCTATCTGCTGGACGTGGTCGGCATCGACACCGCGCACCATGCTCAGGCGGTCATGGCGGCGGGATTCCCGCAGCGGATGCAGAAAGATTATCGCGACGCCATCGACGCCCTGTTTGACGCCAACCGTTTCGGCCAGAAGAACGGCCTCGGCTTCTGGCGCTATAAAGACGACAGCAAAGGTAAGCCGAAGAAAGAAGAAGATGCTGCCGTCGACAGCCTGCTGGCCGACGTCAGCCAGCCGAAGCGCGATTTCAGCGATGAAGAGATTATCGCCCGCATGATGATCCCGATGGTTAACGAAGTCGTCCGCTGCCTGGAAGAAGGCATTATCGCCAGCCCGGCGGAAGCGGATATGGCGCTGGTATACGGCCTCGGCTTCCCTCCGTTCCACGGCGGCGCCTTCCGCTGGCTGGATACCATCGGCAGCGCGAAGTATCTCGATATGGCGCAGCAGTACCAGCACCTTGGGCCGCTGTATGAAGTCCCTGCCGGTCTGCGTGACAAAGCGCGCCATAACGAAGCGTATTATCCCAAGGTAGAGCCAGCCCGTCCGGTTGGCGCTCTGAAAACGGCTTAAGGAGTCACAATGGAACAGGTTGTCATTGTCGATGCTATTCGCACCCCGATGGGCCGTTCAAAGGGCGGCGCATTTCGCCACGTGCGCGCGGAAGACCTCTCCGCGCACCTGATGCGTAGCCTGCTGTCGCGCAACCCGTCGCTTGAGGCAAGCGCGATAGACGATATCTACTGGGGCTGCGTGCAGCAAACCCTCGAGCAGGGTTTTAACATTGCCCGTAACGCGGCGCTGCTGGCGGAGATCCCGCATTCGGTACCGGCAAACACGGTTAACCGTCTGTGCGGTTCTTCCATGCAGGCGCTGCACGATGCCGCACGCATGATCATGACCGGCGATGCCAGCGTTTGCCTGATTGGCGGCGTGGAGCACATGGGCCATGTGCCGATGAGCCACGGCGTCGATTTCCACCCGGGCCTGAGTCGCAACGTGGCGAAGGCGGCAGGGATGATGGGGCTGACCGCTGAAATGCTGGCGCGTCTGCACGGCATTAGCCGGGAAATGCAGGATCAGTTCGCCGCGCGCTCCCACGCCCGCGCCTGGGCTGCGACCCAGTCCGGCGCATTCAAAGCCGAGATTATCCCCACCGGCGGCCACGATGCCGATGGCGTACTGAAGTCCTTTAACTATGACGAAGTGATCCGCCCGGAAACCACCGTCGAGACGCTGTCTACCCTGAGGCCGGCGTTTGACCCGGTGACCGGTACGGTAACGGCGGGTACCTCTTCCGCCCTTTCCGATGGCGCGGCGGCGATGCTGCTGATGAGCGAAAGTCGCGCCCGCGAACTGGGGCTGAAGCCACGCGCCCGCGTCCGTTCGATGGCGGTGGTCGGCTGCGACCCGTCCATTATGGGCTATGGCCCGGTTCCCGCCTCGAAGCTGGCGCTGAAAAAAGCGGGCTTATCCACCAGCGATATCGACGTCTTTGAAATGAATGAGGCCTTTGCCGCGCAGATCCTGCCGTGCATTAAAGATCTGGGCCTGATGGAGCAGATCGATGAGAAGATCAACCTTAACGGCGGGGCGATCGCGCTCGGTCATCCGCTGGGTTGTTCCGGGGCGCGTATTAGCACCACGTTGATCAATCAGATGGAGCGTAAAGATGCCCAGTTCGGCCTCGCCACCATGTGCATTGGCCTGGGACAAGGGATCGCCACCGTGTTTGAGCGGGTGTAAATTTACAAAAGGGTATCTCACAGCCAATGGCGTCAGAACAAGGCGGCAAGCGAGCGAATCCCGATGAGCTTACTGAAGTAAGTGATTCGGGTGAGCGAGCGCAGCCGACGCAGTTATGACGTCATTGGCGAAGAGAGACAGTTTAGTTGCCGTTCTTCCCGCCTGTCAGGGGCGGGTTTTTTATTTGCAGATATCAGATAAAGGCAAACGCGTCGCCAAACAGGCGATCTTCGCGCGCGCCGCGTTCGTTGCAGAACAGGTCGCGAGCAATCTTGGCCATCTCAAAACGCCCGGCAATATAGATATCGTGATCGGCCAGGGTACCGTAATCCTGCAGCACCGCGGTCAGCACGGTGCCGGAACGCCCACGCCAGCCCTCTTCCGGCTGCTCAACCACCGGCTCAATGCGCAGATTCGGATGTTTGACGCTCAAGGCTTCCAGCTCAGCCAGATCGTACAGATGTTTGGTCTCGCGGCCGCCCCAGTAAATCGCGATATCGCGCTGAGGATTGCGTGACAGCGCGGTCAGCAGAATAGAACGCACATAAGAGAAGCCGGTGCCGCCGGCAATCAAAATCAGCGGGCGGTCTTCATCTTCACGCAGCCAGGCTTCGCCATGCGGGATATCAACCTCAATTTCGCGCTCTTTCAGGATGCGATCCATGACCGCCATCGCGTACAGATTGAGCTCCGAGGCGCCGATATGCAGTTCGATAAATTCCTGTTCCGCCGGCGTGGAGGCCATGGAGAATGGGCGTTTGTCGCGCTCATCCATTACCACCATCAGATACTGGCCAGCGCGGAAAGAGAATGCCGCTTCCGGTACTAATCGAACACGATACACGGTATCGGTAATCGCCTCCACCGAGGTCACTTTACAGCTTAAGGTTGTCATGCGTCCCCTCTGTCGGGTCTATAGAGCAAAACAGCGGCGTTAGCCCCGCTTACTGTTGTTTAAAGATGGCCAGATCATCCCAGATGGCGTCAATGCGCGCCGTGACGGCAGGATCTTTTTTGATTGGGCGACCCCATTCACGCTGGGTTTCGCCAGGCCATTTATTGGTGGCATCCAGCCCCATTTTTGAACCCAGGCCGGAAACCGGCGAGGCAAAATCCAGATAATCAATTGGCGTATTCTCTACCAGTACCGTATCACGAGCTGGGTCCATACGGGTAGTGATCGCCCAAATCACATCGTTCCAGTCGCGAGCGTTGACATCGTCATCGCAGACAATCACGAATTTGGTGTACATAAACTGGCGCAGGAACGACCAGACGCCCATCATCACGCGCTTGGCATGGCCTGCATACTGTTTTTTCATCGTCACCACCGCCAGGCGGTAGGAGCACCCTTCCGGCGGCAGATAGAAATCGACGATTTCCGGAAACTGTTTTTGCAGGATCGGGACGAAGACTTCATTCAGCGCCACGCCCAGCACCGCAGGCTCATCCGGCGGACGGCCGGTATAGGTCGAATGATAAATGGCGTCTTCACGTTGGGTAATATGGGTGACCGTAAACACCGGGAACTGGTCTACTTCATTGTAGTAGCCGGTATGGTCGCCATACGGACCTTCCGGCGCCATCTCCCCGGCCTCGATATAACCTTCCAGCACAATCTCTGCGCTGGCAGGCACTTCAAGATCGTTCGAGACGCATTTCACCACTTCGGTTTTGGTGCCGCGCAGCAGCCCGGCAAAGGCATATTCCGACAAAGTATCCGGCACCGGGGTCACCGCGCCAAGAATGGTCGCTGGGTCGGCGCCGAGCGCCACAGAAACCGGGAAGCGTTCGCCCGGACGCGCCGCGCTCCACTCCTGGAAATCCAGTGCGCCGCCGCGATGAGACAGCCAGCGCATAATCAGTTTGTTTTTGCCAATCAGCTGCTGGCGATAAATCCCCAGGTTCTGCCGCTCTTTGTGCGGCCCGCGGGTCACCGTCAGCCCCCAGGTGATCAGCGGCGCGGCATCGTCCGGCCAGCAGGTCATAATCGGGATTTTCCTCAGGTCGACGTCATCGCCCTGGATGATTTTTTGCTGGCAGGGTGCGCCGCGCAGACGTTTGGTCGGCATATTCAGCACTTGCTTAAACTGCGGCAGCTTATCAAACAGATCGCGGAAACCTTTGGGCGGCTCAGGCTCTTTCAGAAAGGCTAACAGCTTACCCACCTCGCGCAGCGAACTGACGTCCTCCTGACCCATCCCCAGCGCCACGCGCCGCGGCGTGCCGAACAGGTTGCACAGCACCGGCATGGTATAGCCTTTCGGATTCTCAAACAGCAACGCCGGACCGCCAGCGCGCAGGGTGCGGTCGGCAATTTCGGTGATTTCCAGGTGGGGATCGACCGGCAGAGTGATACGTTTTAGTTCGCCCTGTTGTTCCAGGAGTGTCAGAAAGTCGCGAAGATCGTGATATTTCATGAAAGTGTTATTGACCTCTCTACAGGCGGCTAATTATACGGTGTTCAACGGCGAGATGCTGTAATTTTGTTAAATTAGCGTGAAAGAACGCTGAAATTTGGATTTCAATTATAATGGCTTTCGCGATTACACCAGCCATTTGTTATGCTTGCCGTTATTAGAAGTGGAATGAGTCATTATGCAAGCCTGGTACTTACTGTATTGCAAACGTGGGCAGCTACAACGAGCCCAGGAACATCTGGAACGTCAGTCAGTTAACTGCCTGATGCCGACGATTGCGCTGGAAAAAATCATTCGCGGTAAACGCACCATGGTCAGCGAACCGCTGTTTCCGAACTACCTGTTTATTGAGTTCGATCCAGAGGTGATTCATACCACCACCATCAGCGCCACACGCGGGGTTAACAACTTCGTGCGCTTTGGCGCCCTACCCGCTATCGTCCCCTCGGCGGTCATCCATCAGCTCTCTATCTATAAACCGGAAGGCATCACCGACCCGGAAACGCCGCATGAAGGCGATAGCGTACTGATCACCGACGGCGCGTTCGAAGGCTTACAGGCTATCTTTACCGAGCCGGACGGTGAAGCACGCTCTATGTTGCTGTTAAACCTGCTGAATAAGCAAGTCCTGCAAAGCGTAAAAAACACCGATTTCCAGAAAATCTAAGCGCCGATAACGTCGACGCCAAACAGCGCTCTGACGTTTGCGTCCGTTTGCGCCTCAAGCCACTGCGCCTCCTCGCCGCGCCAGGCCGCGACGCTGGCCAGGATATGCGGCAAATACGCGGGCTCGTTACGACGCGAGGCGGGTTTCGGCTTGAGGTCGCGCGGCAGCAGATAGGGCGCATCGGTCTCCAGCAGCAGACGTTCCGCCGGGATCGCCGGCAGTAGCTCTCGCAGCTCGAGCCCGCGCCGCTCATCGCACACCCAACCGGTAATGCCGATAAACAGCCCCAGATCCAGACATTCCTGCACCTCGCTGCGGCTGCCGGTAAAGCAGTGCAGCACCGCGCCCGGGATCTTCCCAAGCCAGGGTTTAAGTAGCGTCAGAAACCGGTCGTGGGCGTCGCGGCAGTGTAAAAACACCGGCATCGACAGCTCGGCGGCCAGCGCCAGTTGGGCGCTGAATGCCGCCTCCTGCTCCTGCGGCGTGGAGAAATTACGATTAAAATCCAGACCACATTCCCCTATCGCCACCACCTGCGGCTCGCGGGCAAGGACATAAATCGCCTCGGCGACCGCTGGCGTCCAGCTGCTGCCGTCATGGGGATGAACCCCCGCCGTGGACCAGCAGCCGGCGTAATGGCTCGCCATTCTCTGCGCCTGCTGGCTCTCCGGCAAATTTGTGCCGGTCAGCAGCATGCCGTGGACACCCGCCGACCGGGCGCGCGCCACCACCTCATCATGGTCGCGGGCAAACTGCGGACTGGTTAGATTAACGCCGATATCAAACATGATCGCTCCATATGACAACCGCCCTGACGGGCGGTTGGCGGTATTACTCTTCTCTGTGCTCAGCGGCTTCAGCTTCGGCCGCGGCATCGTCATCGCGCGTCAGGCGCTTCCCGGTGTAGAAGCGGGCGAAGAACACCCCGACTTCAAACAGACAGTACATCGGAATGGCCAGCAGCGTCTGCGAGAACACGTCCGGCGGCGTCAGCAGCATGCCCACCACGAAGGCGCCCACCAGCACATACGGCCGTTTTTTGCGCAGCTCTTCCGGCGTAGTGACGCCCATCCAGCAGAGCAGCACAATGGCGACCGGCACCTCAAAAGAGACCCCGAACGCCATAAACAGCGCCATCACGAAGTCGAGATAGCTGCGGATATCGGTCGAGACCAGCACCCCCTCCGGGGCAGCATGGGTCAGAAAGCCGAACGCCAGCGGAAACACGACAAAATACGCGAAAGCCATGCCGATATAGAACAGCAGCGTGCTGGAGACCAGCAAGGGCACCACCAGCCGGCGCTCGTGCTTATACAGCGCCGGCGCGACGAAGGCCCATACCTGATACAGAATAATCGGCACCGACAGGATCACCGACACCATAAAGGTCAGCTTTATCGGCGTAAAGAAAGGTGAAGCGACATCGGTGGCGATCATCGTCGCGCCTACCGGCATCTTGCTGATAAGCGGGGCCGAGACCAGCTGATAGATATCATTGGCGAAATAGACCAGCGCCAGGAAGATCACCAGGATAGCAATGATGCTGTTGAGCAGACGCTTGCGCAGCTCAATCAGATGCGAAATTAGCGGTTGTGTATCGTCTACGCCCATGTTTACGGTTTATCACTCGATGCGGGGGAAGAATGGGGGGCAGCCGCCGTAGCGGATGTTTTCTCTGCCGGTGAAGCGGGTTGCTCGTCGGCCACGGGCTCCGGCGCATGAACCGGAGCGCTGGCCTGATGTTCGGCCGTCGCCGGCGTGACGTCCTGCCGCTGCGCTTCGCTGCCTTTCACCACCGGATTATGGATGGTATTCGCTTCGTCGCTGGCCTTTTCCGGATCGTGGGCGCTATAGGAGCGCTTCATCGACTCCGCGGCCTCGCGCAGCTCGTCCATGGAGGCTTTCAGCTCCGGCGTCAGGTTATTCAGGCTGGCCTTTTCCACCTTCTTGAGGCTCTCCTGGAACTCCTGCAGTTTTAGCTCCTGAGCCAGCTCATTCTGCACCGTGGTCGCCAGCGACCGTAGCGTACGGATCCAGCCAACCACCGTTTTAACCGCGACGGGAAGCCGCTGTGGCCCCAGAACAATGAGGCCAATTACAAACACCAGCAGTAGTTCACTAAAACCAATATCGAACACGAGTTACACCTGCTCTTTGTCGTGGCGTTTTGTCTCGTCTTTTTTTGCATCATCCTGTTTGTCGGCGATAGTTTTCGCCGTGAAATCTGCGTCTGGCGCCGACTTTTCGGGTTTATCATCATCACTCATGGCTTTTTTAAAGCCTTTGATGGATGCCCCTAAGTCTGACCCCAGTGAGCTCAGCTTCTTCGTCCCGAAAAGCAGAACTACGATGACGACAACAATTAATAACTGCCAAATACTGATACCACCCATACACGTTCCCCTATGACAGATGATGAATTATGTGGACGCATTATACACGCCATCCTGCCAGCCGCCTCGCCGTCAGGCCACCGGCATGATTTTGCGCAAATAAGCCTGCGTCATGAAGTGGCGAACCGATCAGCGGGTTTTTCGCCAGCCAATCAGCCAGGTCACGACACCGCCGGCCATCAGCCAGCCGGGCATCATTCCCCACTCAGGGCGATGGATAAAGAGCAGCGTACCACTGAGCAATAAAACCGCGCCTATACCAAACAGATAACGGGATTGGCCCTGGCGCACATGACGCACATGCATATCCCGCACGATAGTATCGACGCTGGTCTGCAGCTGTTTGCTCTGCTGCAGGCTCTGATACACCAGCTCAGGTATTTCAGGCATTCTTTCGATCCAGAACGGCGCTTTGTCTTTAAACGCGCGCACCAGCGCCGGAATACCGACCTGATCTTTGATCCACGACTCAAGGAAAGGCTTCGCCGTTTTCCACAAGTCTAACTGAGGATAGAGCTGCCGGCCTACCCCTTCTACGTAAAGTAATGTCTTCTGTAGCAAAACAAGCTGCGGCTGGACTTCCATATTGAAGCGCCGCGCGGTGTTGAACAGATTAAGCAGCACGTGGCCGAAGGAGATCTCCGCCAGCGGCTTCTCAAAGATGGGCTCGCAGACCGTGCGGATCGCGAACTCAAACTCTTCGACATTGGTGTCCGGCGGAACCCAACCGGAGTCGACGTGCAGTTCGGCAACCTTACGATAATCGCGGTTGAAAAAGGCGATAAAGTTTTCCGCCAGATAGCGCTTATCTTCTTTGTTCAGCGAGCCGACAATGCCGCAATCGATGCCGATATACTGCGGATCTTCCGGGTGCTCGTAGCTGACGAATATGTTGCCAGGGTGCATATCAGCATGGAAAAAACTGTCGCGGAACACCTGGGTGAAGAAGACCTGCACGCCCCGCTCCGCCAGCAACTGCAGGTTGGTTCCCTGAGCCTCCAGCGCCTCGACGTCGGACACCGGAATGCCGTAGATGCGCTCCATCACCATCATGCTTTCGCTGCAGTAGTCGGGGTACACTTCCGGCACATACAGCATCGGGCTGTCTTCGAAATTACGCCGCAGCTGAATGGCGTTAGCGGATTCCCGCAGCAGGTTCAGCTCGTCCAGCAGCGTTTTTTCATACTCACGAACCACCTCCTGCGGGCGCAGACGGCGGCCGTCAGGCAGCAGACGCGGCACCCAGCGCGCCAGGCGGTAGATGAGCTTCATGTCCGCTTTAATGATCGGCAAAATATCCGGACGGATAACCTTGATCACCACCTCTTTGCCGTTCTCTTTCAGACGCGCGGTATGCACCTGGGCGATAGACGCCGAGGCTAACGGCTCAACGGAGAAATCATCAAACCAGGCCTCCACCGGCAGGCCACCCATCGCTTTCTCTATCTGCTGCTGCGCGAGCTTCCCGTCAAAGGGCGCCACGCGGTCCTGCAACAGCGCCAGCTGATCGGCAATATGCGGCGGAAAGAGATCCCGCCGCGTGGAAAGCATCTGGCCGAATTTAATCCACACCGGCCCCAGCTCCTGAAGCGCCAGCCGCAGACGGGCGCCAAGGGGTTGATCCTGATGGCGGTTTGGCATCCAGAACAGCATCCGCCGCCAGATACGCAGCGGCAGCGTGATCCGCATTTTGGGGATGAGCTCATCGAGCCCGTAGCTCAAAAAGGTGTGGACGATGAAATACAGGCGCCGTAATTCTCCTGGCGTCATTTGCCCTCCAGCGTTTCCAGCCGTTTTTCCAGTGCGGCCAGCGCGCGTTCAATAGCCGTTGTCTCTTCAGCAAACCAGGCCAGCTCCAGCGGCCCCGGCGCCAGGCGCCACTCTTCAGTGATCGCTTCCGCGACATAGCGCTGCTGGCGCTGCGCCCCTTTCAGTAAAAACTGAGCGCCGCCGCGGAGAACTTTACCGACGCCTTCGGCCACGATGTCGCCGGTGTAAGGCGCCAGCAGTTCAGCGGGATCGAACTCCGCCAGATCGCACAGGGTGACCATGTTCTGCACCACCTGCAGATCGCCCTGCACTTCCAGCTCGCCGCTGCGGATAAGCGCCGTGAGCTGCTGACGGTTGCGCAGTTTTGGCAGTACGCTGAGCCGGGTAATCACGGTGCAGTCGGCCTCTCCCTCCCAGGCGCTCAGGACATCAACCTGGCGTTCGCTGAACACCAGCACCACGGGCGTGGAGAAGTCCTGCAGCTGTACCCGCAATACCTTGCCCAGCAGGCGCTGGCGGGCGGGTTTTAGCGCTTTGTCGCGCCAGAGGAAAGTATTCAGCGCCGTTTCAATGCCAGCGGTCACCAGGGGTGTGAAAGGCATAGCGTCCCTCCTGTCAGAACTTGTAACCGCGATGCAAAGCAACGATACCTGCCGTCAGGTTGTAGTAGTCCACGCTTTCGAAGCCTGCATCCTGCATCATCCCTTTCAGGGATTCCTGGTCCGGATGCATACGGATCGACTCCGCCAGGTAGCGATAGCTGTCGCCGTCTTTTGCCACCAGCTCGCCCACCTTCGGCAGGATATGGAAGGAGTAAGCGTCGTAGGCTTTGCTCAGCGGTTCAATAATGGGTTTAGAAAACTCCAGCACCAGCAGACGTCCGCCCGGCTTCAGCACGCGGTACATCGAACGCAGCGCTTTCTCTTTGTCGGTCACATTACGCAGACCGAAAGAGATGGTGATGCAGTCAAAGGTATTATCAGCAAACGGCAGGGCTTCCGCGTTGGCCTGAACATACTCAACGTTACCTACGATGCCGATATTGCGCAGCTTTTCGCGGCCCATTTTGAGCATAGAATCATTGATATCAGCAAGCATAACGCGGCCGGTTTCCCCTACCAGACGGGAAAACTTAGCCGTCAAATCACCGGTACCCCCCGCCAGATCCAGCACGGTCTGCCCGCGACGTACACCGCTGCAGTCGATGGTGAAACGCTTCCACAAACGATGGATACCAAACGACATTAAGTCATTCATCACATCATACTTTGCGGCGACAGAATGGAATACATGCGCCACCATGTCCGCTTTCTGCTCTTTAGCGACCGTCTGAAAGCCAAAGTGCGTCGTTTCTTGTGAATCCTCAACCATCTTTATGCCTGCTTGCTTTTCAAGAAAATGTTCACTGAGTGTATCAGACTCAGCGCATTTCCCATACGTTTCAGCGTGGCGGAGCCGCCTCCCGGCTGCGCACCGCCTCGGCAGAGTCGGGCGAAAATGCGTCATTTTCCGGCAGGTTATCCTCCTCTTCGAGACGATATTGATCGTCCTGAGCAGTGGCTTGTTCGACTAAATCAGGATTAATCCCGCGCTTGACCTCCACGCCCAACCCGCGAAAAGCCTCCGCCTGAGCCAGCAGATTACCGCGCCCGGAAGCGAGCTTTTTCATCGCCTGGCGATAGTTCTCTTGCGCTTTATCCAGACTCTGGCCGATAGCGGACATATCGTCCACAAACAGGCGCATTTTGTCGTAAAGGCGCCCCGCCCGCTCGGCGATCTTCTGCGCGTTGCGGCTCTGGTGCTCATAACGCCACAGATTGGCGATGGTGCGCAGGGCCACCAGCAGCGTCGTCGGGCTGACCAGCATAATATTATTTTGCAGCGCCTCGCTGATGAGCTCGGGTTGACGATCAATGGCCAGCAGGAATGCCGGCTCGACGGGAATAAACATCAGCACATAGTCGAGGGAGCGCAGGCCCGGCAGTTGCTGATAATCCTTGCGTCCCAGCAGGCGAATATGATTACGCACCGAGGCAAGGTGCTCCTGCAGCGCGACTTCGCGGGTGTAGTCGTCCTCGGCGTTGAAATAGCGCTCATAGGCGACAAGGGTCATTTTGGCGTCGATAACCACGTCTTTACCCTGCGGCAGGCGCACGATGACGTCCGGCTGCATCCGCGAGCGGTTATCGGTCTCGATGCTGACCTGGGTCTGGTACTCATAGCCTTCCCGCAGGCCGGAGGCTTCCAGCACGCGGGTGAGAACCACTTCCCCCCAGTTGCCCTGAGTTTTGTTATCGCCCTTCAGCGCTTTGGTCAGGTTCAGCGCCTCCTGCGCCATCTGCGCGTTCAGCTGCTGCAGGTTGCGGATCTCATGCGCCAGGGTGTGCCTTTCCCGCGCCTCCTGGCCGAAGCTCTCCTGCACCTGGCGGCGGAACCCGTCCAGCTGTTCGCGCAGCGGGGTCAGCAGGCCATGCAGGCTCTGGCGATTTTGCTCATCGACGCGTCGGTTGCTGTGTTCGAAAATGCGGTTGGCGAGGTTTTCAAACTGCTCGCTCAGGCGCTGTTCGCTGTTCACCATCTGGCGGATCTTATCTTCCGCATGCAGCTGGGTGGATTCGAGCCGGGTGGTAACCTCCCGCAGATCGGCCTCCAGCGAGGTATTGATATCCCGCAGGCTGCGCAGCTCGTTGTTCAGCAGCTCGCACTCTTCACGCCAGTGGGCTTCCTGTACCAGCTGCTGACGGGCGGCGCTCAGCTCAATATCCAGCTCTCGCCGCTCCTCGATAAGATCGGCCCGAATTTGATCGGCGCGCGCTTTGGTCGCCAGCCAGCCGACGATTAATCCAGCAGCCAGTGCGATAACCGCGCTGATAATAATGGAGAGATCCACGACGCCCCCTGCGATAACCTGATGACACAAAATAGAATTGTGCTGTACAAACGTCCAGTTTAAAAGGAATTTCCTGCGAGAGGCGACGCAAAAAAAAGGCCGGAGGATCCGGCCTGACAGGGAAAGCGTTGAATTACAGCAGACGGCGCGCCGCTTCCACGACGATTTTCACCGCATGGCTTTCGGTTTGCTTCATGGTTTCGGCGTTAGGGATCTCTTGCTGGGTACGGTTAACGATAACCCCGGCCACCATCCCGGCGCGCAGACCCTGGCTGGCGCACATGGTCAGCAGCGTAGCGGATTCCATTTCATAGTTCATCACGCCCATCGCCTGCCACTCTTCCATGGAGCCTTTGAAGCGGCTCACTACGCGGCCGGAGAAGGTGTCGTAACGCTCCTGTCCCGGGTAGAAGGTATCCGAGGAAGCAGTCACGCCGATATGGGTGGTGGCGCCAATGGATTTCGCTGCTTCCACCAGCGCGGTGGTGCAGGCGAAATCTGCGACGGCCGGGAATTCCATCGGCGCGAAGTGCAGGCTGGCGCCGTCCAGACGAACGGAAGCGGTAGTCACCAGCACATCGCCAACGTTGATGTGCGGCTGAATGGCGCCGGTGGTGCCAATGCGCAGGAAGGTACGCACGCCAAGCTGCGCCAGCTCTTCCACAGCGATAGACGTAGACGGGCCTCCGATGCCGGTGGAGCAGACGATCACCGGTTTGCCGTCCAGTTCCGCGCGCCAGGAGGTAAATTCGCGGTGAGATGCCAGCTTAACCGGCTTATCCATCAGCGCGGCGATCTTTTCCACACGCTCCGGATCGCCAGGGACGATAGCCAGCGTAGCCCCTTGTAAATCGTTCTTGGTGAGGCCGAGATGAAAAACATCAGACTTGGACATAAAAAACTCCTCTGTGGGTCGAATTATCAGCAGAAGCAAAACGGTACTGTACAGAAGCCCCTGGCAACATTTTGTGATGTTAGTCACCAAGAACAATAATGATTGCAGTTGTTTTTCAGTAAATAGTGATAAACATCACATTAACAAGTTATATTCATCGTCACTGAACAAAAGATAGCCGCTTTCAGGCACTGTGCTTTATTACCGCCCGAACTAAAGGTAAAGGGTCTATAGTTACTGATGCGCTAATAAATAAGGGTACGGAGAATACCATGACCACCACCAAGCAACCTGGATTCGCACCTGCAGCCTCGCCGCATGCCGCAACCGCCGTTCATACGCCGGAAGAGCATATTGTCGCCGGAGAGACCTCTATTCCCTCTCAGGGGGAAAACATGCCGGCTTACCATGCCCGCCCGAAAAACGCCGATGGCCCATTGCCGATCGTCATCGTGGTGCAGGAAATCTTCGGCGTGCATGAGCATATTCGCGATCTTTGTCGTCGCCTGGCGCAGGAAGGCTATCTGGCTATCGCGCCTGAATTGTACTTCCGTCAGGGCGATCCGAATGAGTATCACGATATCCCGACCCTGTTTAAAGAGCTGGTTACGAAGGTGCCGGACGCGCAGGTGCTGGCGGATCTCGACCACGTCGCCAGCTGGGCGGCGCGCCATGGCGGCGATGCCCATCGTCTGCTGATCACCGGCTTCTGCTGGGGCGGACGTATCACCTGGCTATATGCTGCCCATAACCCGCAGTTGAAGGCGGCGGTAGCCTGGTACGGCAAACTGGTAGGAGAAAAATCGCTGAATTCGCCAAAACACCCGGTGGATATCGCCGTCGATCTCAACGCCCCGGTACTCGGCCTGTACGGCGCTAAAGACGCCAGCATTCCACAGGACACCGTCGAAACCATGCGCCAGGCGCTGCGGGCGGCCAACGCCACGGCGGAAATCGTGGTCTATCCTGAAGCCGATCACGCCTTTAACGCCGACTATCGCGCCAGCTATCACGAAGAGTCAGCCAAAGACGGCTGGCAGCGGATGCTCGACTGGTTTGATCAATATGGCGGTAAAAAAGGGTAATCGTCCGAAGCAGGAAAAAAAGGAGGCAAATGCCTCCTTTTTGCTTTTTCGGGTGACGATCAGGCAGATTGACGCAGGTTACGCGCCGCTTGCACCATATTCGCCAGCGCGGCGCGAGTCTCCGGCCAGCCCCGGGTTTTCAGGCCGCAGTCCGGGTTAACCCACAGCCGCTCCGCCGGGATACGCTGCGCGGCTTTTTCCAGCAGCGCTTCGATCCACTCCACGCTCGGTACGTTTGGCGAGTGAATATCATATACCCCCGGCCCGATTTCATTGGGATACTCGAACACTTCGAACGACGCCAGCAGTTCCATGTCGGAACGCGAGGTTTCAATGGTGATCACGTCGGCGTCCAGCGCGGCGATGGAGTCCATGATGTCGTTGAACTCGCAATAGCACATGTGGGTATGGATCTGAGTGTCGTCTTTGGCCACCGCGGCGTTAAGGCGGAAGGCTTCCACACCCCACTGCAGATAGGCATCCCAATCGCTGCGCTTGAGCGGTAACCCTTCGCGCAAGGCAGGCTCATCAATCTGGATGATGCCGATACCGGCCGCTTCCAGATCCGCCACTTCATCACGCAGGGCCAGCGCAATCTGTTTCGCGATGGTTTCACGGCTGACGTCTTCCCGCGGGAAGGACCAGCACAGAATCGTCACCGGTCCAGTGAGCATCCCTTTCACCGGCTTGTCGGTCAGCGACTGCGCGTACTTCGCCCATTCGACGGTGATCGCCTGTGGACGGCTGACGTCGCCGATCACCACCGGCGGCTTCACGCAGCGGGAGCCATAACTCTGCACCCAGCCGTTTTGCGTGAAGATGAAACCGTCCAGATGCTCACCGAAGTATTCCACCATATCGTTCCGCTCGGCTTCCCCGTGCACCAGTACGTCTAATCCTAACCGCTCCTGCTCGACGATCGCCTGCTTAATATGTTCCGCAATGCCGGTACGATAATGACTGGCGTCCAGATTGCCCTTTTTGAAGTCCAGGCGCAGGCCGCGGATCTCGGTCGTCTGCGGGAATGACCCGATAGTGGTGGTCGGCCACGCCGGCAGGTTAAAGCGTTGACGCTGCGCCTGAGCGCGAACCTCATAGGGGCTGGCGCGCTGGCTGTCCTGAGCGGTGATCGCCGCCAGCCGTTTTTCCACCGCCGGGTTGTGTACGCGCGTCGAATGGCGACGGGCATGGACTGGCGCGCTCCACTCGGTAATCGCCGCGGTATCGCCGCTGTTCAGCGCATCGCGCAGCAGCGCCAGCTCACCGCATTTTTGCAGCGCGAAGGCAAACCAGCTCTTCACTTCCGCATCAAGGCGCGTCTCCACGCTCAGGTCGATCGGGCTGTGCAACAGAGAGCAGGATGTCGCGACCCACAGCTCGCGCTTACCGACGAGGTTTTTAATTTGCGCATATTTTTCGGCGAGATCGGCGCGCCAGACGTTACGCCCGTTGATCAGGCCGGCGGACAGCAGCCAGTCGGCAGGCAGACATTTATGCAGTTCGGCGACATCATCTTTACCGTGGACCAGATCGACGTGCAGCCCCTGGACCGGCAGCGCAGCAATGGTCTCGAGATTGTCGCTAACGCCTTCAAAATAGGTGGTCAGCAGCAGTTTGACCTGGCCCTGCAGGGCGTCATAAGCCGGTTTAAAGGCCTCCAGCCACGCTGGCGGCAGCTCCAGCACCAGCGCCGGTTCATCAATCTGCACCCACTCAATGCCGCGCTTCGCCAGTTCGGCCAGCACCTGCTGATAAACCGGCAGGATGTCATTCAGCAGGCTCAGACGGTCAAACGGTTCGCCTTTCACTTTGCCCAGCCACAGATAGGTCACCGGCCCCAGCAGCACGGGCTTGATCTTGTGGCCCAGCGCCAACGCTTCGTCCACTTCATCCAGCAGTTGGGTCCAGGTCAGTTTGAACTGCTGGCCCTTCACGAACTCTGGCACCATGTAGTGATAGTTGGTGTTGAACCACTTGGTCATTTCCGCAGCGGCCGCTGGCTCGCCGGTGGGAGCGCGGCCGCGGCCAATGCGGAACAGGGTATCGATATCGACAGAGCCGTCTTTGTTCTGATGACGAGCCGGCACGTTGCCAAGCAGCAGGCTGGTGGTCAGAACATGGTCGTACCAGGCGAAATCGCCCACCGGCAGCAGGTCAATACCGGCCTGCTTCTGCTGCTCCCAGTGACGGGCGCGCAGTTCCCGGCCTACCGCCAGCAGCTCCTCGCGAGTGGCATTGCCCGCCCAGTAGCTCTCTTGCGCTTTTTTCAGCTCGCGGCGCAGGCCAACGCGAGGGAAACCGAGGGTGTGGTTAATAATTGTCATTTTTTGAGCCTCATAATTGCAATCCGAAAGATTTCGGATTTAGGGAAGGCGGCAAACTTGCTCATCCCCAGGAGCTTACTGAAGTCAGTGACTGGGGTGAGGAAGTGCAGCCAACGCACCATAAATTCGAAAGATAAAGGATTTAGCCATCCAGATGTTTACACATCCATAATTGGCGGTTACTGTATATTCCTCAAGCGCAAATTGCTCATGGCGAAGTGAAGGACTTTCATGATCGAAATTAAACATCTGAAAACGCTGCAAGCGTTGCGGAACAGCGGTTCACTGGCGGGCGCAGCGGCTGCCCTGCATCAGACCCAGTCCGCCTTGTCTCACCAGTTCAGCGATCTGGAACAGCGCCTCGGCTTTCGTCTCTTTGTGCGTAAGAGCCAGCCGCTGCGTTTTACTCCTCAAGGGGAGATCCTCTTACAGCTGGCCAACCAGGTGCTGCCGCAGATCGCTCGCGCCCTGCAGGACTGTAACGAACCACAACAGACCCGGCTGCGGCTGGCTATCGAATGCCACAGCTGTATTCAGTGGCTCACGCCGGCGCTGGAGAATTTCCGCGCCCGCTGGCCGCACGTGGAAGTCGACTTCCATTCCGGCGTCACCTTCGACCCGCAGCCTGCGCTGCAGCAGGGCGAACTGGATCTGGTCATGACCTCAGATATCCTGCCGCGCAGCGGTCTGCACTACTCGCCAATGTTTGATTATGAGGTGCGCCTGGTGCTGGCGCCTGAGCACCCGTTAGCCATGAAGACGCTGATTACGCCGGAGGATCTGGCCACGGAAACGCTGCTGATTTATCCCGTGCAGCGCGGACGCCTCGACATCTGGCGTCATTTCCTGCAGCCGGCCGGCATCAGTCCCCAGCTGAAAAGCGTCGATAACACGCTGTTGCTGATCCAGATGGTGGCAGCCCGGATGGGTATCGCCGCGCTGCCGCACTGGGTGGTGGAAAGTTTTGAACGCCAGGGTCTGGTGGTGACCAAAACCCTGGGCGAGGGATTATGGAGCCGGCTGTACGCGGCCGTTCGCGATGGCGAACAGCGTCAACCGGTCACCGAAGCGTTTATTCGCTCTGCGCGGAACCACGCGTGCGATCATCTGCCGTTTGTCCGGAGTGCGGAGCGACCCAGCGTCGATGGACCCACAGCGAGGCCAGGATCACCAACGCTCCGCTAATAAAGCTCGGCCAGTGCGGCTGCTCCTGCCAGATGGCAAGGTTAACCAACAGCCCGGCGGGGACATGGACGTTATTCATGATCCCCAGCGTGCCGGCATCCACCTGAGTGGCGCCATAGTTCCACATAAAGTAGCCCAGCCCGGAAGCCACGACGCCAAGCCACACCAGCACGCTCCACTGCAGCCTGGTGGTTGGCAGCTTCTGTGGGTTGCCCAGCATAAACCATGCCGCCACCGCCACGATAAAGGCCCCGACATAGAACCAGGCAAAGGCATTGTGCTGCGGCATCGGTCGCACCTCCATCAGGCGCTTGTAACCCACCATCCCGATGGCGAAGCAGAGGTTTGACAACTGCACCAGTAACAGCCCGGTCCAGAAATGATCGCTGACTTTGTCGTAACGGATAATCGCCGCCCCCAGCACCGCCAGCGCGGCGCTCAGCAGATAGCCCCAGCGTAGTTTACGTCCGCTGAGCAAATCGTAGATCAGCGTGATATACAACGGGGTAAACACGGTAAACAGCAGGAATTCCGAGACCGTCAGATAGAGATAGGCGCGAAAGGCCAGCAGGTACATGATGCCAAGCTGCATCGCGCCCACCAGCATATAGAGTACGATCGTGCGCGGAGACTGGCCGCGCGTCCGCAGGAAAGGCAGGAACACCAGCGCCGCCAGGCCCACGCGCATCAGCACCGAAAAATAGCTGTCGACGCTACCGGCCAGGTACTCGCCAATCAGGCTGAAAGAAAAGGCCCACAGGATAGTGGTGATAATTAACAGCGCCACAATGGTCGTCTCGTTGGATAAAGAACAGGCATTGTAGCGAAGAGTCAGGTTGACGACTGGACAGTTATTCGCCAGTCGTCAATCTTTTTCAGTCGAGGTACAGCTTACGCAGATAGTGCGGGACCGCATCGTCGGCGTTGCTGCCGATCACTTCCAGCTCCGGATGCAGATCCTTCAGCCGCTGGTGGGCGTTGGCCATAATGCAGCCTTTACCGGCCATCGACAGCATCTCGGCGTCGTTCATGCCGTCGCCGAAAGCGATGCAATCGGACAGACTGTAGCCGAGCATTTTCGCCACCGCCTCCAGCGCATGCCCCTTCGATACCCCGCCCGCCATCACCTCCAGGCAGGTTAAGGTGGAGAAGCTGACGTTCACGCGATCGCCCCAGCGGGCGTTCATCGCCTGCTCAAGCGGCAGTAGATGTTCGTGATCCTCACAGGTAAAGAACACCTTGCTGATCCCCTGCGGATCCAGTTCGCCCGGCTCATACAGCTTGTAGTTAAACACCGCCTCTTTGAAAAAGCGCATCTCTTCCGGGCGATGGCGGTTCATATACCACTCATCTTCCCGATAGACGTTAGTGACAATTTTCGGGTCGTTGCGCACGATTTCAAACAGGTCGGCGGCAATATCGCGGTCGAGGTTATGGGCGAAAATTTGCTGGCCATCGCTATCGTGAACGCGGGCGCCGTTAGAGGTGATCATGTACGACCGGATGCCGAGATTATCGCGGATCTGCCCGACGTCTATGTAGTGTCGGCCAGTGGCGAAGACGAAATTGATCCCACGAGCGGTAAGCAGCTTCAGCGTCTCTTTGGCATACGGGGTCAGGAAATGATCGGGGGAAAGCAGCGTGCCGTCTAAATCAGACGCAACAACCTGGTACATAAAAAAGTTAACCTCTAAGCAGGGCGACGAGCGTTATCGTCGGATTAAGTATGTCGATTGAAAAACTCGACGATGGCATTGAGCGCGACTGAGCGCATAGCGTCCTTTTCAAAAAGGATCTCATGGTATGCCCCTTCAATGACGAGCGGCTTTCCGCCCTCACAGGGATGGCCGGCGGCGGCCCGTAATTCACAATAGCGGTCGTGCATCAGATTATCGACCACCCGCTCCTCTTCCGCCTGCAGCAGCAGCGTCGGGGCCGTATCTTTCTCCACATTCGCCAGCACTTCGTCACCGGCCAGCATGCCTTCGCGCACCCAGTGCCAGGTCGGGCCGCCGACCTGCAGTCGCGGCTCGTCGGCATAGAAGCGCAGGTTACGACGATAGCGTTGTCGACTGTGCGTCAGCACGTTAACGGCAAAAGGCAGCGCCCGCCAGCGTCCGGTGCCGATGGCATACTCTTCGCGAATGCGCTGATGGCCCTCAGCCCAGTCGAGAATATGCCGCACCATCCAGTCCGGCAGCCGAATGATAATCCCGAACATCGGCGCGCAGAGCGCAATGGCATCGCAATGCGCCTGGTAGCGTTGCAGAAAAAGCGTGGCAATCGCCCCGCCCATAGAGTGAGCGAGGATAAACCGTTTTCGCCAGTGGCCCGGGACCACCTGCTGCTGCCAGAGCGCAGCCAGGTCATCAACATAATCGCTGAAGTTAACCACGTGCCCGCGGTGGGTATCAGAGAGCAGACGACCCGAGCGTCCCTGGCCGCGATGATCAATGATCATTACGTCAAAGCCGCTGTGAAAGAGATCGTAGGCCACTTCAGCATACTTCACGTAGCTTTCAATGCGCCCGGGGCAAATCAGCACCAGCCGATCGTTATTTTGCGCGCAAAAGCGAACAAAGCGTACCGGTACATCATCGACGCCTTTAAATTCAGCCTCTTCGCGCTGTCGCCAGAAATCCGTCAGCGGCCCCATGCTAAAGGCCGCAAACGCGTTTTCTCGTGTTTCCCAGTCCTTTTTCTGCCCAAACATCGGGTTTACACCCCTGTTAACCGCTGAAAATCGTTTTTTTGCCGTGTATCACACAATGCTGACACAATAGCGTATTGTGGCATAAAAACAGACAATCAGGGAGTTTCTCATGACCATTGAGTGGTGGTTCGCCTACCTGCTGACATCAATCATTCTCAGCCTGTCCCCGGGTTCCGGAGCGATTAATACCATGACCACCTCCATTAACCACGGTTACCGCGGCGCGGCGGCGTCGATTGCCGGTTTGCAGACCGGGCTGGCCATTCATATCGTGCTGGTCGGCGTCGGCCTCGGCACTCTCTTCTCTCGCTCGGTGCTGGCCTTTGAGGTGCTGAAATGGGCCGGCGCAGCCTACCTGATCTGGCTGGGTATCCAGCAATGGCGCGCGGCAGGGGCCATCGACCTGAATACGCTGGCGAAGGCGCAGACCCGCGGCAAACTGTTCCAGCGGGCGGTGTTCGTGAATCTCACCAATCCTAAAAGCATCGTTTTTCTGGCCGCCCTGTTTCCACAGTTTATCCTGCCCCACCAGCCCCAGGTGATGCAGTATCTCGTTCTGGGCGTCACCACCATCGTCGTCGATATCATTGTGATGATTGGCTATGCAACCCTCGCACAGCGCATTTCAGCATGGATTAAGGGGCCAAAGCAGATGAAGGCGCTGAACAAAGTCTTTGGTTCACTGTTTATGCTGGTTGGGGCGCTGCTCGCCTCCGCCCGTCACGCCTGAATGATGGAATCTCGCTCGCAAAGAGAGGTTCGCCTGGCTGGCGAAGCCATCTCTCTGCGCGAGCCGGCGCGCAAAGCGGGAAATTAATCTTTTTGCCCGCTGTCGACGCTGAGCCCGCCGTGCCAGGATGCCGCCAGAGACGTGATTCACGGATGAACGGCGATGGCAGAAACGGCGACCCCACATGATGCGGTATTTAAAACTTTTCTGTCGCGGGCTGAGACAGCGCGCGATTTTATCGAGATCCACCTGCCACCGTCGTTAACAGCGATCTGCAAACTGGATACCCTGCGTCTGGAATCCGGCAGCTTTCTTGAAGACGATCTCAGGCCCTACTACAGCGATATTCTCTATTCGCTGGAAACCACCCGCGGTAAGGGGTATGTCCATGTTCTGATCGAGCACCAGAGCGCCCCCGATAAACTGATGGCCTTTCGCTTAATGCGCTATGCCGTCGCCGCCATGCAGCGCCATCTGGAGAGCGGCCATAAAACGCTGCCTCTGGTTATTCCGGTCCTCTTCTATCAGGGACGACGCAGCCCCTATCCCTGGTCTATGAGCTGGCTGGATAATTTCGCCGATCCCGAGACCGCCCGCCAGCTCTATAGCGGGGCGTTTCCGCTGGTCGATATCACGGTGATCCCCGACGACGACATTATGCAGCACCGCAGCATGGCGGCCCTGACGCTGGTGCAAAAACACATCCGCCAGCGCGATATGGCGCAATTGCTGGATAAGTTGACCCAACTCTTAATGCTGGAGCAGATGAGCGGACAACAAATCACCGTATTGGTAAACTATATGGCTCAGGCAGGGGATGCCGAGGATACTCGGGCACTCTTATACGGGCTGGCACAGCGCGTGCCGCAGCATGGAGGATTACTGATGACGCTGGCGGAAACATGGCTCGCAGAAGGTATGGAAAAAGGCATCAGGAAAGGCGTACAGCAAGGCATAAAGGAAGGTATAAAGGAAGGCAAACATCAGGCCTTGCTGCAGGTTGCCGAAGCGATGCGCAAACGCGGGATTGATGACGAAGCGATTATGGAAATGACCGGTCTGTCTGAAGACGAGCTGCAGCGGCTTCGCTATTGACACTTTCTCCACCCGGATATAGCCGGGTGGAGCATCGCGCCAGGTTAACGCGAGATAATCAGGTGGATGCCGAAGCCCGCAAACAGCGTGCCGGCGATACCGTCGATCCACTTCGCCATCCGCTGATAGCCGCGGCGCATCCCCGGCAGGGCGAACAGGCTGGCAACCACCAAAAACCAGGCCAGCGTCTCCATGATAATCAGCAGAAAAATGCCCCAGCGCGCGCCGGCGCCAACGCTGTCACCGACGAACAGCGAGAACACCGAGCCGAAGTAGATAATCGCTTTCGGGTTCGCCAGATTGGTCAGCAATCCCTTCAGGAAGCTGCGTCCGCTGCGGGCCAGTTCAACCTGCGGTTCTGCCGGGGACACCGCCTCTTTTTTCAACGCGCCGCGCAACATCTGATAGCCCATCCAGCACAGGTACAAGCCACCGCCGATCATAATGATGTTGTGCAGCCATGCCATTCTGGCGAGGATCAGGTTCAGGCCGAGCAGCGCAACCCCCGCCCAGATCATCACGCCGCAGGTGATCCCCAGCACTCCCATCACCGCCTCTCTGCGCGAGCGGCTGATGGCCGTTTGTGAGACAAAGAAAAAATCCGGCCCCGGGCTCATTAGCGCAATGATATGCACCAGCGCCACGGTGAGGAAAAGCATCAGCATAGTTAACTCGCAGGAAAATAATGAAGAGGATAACTATTCTGGCACTTTTATAGCCAGCTGACTACTCATCGTCGCCATCGACATGCGACCGGATCAGCGCCATAAACGGCTTGCCGAAACGCTCGAGTTTACGTGTCCCTACGCCGTTGACGCTGAGCATTTCGCCAGCGGTTAGCGGCGACTGCTCCGCCATCTCAATCAGCGTCGCGTCGTTGAAGACCACGTACGGGGGAATGTTTTCTTCATCGGCAATCGCTTTACGTAACTTGCGCAGCTTGGCAAACAGCTTACGATCGTAATTACCGCCGAAGGATTTCTGCATCGCCTTCGGCTTCAGCGCCACGATACGCGGTACGGCAAGCTGCAGCGGAACGTCGCCGCGCAGCACCGGGCGTGCGGCTTCGGTCAGCTGCAGCGCGGAGTGCTGGGCGATATTCTGCGTCACCAGCCCAAGGTGAATCAGTTGGCGGATCACGCTCACCCAGTGCTCGTGACTCTGTTCCCGGCCGATGCCGTATACCGGGAGCTTATCGTGGCCCATCTCGCGGATGCGCTGATTGTTGGCGCCACGCAGGACTTCCACCACGTAACCCATCCCGAAGCGCTGGTTGACCCGATAAATAGTGGAGAGCGCCTTGCGGGCGTCCATTAAGCCATCGTACTGCTTCGGCGGATCAAGACAGATATCGCAGTTACCGCACGGCTCCTGGCGTCCTTCGCCAAAGTAGTTCAGCAGCACCAGACGACGACAGGTCTGGGCTTCAGCAAACGCCCCCATCGCGTTCAGCTTATGCCGTTCGATATCCTGCAGCGGTCCGGCGGGCTTCTCTTCCAGACAGCGGCGCAGCCACGCCATGTCCGCCGGATCGTAAAACAGCATCGCTTCCGCCGGCAGGCCGTCACGCCCGGCGCGGCCGGTCTCCTGATAGTAGGATTCAATATTGCGCGGGATATCAAAATGCACCACAAAGCGGACGTTCGGCTTGTTGATGCCCATCCCAAAGGCCACTGTCGCCACCACAATCTGCAGATCGTCGCGCTGGAATTTCTCCTGCACGTCGGCGCGCACGTCGTTTTCCAGGCCGGCATGGTAAGCCGCCGCGCTGATGCCGCGGCTCTGCAGACGCGCGGCGGTATCTTCCACTTTCGAACGGCTGTTGCAGTAGATAATGCCCGATTTGCCTCGCTGATCCTGGACGTAGCGCATCAGCTGGTCGAGCGGCTTGAATTTCTCCATCAGCATATAGCGGATGTTCGGCCGGTCGAAGCTGCTGACCTGAATCAGCGGATCGTTAAGTCCCAGCAGACGGACGATATCGCGGCGGGTGGTGTCATCGGCGGTGGCGGTCAACGCCATAAACGGGATCTGCGGCATCCGCTGACGCAGCTGGCCCAGCGCGGCATATTCCGGGCGGAAGTCATGGCCCCACTGAGAGATGCAGTGCGCTTCGTCCACCGCCAGCATCGCCAGATTCCAGTTCGCCAGATGCTCAAGGAAGTTGTCGAGCATCAACCGTTCCGGGGCGATATACAGCAGACGAACCTGCCCGCTGCGGCAGCCGGCCATCACGTCCTGCTGCTGTTCGCGGCTCTGCGTCGAGTTCAGACAGGCCGCCGCCACGCCGTTGGCCAGCAGCTGATCGACCTGATCTTTCATCAGCGAGATCAGCGGCGAGACCACGACCGTCAGGCCGCCCATGACCAGCGCCGGTACCTGATAACACAGCGACTTGCCGCCACCGGTCGGCATAACCACCAGGCAGTCACGGCCCTCGAGCGCCGTCTCGATAATCGTCTCCTGGCCAGGACGGAACTGCTGGTAGCCGAAGGTCTCTTGTAAAACCTGCTTAGCCAGCGATTCCTGATTTAATACTTCCGCCTGTGCCACGTTGACCCCATTTGCCTGAAAAGAAAACAGGCGCTATTTTCAGCGCCTGCGAGCCAGAGTGCAACGATTAAAACAGATCGTTAAGCATTAGCCCGACGCCGACGCGCGTTTGATTAAAGTTGTAGTCGATAAGCGATTCGCCGTAGCCGCTGTAGATCTGGGTGTAAGCGCGAACATGTTTGGTGATGGGATAGCTCACCCCAAGTTCCGCCCCGCCGTAGCCAGTATTCCAGTTGTATTGCCCCTGCGCGCTAAGGATCGCCTCGCCCAGCTGGTAGCCCACCTTCAGGCGGTAATAACCCATATATTTGGTGATGTCCGGGTTATCATCGGTGCTGCCCACCACATACCAGGGTTTCACTTCCACCAGCCAGTTGCCATTTTGCGCCATCAGGCGGGCATAAAGCCGGTTCCAGCTGCGCGAGGTGGGATCGGAACGGCCATTCGAGTCGTGGTTATATCCCATTTCGATATCGCGCAACGTCCAGCCGGCAAACTGATAGTCGGTCGCAAAGCCAAGAAACAGCTGGGGTTCGTAGTTGGTTTCGCGAAACGGCGCCGACTCTTTGCTGTTGGAGAGCTGCCACCAGGATTTCTGGGTATAGGACGCGCCGAGCAGCGAATTATCCCCCAGGATGCCGCGCCACAGCGGGAAGGCGAGGCTCAGCTGAAACTTCACTTCATCTTTACGGGCATTTTCGGCCCAGTCATAGCTGCGAATCGCCTCTTTATTGAGATCGCTGGTCCACGTGTAGAGCAGATAGTTGCTTTCATAAGGGTAGAGCAGAAAAGGATTATCATGATCCTGTAGCAGGTTGGCGATAATACTGCCGCGCACTGCTGGTTTGTCGTGTACCGACGCATCCTGCGCCATAGCACCAGCCGGTAGCGCGCACAGCGCCGCCAGGCAGGCCAAAGAGATACGCATGCTGGTCTCCTGATAAATAGTTTTTATTTTTGTTTAACCTGAAGACATTCTACCTGTTTATTAATCCCCTGCCCCCTAATCCACTCCGAAAGTGGAAATCAATATTTTAGAAGCATAAAATCAACATTTTATTAACGAATGGAACCGGTGTTATGTCCGAACTTACTGCCGAAGCAGCTCTGAAACTGGTGGGGGAGATTTTCGTCTATCACATGCCGTTTAACCGCGCCCTCGGCCTCGAACTGGAGCGCTATGAAAAAGCGTTTGCCCAGCTCAGCTTTAATAATCAGCCGATGATGGTCGGCAACTGGGCGCAAAGCATTCTGCATGGCGGAGTGATCGCCTCCGCGCTGGACGTCGCCGCAGGGCTGGTCTGCGTTGGCAGCACCCTTACCCGCCATGACACTATCAACGAAGAAGAGCTGCGCCAGCGGCTTTCCCGCATGGGAACCATCGACCTGCGCGTGGACTACCTGCGTCCGGGCCGCGGCGAACGTTTTACCGCGACCAGCACCCTGCTGCGCGCCGGCAATAAAGTGGCGGTAGCCCGTGTGGAACTGCATAACGAAGCGCAGGTATATATTGCCAGCGCAACAGCGACCTATATGGTGGGTTGATTAGCCAAAATCGAGTAACATCACTCTCTTTGGCAATGGATTTTACCGATGGATGTGAAACAGACGCGGTTGGGGATTATTCTGGCCCTCGCCGCCTACTTTATCTGGGGTATCGCGCCGGCGTACTTCAAACTTATCTACTATGTTCCCGCCGATGAAATTCTGACCCATCGCGTGATCTGGTCTTTCTTCTTCATGGTGGCGCTCATCAGCGTCAGCCGCCAGTGGCCGCAGGTGAAAAAGCTGCTGAAGACGCCGCGCAAGATCTTCCTGCTGGCGCTCTCTGCGGTGCTGGTCGGCGGCAACTGGCTGCTGTTCATCTGGGCGGTGAATAACCACCATATGCTGGAAGCCAGTCTCGGCTACTTTATCAACCCGCTGGTGAACATTCTGTTAGGGATGATTTTCCTTGGCGAACGTTTCCGTCGCCTGCAGTGGCTGGCGATGATCCTCGCCTTTTGCGGCGTGCTGGTACAGCTCTGGACCTTTGGTTCGCTGCCGATTATCGGCCTTGGGCTGGCCTTCAGCTTTGCCTTTTATGGCCTGGTGCGCAAGAAAATCGCTGTCGATGCGCAGACCGGCATGCTGGTGGAAACGCTGTGGCTGTTGCCGGTGGCGGCGATTTGGCTGTTCGGCATCACCGACAGCCCCACCAGCCATATGGGGCAGAACCCCTGGTCGCTCAATCTGCTGCTGATGGCGGCGGGCGTGGTGACCACCATCCCTCTGCTGTGCTTCACCGGGGCGGCAACGCGTCTGCGGCTCTCCACGCTGGGCTTTTTCCAGTACATCGGCCCAACGCTGATGTTCCTGCTGGCGGTGACGTTCTACGGCGAAGTGCCGGGCAAGGATAAAATGGTCACCTTTGGCTTTATCTGGGTGGCGCTGGCGATATTCGTGATGGATGCGGTGTATACGCAAAGACGGGGGCGTCGGAGCCAGTAGATTGCCGGATAGCGTCTATGCCCTATCCGGCTTACAAAAGTCCAGCACCCAGGCCGGATAAGCGAAGCGCATCCGGCACAACAACTACAGCCAGTTTTTACGCTTGAAGTAGAGATACGGCGCCAGGCCGGCAAGCATCATAAAGACGATCGCCCCCGGGTAGCCGAAGCTCCAGTGCAGCTCCGGCATAAATTCAAAGTTCATTCCGTAGCTGGAGGCCACCAGAGTTGGCGGCAGGAACACCACCGACACCACCGAGAAGATCTTAATGATGCGGTTCTGTTCGATATTGATAAAGCCCATCGCCGCCTGCATCAGGAAGTTCACCTTCTGGAACAGCGATTCGTTGTGCGGCAGCAGGGATTCGATATCGCGCAGGATCTCCCGCGCCTGCTCCAGCTGGCCCGCCGGCAGGCGCGCCTTACGCACGAGGAAGTTCAGCGCGCGCTGGGTATCCATCAAACAGAGGCGGACCTTCCAGCCGATATCTTCCAGTTCCGCCAGCGTCGACAGCGCTTCGTCGTACTCATCGCCCTGGTGGCCTTCCATAATCACGCGGCTCAGCTTTTCCAGGTCGCTGTAGATGTTTTCTATCTCATCCGCCAGCTGTTCGATTTTGGTCTCGAACAGATCTAACAATAGCTCGTAAGCGTTGCCGTCCACCAGCGTCTGGTTACGCACGCGCATGCGGTAGAGGCGAAAAGCCGGCAGTTCACGCTCGCGCAGCGTAAACAGGCGCCCTTCGCGGATAGTAAACGCCACGGTAGAGTTACCCGCGTGATCGTCGGCATCTTCGAAAAAGAAGAAGGAGTGGATATGTAACCCGTCTTCATCTTCAAAGAAACGTGCGGAGGCTTCGATATCTTCCAGTTCAGGGCGCGTCGCCAGGTTCTGACCCAGTTCCGTCTGCACGCGGCTTCGCTCATCATCGTCAGGCTCGACCAGATCGACCCACACCGAGCTGGCGAGGTGCTTGATCTCATCGGCTTCCAGGCGCGTTAAACGATTGTTTTCCAGTTGAAATGCGCTCAGCATGACCGGGACTCCCAATGCAAAAAAATTATCGGACAGTTCGGTGGGCACACAGAAACAAATTGGGTTTCAGACCATTAAGCCTGACTCAGCGCGACGGGAATGGGGCAGGTCGCTGACAACCGCTAAGGCTATCAGCATAAGAGGATAGCCTTAGGAGTTGTTCCTGAATGACAGGAAGTTGAGCCAGCATCTACTGGGTGTGTCCAAGGCGAATGTCCTCTTAGCGTAATCGTGCGCGCATGTTACGCCAGCGCAAAATCGGCGTCAACACGCAACGGAACGCGAAAGCGCAAATCAGGCGCCTTAACGTATAAAGGTAGCAGAATATTACAAAATAATGATATTTTTCTTAAAGTTACACTTCCTCGAGCCGGGCGTAAGCCGCTACCAGCCATTTGATCCCCTGACCCTGAAAAGCCACCTGTAGCCGGCTGTGCTCGCCGCTGCCTTCGAGGTTGACGATGGTGCCTTCGCCAAACTTCGGATGTCGTACGCGCTGGCCTAATTTGTAGCCGGTATCGCTCTCGGCAATCGGCGCGCCCAGTCGCTGATGGTTTACCGGGCGGCTTACCGTGGCCCGCAGACGCACCTCTTCTACGCACTCCTGCGGCAGTTCTCCAATAAAGCGCGACGGGCGATGGTAAACCTCTTTGCCGTACAGACGGCGGGTTTCCGCGTAGGTCAGCGTCAGCTTCTGCATGGCGCGCGTCACGCCAACGTAGGCCAGACGACGCTCTTCTTCCAGGCGGCCGCCTTCATCAAGGGCCATCTGGCTCGGGAACATCCCCTCTTCGACGCCGACGATGAACACCTGCGGGAACTCCAGCCCTTTCGCCGAGTGCAGGGTCATCAGTTGAACCGCATCCTGCCAGGTGTCCGCCTGCCCTTCGCCCGCTTCCAGCGCGGCGTGGGAGAGGAACGCCTGCAGCGGCATCAGATCTTCATCTTCTTCGTTGTAGCTGAACTGGCGCGTCGCCGTCACCAGCTCCTCTAAGTTTTCAATACGGGTCTGGCCCTTCTCGCCTTTCTCCTGCTCGTACATCGCGCGCAGCCCGGAGTCTTTAATCACCCGATCGGTCTGGACGTGCAGCGGCATATCGGTGGTCTCCTGCGCCAGCGCGTCAATCAGCTCCATAAAGCGCTGCAAGGCGCTGGCGGCGCGACCGGCCAGCGCTTTATCTTTCAGCAGCTCGCGGCTGGCCTGCCACAGCGTCAGCTGACGATCGCGCGACGTCTGGCGCACCACGTCCAGCGTGCGGTCGCCGATGCCGCGGGTCGGCGTATTGACTACGCGCTCAAACGCCGCATCGTCGTTACGGTTGGCGATCAGACGCAGGTACGAGAGCGCATCTTTGATTTCCTGGCGCTCGAAGAAGCGCATGCCGCCATAGATGCGGTACGGCATGCTGGCCTGCAGAAGCGCCTCTTCCAGCACGCGCGACTGGGCGTTGCTGCGATAGAGGATGGCGCACTGCTCCAGCGCCCCGCCGTTCTCCTGCCAGGTTTTTATCCGGTTCACCACGAAGCGTGCTTCGTCGAGATCGTTGAAAGCGCAGTACAGCGAGATCGGCTCGCCGTCGGCGCCGTCGGTCCAAAGCTTCTTGCCCAGGCGACCGTTGTTGTTTTCAATCAGGGCGTTGGCGGCGCTGAGGATGTTGCTGGTCGAGCGATAGTTCTGCTCAAGGCGGATGGTTTCCGCACCGGGAAAATCGTTAAGGAAGCGCTGAATGTTCTCGACCTGCGCGCCGCGCCAGCCGTAAATCGACTGATCGTCATCGCCGACGATCATCACCTTGCCGGTATCGCCCGCCAGCAGGCGGATCCAGGCGTATTGAATGTTGTTGGTATCCTGGAATTCGTCGACGAGGATGTTGGTGAAACGCTCGCGGTAGTGCTGGAGGATATGCGGCTTATTCAGCCACAGCTCGTGGGCGCGCAGCAGCAGTTCGGCGAAGTCCACCAGCCCGGCGCGATCGCAGGCTTCCTGATAGGCCTGATAGACCTTCTGCCAGGTCTGCTCGACCGGATTGCCGTAGCTCTGAATATGATGCGGACGCAGCCCTTCATCTTTCTGGCTGTTGATGTACCACATCGCCTGACGCGGCGGCCACTGCTTCTCATCGAGGTTCATCGCCTTAATCAGACGCTTCAGCAGGCGCAACTGGTCTTCGCTATCAAGGATTTGGAAATCCTGCGGCAGGTTGGCGTCCAGATGGTGCGCGCGCAGCAGGCGGTGGGCCAGGCCGTGGAAGGTGCCCACCCACATGCCGCCCTGGGTGGTGCCCATCAGCTGGCCGATACGATGGCGCATCTCTGCCGCCGCTTTGTTGGTAAAGGTCACCGCCATAATAGAATACGGCGAGCAGTTCTCTACGCTCAGCAGCCAGGCGATACGGTGCACCAGAACGCGCGTCTTACCACTGCCCGCCCCTGCCAGCACCAGCATGTTGGTGCGCGAGGCCGCTACGGCTTCACGCTGTTTGTCATTGAGGCTGTCGAGCAGGTAAGAAACGTCCATTGGCACCGCCGGAAGAGAAGGGGTTCCACGAACCCCTGTTAATATATACAGAGTGACTGGTGATTATATCAGCGAGGTCAGAGATGCCAACCGTGAAATTTCAATATGCGGCAGCAGGCGGCTGTCCGCGGTGTGCATCAGGTCCGCGCCTTGCGGTTTGATCCAGCAGGCCTGCATGCCACAGCGCAGCGATCCGGCGACGTCAGTGGTCAGGTCATCGCCGACGTGCAGAATATGCCCGAGTGGTAAGTTCAGGCGCTCCGCCGCCAGATGGTACATGTCGGCAAACGGCTTGGAGCGGCCATCCGGCCCGGCGCGCAGCACAAAGCGGAAATAGTCGCTCAGGCCGAACAGCTCTGGTCGGGCGTTGCCGTTGGTAATCGCCACCAGCGGCCACTTCTCCGCCAGCTTCGCCAGCGTATCGTGGGTCTCCTGCGGGACATCGACGCGGCTACGCCAGTGGGCGAAGTGTTCCATCGCCGCATCGGCCCCCGCTTTCGCCGCGTCGGCGGAGAGGCCGGCGTTACGCATGCCTAACTCCAGCGCACGGTGGCGCCAGACGGTCACGTCGTGATAGATCTCAGGCTCGGATGCCAGCAGCGTCTGGCGCAGCTGATTAAGCTCATGGGCGTCGAACTGGCTGAGCGACGGATGGTAGCTGCGCACAAAAGCCAGCGACTCGTGCATCGTCCGGTCAATTACCGGGCGGTTATCATAAAGGGTATCGTCCAGGTCAAACGTCAGCGCGGAAATCTGGCCCAGAGGTCGGTAAAAACGCATTATTTCCCCCGTTTTGCGCGCGGATGCGCGGCATCGTACACCGAGGCAAGGTGTTGAAAGTCGAGATGGGTATAAATTTGGGTGGTGGAGAGGTTAGCATGACCCAACAGCTCCTGCACACCGCGCAGATCGCCGCTGGACTCCAGCATATGAGTGGCAAAGGAGTGGCGAAGCTTGTGCGGATGCACATGGCTGTTCAGCCCCTGCTTAATGCCCCACTCGGCGAACCGCTTCTGTACGTTGCGCGCCGAAATGCGCTTGCCCAGTTTCGACAAAAACAGCGCGTCGTCGTCGGTACCGAACAGGCCGCGTAAATCCAGCCAGTGCTCAATCCACATCACGGCGTTGCGACCGATCGGCAAACGGCGCTCTTTGCTGCCTTTGCCCATCACCCAGACCTCGCCGCTTTCGAGATCGAGATGTTTGATATCAAGGTTGACCAGCTCGGACAAACGCAGCCCCGCGCCGTACATCACCTCCAGCATCGCCCGGTCGCGCACCGCCAGCGGATCGTTGAGATCGATATCCAGCAGCCGATTGACGTCATCGACATCGATATTTTTCGGCAGGTGACGGGGAATTTTCGGCGCGGCGATCCCTTTCGCCGGGTTGGCGCTGAGCTCGCCCTGGCCGACCAGCCAGTCGAAGAAACTGCGCAGCGCCGACAGGCGAAGCGCCAGGCTCGCCGGGCCTAACCCCGCGCGGCGACTGCGCACCGCAAAGCTTCGCACCTGAGCGGCATCGCACTGCGACCAGCTTTTCAGACCCGCCTCATCCGCCAGGGCGATCAGCGCGTCCAGCTGTCGCTGGTAATTCAGTAACGTGATCGGGCTGAGCTGGCGTTCAACGCCCAGGTGGCGCAGAAAGCGGGAGACGGCGGAGAAGAGAGGAGAATCGGTCATGCGCGTTCAATCCAGCGCTCCAGCAGGCCGGGCAGCATCTGGGCAATCTCCTGCAGCAGCTGCGTCCCCTGTCCTGGCTGATAATGCTGCGCATCGCGGCTGCTAAAGAGCATCACGCCGGGGGCATTATCGCCGCCCAGCAGCGACATCGCCACTGACCCAATGGCTTTCGCCTCCGGCAGCACCACCAGCAGCTCCGGACCGTTGAGCGGCCCAAGGTAGTGGCGCGCCTGGCCCAGACGTTGAATACGGATCGGCTCAAACGCCTGCCGGCTTAACGCCAGATGGGTAAACTTCGAAGGCGCGCCGAGGCGCCAGCTGTCAGGGAACAGGCGCACCGTGGCGCCCGCCAGCCCCAGCTCGCGCGCCCAGCGGTGAAGGCGGTTGAGCATATCGTCGAGGCTCTCCGCCGCCGCCAGCCGCGTTTGCAGCTGCAGCAGGCGCTGGAACAGGCTTTCATTGGCGACCGCCTGCTCCATCAGCAGCGACATATTCTCTTCCAGCACATGAATATGGTTACGCGCCCGCATCATATGCCACTCCACCAGCGAAATCGTACCGCGTACCGGATGCGGGACGCGGAGGTGTTCGACCTGGGCGGCATTACGAATAAAAAATTCAGGATGTTGCAACAGATAGTCCACCACGGCGCGATCGTTCAATGCGCTGGCGACCTCCTGTTGTTCTTCCCCGATTGGTTTCATAAATGAATAAATCCATCATAGACATGGGCCGCCGGGCCGGTCATAAACAGCGGCTGGCCCGGGCCTTTCCAGGCGATATCAAGACGACCGCCGGGTAATTCCACACGTACCGTTTCAGCGAGCAGCCCCTGCTGGATCCCCACCGCCACCGCGGCGCAGGCGCCGCTGCCGCAGGCCTGAGTTTCCCCTGCGCCGCGTTCGTAGACGCGCAGACGGATATGGGACCGGCCGACCACCTGCATAAAGCCGATATTGGCGCGCTCCGGAAAACGCTCATGGCTTTCCATTACCGGGCCGAGGGTTTCCACCGCCGCCGTATCCACATCATCCACCTGGATAACGCAGTGCGGGTTCCCCATGGATACCACGCCGCACAATACTGTCTGCTCGGCGGCACGCATGATATAGGTCTTTTCCGCTTTGTTGGCGCGGAACGGCACCTGGGAGGGCTCGAAGTTGGGCTCGCCCATGTTCACCCGCACCAGATCGTCTTCCGTTACGCTTAATACCATACGGCCGTTGGCCGTACTCACGCGGATGTCACGTTTATTGGTCAGGCCTTTCAGCCGGACGAAGCGTGCGAAACAGCGCGCGCCGTTGCCGCACTGCGACACTTCGCTGCCGTCGGCATTAAAGATCCGGTAATGGAAATCCAGATCCGGATCGTAGGGCGGCTCCACCACTAACAGTTGATCGAACCCGACGCCAAGGTGGCGATCCGCCAGGCGGCGAATCAGCTCCGGCGAGAAAAAAACATTCTGCGTTACCGCGTCAACGACCATAAAATCGTTGCCAAGGCCATGCATTTTAGAGAACTGCATCATCTACTCCAGTTGCGCGGAACAGAACGTTATCGTTAGTAATTGACCTGGCTCGGACCACCGGTATCGCCACGATCGTTACGATCCGGCGTTGAGCTCTGAATGCCCGGGTTAACCGGTTTGGTCGGCGGCGGCGCAGTTTTGTCAGCCGGCGGGAAATAGAGAGGCCCTTTCAGACCGCAGCCGGTCAGGCTGAAGATCGCAAACAAAACGGCAAGCGTAGGAAAAACGTTTTTCATTGATAGTTGCCCGTGATTCATTCTTTCTGCTTTCTATCATCGCAGGAGAAGGCGTAAAAGCAAGCCTTTAGCATCTGACTGCGCGCGCTTTTGTTTCGCGCTATACTGCCGCCAATCTCAAAAATGCGGGACAGAATCATGAATGACAGTGAATTTCATCGCCTTGCCGACAGCCTGTGGATGACCATCGAAGAACGCCTGGACGACTGGGACGGCGATAGCGACATCGACTGCGAAATCAACGGCGGCGTGCTGACCATCAGCTTTGAAAACGGCAGCAAAATCATTATTAACCGTCAGGAGCCGCTGCACCAGGTATGGCTGGCCGCCAAACAGGGCGGCTACCATTTCGATCTCAAAGGCGACGAGTGGATCTGCGATCGCAGCGGCGAGACCTTCTGGGATCTGCTGGAGCAGGCGGCAAGTCAGCAGGCCGGTGAGACGGTGAGATTCCGTTAATGACGTGTTTCCCGGATGGCGGCGCATCGCGCCTTATCCGGGCTACCCGACGTCTTAGAACCGTAGCCCTGCTAAGCGCAGCGCAAGCAGGGAATATCTCCGGATAGCGGCTCACGACTTATCCGGGCCAAATCTACGAGTAGCGCTGCTGCAGCACCGGCGAGGCGGTAACGTCCTGGCTGGTGGGTATCGCGGCGGCAATCGCCTGAGTGCGGAAAGGGATCACCTGGGTGCGCCCATCCACCTCGACAATCTGATAGAACTGCGGCAGGTTGAAGTTGATAAAGCTGGAGCCGTAGGTAAAACGATCGTGCGATGACGAATAGAAGCGGCTGACGTCGCGCACCAACTCCTCTTTGCTGCCCTCGCAGTGGTGATACACCTCAGCGCGGTTGCTCTCATCGAGAATATAGATGTTAAAGCCGCTGTCGTTGTTATCCGCGTCTTCAAAGAAGAACTGAATAATCCCTTCGCTGGCGAAGCCGTCCACCACCGCCGGCAGCTTAACGTGATTGGTTTCCACCTGCACCGACAGGCCGTGGAGCTTGTTGTGCGAGATAGCGCCGTAGAATTCAATGGCGTTTTCCAGCTTCTGCACCGAAACATTGAGACGCTCGAAGAACAGCCCCCAGGTCTGGCCGGAGACGCGCAGCGCTTTAAAGCGCCCGGTATCCTGGCGGGTACTGGAGAGACGCAGTTCGATGCACTCGGAGATCATCTGCTGTACGCGGGTACGGATCAGGCCGCGCAGATGTTGGCTATAGCAGAACACCTCCACGCTGTCCGGCGGCGCGGCGTCCTGATGCATTTTACCGAGGATCGTTTTCAGCGCTTCGATCATCGCCTGCTCGCCGTTGAAATGCAGGGTACGCACTTCGTTCCACGAGTTGCGATACAGCAGGTCGACGCTGCCGATCAGGCATTTTTGCTCTTCGCCGAAGCTGAAAACATCAAGCTTACGGAAATCAAAGTGCACCACCTGATTGCGGAAGGCCGCCGTCGGGTCATATTCGAGGTTGACGATAATCGCCAGGTGGCGAATTTCGCATGGGCTGTATAGCGCTTTTGGCGTCGGCGCCGGCAGGCGCAGCGGGAAGTGGTGCGACACGTCGGCCACCATCTCCTGCAGCTTCGCCAGATCGACGATGCCGTTGCCCTTAATAAACAGGCGGGTGCGTGAGGTCAGCAGGCCGTTAAACCAGGCCCAGGCCACCAGCTTATTAAGATAACGGTTATATTCCAGCGGCTGATGGCTGATGATCGATTCCATATCCGGCGCGCGGTTGTACAGATACCAACCGGTACGGTTGGCGCGACCCGGCGGCACGTGGATAAAGGTCAGATTCGGTTCCGACAGGTCCGGCGAAATTTGCGGGTTCACCAGCGTCACTTTGCCCGGCAGCGCTTCAAAAGCCGCATACAGCTTACGCGTCAGCACGCCAATATCCTGCGGACTGGCGGAGACGCTGAGGTTATTGCGCCGCGCGAAGCGGATCAGATTACGATAGCTCTGCATCATCGCATCGAGCAGTTCGTTGTGCGCCTTGCGCACTTCATCAATTTTCCAGTTCGCGCGGTTGTCGAGCATCATCAGACGCTTTTCATCCCAGCCCCACGCGTTGACCAGCTGGCTGACGACTTCGCGACGCCAGCCAACGCAGGCGCGTTCGCGGCTGAGTTTTTCACACACTTTCAGATAGAAGCAGCGGCGCACCAGGTCGAGACGGGTTTCATCTTCGATGGCCTGCAGGTAGGTGGTGACGCGCTCCAGCATCATACAGTACGGGTCGAGGCCGAAGGAGACGATCTCGCCATCGTGCAGGCGCTGTTTGATATCTTTCGCCAGCAGGCGGTTATTGGGGTATTCCCAGGAATAGGCTTCCAGCAGCAGCGTTTTCAGCACCGCTTTATAGGGGGAGTCGATACTCTTATACAGCTGCCACAGGCTGGCGCCGAAGTACTCTTCCGCCGACAGCGAACTGAGGCCGCCGAGATCGAGCCACTCGTTTGGCGTCAGCACGCCCTGGGCATACAGCCCCATGACGTAATCGTCGTAATGCTCTTCTTCATCGCACGGCACCATATTCCACAGAATACGCTTGCCGGCGAGACGGACCGCGGTGCGGTAGAACTCATCGAGCAGTAAAATATGCTGGGTCGAACCGCAGTCTTCGCCGCCGAGGCTGCCGCTTTCGTTATGGCGGAAGCGGTTTTCGTCGATCAGGAAGAAGCTGACTTCCACACCGAGCGAGGCCGCCCAGCTCTCAAGCAGGCTGCATTTTCGCTGCAGCAGCTGGCGCTCTTCGCTATCCAGCCAGGCCTGGTGACATACCCAGATGTCCAGATCGGAAGAACAGCTCTGGCCGACGGAGGAGGTACTGCCCATCGAGTAGACGCCGGTGATCGGCAGCTCGCCTTTCGGCGGCTCCTGGGTCTGCATGCCGCGATGCAGTTCCAGTTCTTCAAGATAGTGGCGTTGGGTTTCATCAGGCGTGTAGAGGCAAATGCCACGGGGAACGTTACCGTCAAGGTAACCCGGCATCAGCGGGTGATGATAATGTAATAACGTTGGCAGTAGACTGTAAACCTGCTGGAAAGCGGGTCCCATGGCAGCAAGCGCGCGATCCACGCGCAGTTGGTTGATGGCATCCAGTCTCTGTTTCAGTGTCTCAATATAGAGGTACAAGACATATCGCCTGATGTTCAAAAACCCGAGGTACAATAGTACGGAGGATTTCAGTATTTCAACAAAAACCGTCACCATTCGTCGTCGGTGTGGTTGTGAAGAGCAGCGGACAGACAAATGGTTTAAAACGTGATCAATTTAACACCTTGCTCATTGACCGTAAAGAAAGATGCGCTACATACAAGTGTAGCACCGTTTATTACCTGTAAATTCCTCACTACGCCTCCGGCAACCGCCCACGCGCATGAAAGGTTAAAAAAGAGTGGGCCGGAGCTATCTCCCACATAAACCGTGAAAACTAACATCCGTAAGACAACAATGTTAGGATGGTTAGTGGTCGACAATGACGGTAACAAGCATGTTAGACAAAGTTTTGAAAATTGCCACACGGCAAAGCCCGCTTGCGCTATGGCAGGCGCAATATGTTAAAGCGCGCCTGGAACAAGCGCATCCCGGACTGAAGGTCGAGCTGGTGCCGATGGTCACTCGCGGGGATGTCATCCTTGATACTCCCCTGGCAAAGGTGGGTGGCAAGGGCTTATTTGTGAAAGAGTTAGAGCTTGCCATGCTCGAAGGGCGCGCCGATATCGCCGTTCATTCGATGAAAGATGTGCCGGTGGAATTCCCGGAGGGGCTGGGGCTGGTGACTATCTGCGAGCGCGACGATCCGCGCGACGCGTTTGTCTCCAATCGCTATGCCTCGATTGATGAACTCCCGGCCGGCAGCGTCGTTGGCACGTCAAGTTTACGCCGTCAGTGCCAGCTGGCCGCCACCCGTCCGGATCTGGTGATCCGCTCTCTGCGCGGTAACGTCGGTACCCGACTGAGTAAGCTGGATAACGGCGAGTATGACGCCATCATCCTCGCCGCCGCCGGCCTGAAGCGCCTGCAGCTCGAGGCGCGAATTCGCCAGCCGCTGTCGCCTGAGCAATCTCTGCCGGCGGTCGGCCAGGGCGCGGTGGGCATCGAATGCCGTCTCGACGATGCATGGACCCAGGGGCTGTTAGCGCCTCTCAACCATACGGAAACGGCAGTGCGCGTGCGCGCCGAGCGGGCGATGAACACGCGTCTCGAAGGCGGCTGTCAGGTGCCGATTGGTAGCTATGCGGAACTGAAAGACGGTGAACTGTGGCTGCGGGCGCTGGTTGGAGCCCCGGATGGTTCGCAGATGGTACGCGGCGAACGGCGCGGGCCAGCAGAGCAGGCCGAAGCGCTTGGCATCTCGCTGGCGGAAGAGCTCCTGGATAACGGCGCCCGCGATATTCTCGCGGCAGTTTATGATGGAGAAGCCCCACGATGAGCATCCTGGTCACTCGTCCACTACCGCAAGGAGAAGCGCTGGTCAGCCGTCTGCGGGCCATGGGACGCGTGGCCTGGAGCTTTCCGCTGCTAGAATTTACGCCCGGTCGGGAGCTTCCCGCGCTGGGCGACGCGCTTGCCCGCCTGGGGCCTGACGATCTGCTGTTCGCGCTGTCCCAGCATGCGGTGGAGTTCGCCCATGCCCGTCTGCAGCAACAGGGTATGCCTTGGCCCACTTCCCCGCGTTATTTTGCCATTGGCCGCACGACGGCGCTGGCCCTGCATACGGTCAGCGGGCAGCACATCCATTACCCGTTAGATCGGGAAATTAGCGAAGTCTTGCTACAATTACCTGAATTACAAAACATTGCCGGGAAGAATGCGCTGATCTTACGCGGCAATGGTGGGCGGGAACTCTTAGGCGCGACGCTGACCGAGCGCGGCGCCAGGGTCACATTTTGTGAATGTTATCAACGTAGTGCAAAGCATTACGATGGCGCAGAAGAAGCGATGCGCTGGCAATCTCGCGGGGTCACCACGCTGGTGGTCACCAGCGGCGAGATGCTGCAGCAGCTATGGTCGTTAATACCGCAATGGTATCGCGAACGGTGGCTCCTGCACTGCCGCGTTGTCGTTGTCAGCGAACGTCTGGCCCTTCAGGCCCGGGAGCTGGGCTGGCAGGAGATTCAGGTTGCCGATAGCGCCGACAACGATGCGCTGCTACGCGCATTACAATAACTCTCAACATTGGAAGCCATAATGACGGAACAACAAAATCAATCCGCCGTGGTTGAAGAGACCAGGGAGGCCGTGGAGACCACACCACAGCCAGAGAACACTGATAAGAAGAAGGCTGGCAACAAAACCAGCCTGGCGCTCAGCGCGATCGCTATCGCCATTGCGATAGCCGCCGGTATCGGCCTGTATGGCCTGAACAAACAGCAGGCCTCGCGTCAAAACGAAACCACCTCTGAATTATCAAGCCAGGTCGCGGCGCTGCAGAAAGCGCAGGAGAGCCAAAAAAGCGAACTGGAAGGCATTATCAAACAGCAGGCCGAGCAGCTAAACGAAGCCAAACATCAGCAGGAGACGCTGGCCAAACAGCTGGACGAAGTCCAGCAAAAAGTGGCGGTCATTTCCGGTAGCGACGCCAAAACCTGGCTGCTGGCCCAGGCCGACTTCCTCGTCAAGCTGGCGGGACGTAAGCTGTGGAGCGATCAGGATGTCACCACCGCCGCCGCGCTGCTGAAAAGCGCCGACGCCAGCCTCGCCGACATGAATGACCCAAGCCTGATCGGCGCCCGCCGGGCGATCACCGACGATATCGCCACCCTCTCCGCGGTAAACCAGGTCGACTACGACGGCATGATCCTCAAGGTTAATCAGCTGGCGAACCAAATCGATAACCTGCGGCTGGCGGATAATAACGATGACGATTCGCCGATGGATTCTGATAGCGATGAGCTCTCCAGCTCCATCAGCGAATGGCGCGTCAATCTGCAGAAAAGCTGGCAGAATTTTATGGACAGTTTTATCACCGTGCGCCGCCGCGATGAAACGGCGGTCCCGCTGCTGGCGCCGAATCAGGATATCTATCTGCGGGAAAATATTCGCTCTCGCCTGCTGGTCGCCGCGCAGGCAGTGCCGCGCCATCAGGAAGAGACCTGGAAACAGTCGCTGGATAACGTCTCGACCTGGGTACGCGCCTATTACGATACCGATGACGCCACCACTAAAGCCTTCCTTGAAGAGGTGGATAAGCTCAGTCAGCAAAGCATTACTATGACGGTGCCGGAAACGCTGCAGAGCCAGGCGTTGCTGGAAAAACTGATGCAGACCCGGGTGCGTAATCTGATGGCGCAGCCTGCCGTTTCCGCAGGCGGCGCGCCCTCGCCTGCACCTGCAGCACCGGCCGCCCCCGCTGCGCCGCAAGGAGAGTAACGCATGCTGAAAATTCTTTTACTCTTCGCACTGTTGATCGCCGGGATCGTGCTTGGCCCGATGATCGCCGGGCATCAGGGCTACGTCCTGATCCAGACCGATAATTACAATATCGAGACCAGCGTGACCGGGCTGGTGATCATCCTGATCCTCGCCATGGTGGTGCTGTTCGCCATTGAATGGCTGCTGCGCCGTATTTTCCGCACCGGGGCGCATACGCGCGGCTGGTTTGTCGGCCGTAAACGCCGTCGCGCGCGTAAGCAAACCGAGCAGGCGCTGCTTAAGCTGGCGGAAGGTGATTACCAGCAGGTTGAGAAGCTGATGGCGAAAAACGCCGATCACGCCGAACAGCCGGTGGTGAACTATCTGCTGGCGGCGGAAGCGGCCCAGCAGCGCGGCGATGAAGCGCGGGCTAACCAGCATCTGGAGCGCGCCACCGACCTGGCGGGCGATGACCTGATCCCGGTGGAAATCACCCGCGTTCGCCTGCAGCTGGCGCGCAATGAAAATCACGCCGCGCGCCATGGCATCGATAAGCTACTGGAAATCACCCCGCGTCATCCGGAAGTGCTGCGCCTCGCCGAACAGGCTTATACCCGTACCGGCGCCTGGCAGTCGCTGCTGGATATCATTCCGTCGATGGCGAAAGCTAACGTCGGCGATGAAGAGCACCGCGCCGCGCTGGAACAGCTGGCATGGGTTGGCCTGATGGACAAAGCGCTGGCCGACGGCGGCAGCGAGGGGCTGCGCGAATGGTGGCGCAACCAGAGCCGTAAAACGCGGGCGCTGGTACCGCTGCAGGTGGCGATGGCCGAGCGCCTCATCGAGAGCGACGATCACGATACCGCGCAGCAAATTATTATTGATGGTCTGAAGAAACAGTATGACGACCGTCTGGTGATGCCGATCCCGCGCCTGAAGACCAATAACCCGGAACAGCTGGAGAAAGTACTGCGCCAGCAGATCAAAGCCGTTGGCGATCGTCCGCTGCTGTGGAGCACCCTGGGCCAGTCGCTGATGCGGCACGGCGAATGGCAGGAGGCCAGCATCGCCTTCCGCGCCGCGCTTAAGCAGCGTCCGGATGCCTTTGATTACGCCTGGCTGGCGGATGCTCTGGATCGCCTCCATCAACCGGAGGAAGCGGCCACCATGCGCCGCGATGGTCTGCTGCTGACGTTGCAGAATAACCCTCAGCAATAACCTCACCTGGCTATCGCCTCCTGCGGGGCGATAGCCCTTCTCCCCCGCCTTCCCGTTGACGCTCCCCCTGAAAGAAAAAAACGCCTGCGCTGAAATCAGGGCAGGCGTTAAAACAGGTCTGTTTGACAACAAATTGGGTGCTTCACTCAACGTAATGTCCATGGTGTTTGATGAGGCATAAATGCGACATCTGTCAGTGGACGATAAGCACCGTAAGAACGGCTCTGCATCATTCCGGAGTTTATGAGGCACAAAGGCGAACATAAGAGATGGAATGAGCATCTACCCGATTATTATCGCACAGGATCCAGGGAAATTGCATCTACCACAGTGATGAATTGAGAGTTTTCCTGACACGTATTCTTAAGCAAAGAGAAGATTTTTTATCAGCAAGATCAGGGGAATAAGTCATGGCAGGAAGTCACAGAAAACAAAAAACCCCGCCGAAGCGGGGTTCAAAATTGGTCGGCGAGAGAGGATTCGAACCTCCGACCCACTGGTCCCAAACCAGTTGCGCTACCAAGCTGCGCTACTCGCCGAAATACTGCTTTTTGAATTTTTAGTTCAATTCGTTAAAGTCGTGGTGCGAGGGGGGGGACTTGAACCCCCACGTCCGTAAGAACACTAACACCTGAAGCTAGCGCGTCTACCAATTCCGCCACCTTCGCAAATTCACAACTCTATCAAATAATGGGGTGGCTAATGGGATTCGAACCCACGACAACTGGAATCACAATCCAGGGCTCTACCAACTGAGCTATAGCCACCACTGCAAACCTTTTACGCGGTATTAAAACCACCGCAGCTCCAGCACCGGGTTAATGGTGCGCCCGACAGGATTCGAACCTGAGACCTCTGCCTCCGGAGGGCAGCGCTCTATCCAGCTGAGCTACGGGCGCTTAGCGCCGTTGCGGGGTCGGATAATACGGACTTCCTCCCCCGCTGTCTAGTGCCTTTTAAAAGAAAATTATCGTTTGCTCATGCTTTGTTCGTTTTGGCGCTTATTCAGCCGTATTATTGACTTGCCCCTGCCTTCCAAGGCCAAACACCTTATAAATCAGGGTAACGACAGCAAGGAAAATAATGCCGACAAAGAGCGACATCCGGGTTTCATCATTCAGCCCCATCCCGATCAGCACGCAGATCAGGAAAGCCATGGTGAAATAGTTGGCCCACGGAAACAGCAGCGAACGGAACGGATGGCTGGCTATCGCTGCCCGATGTACGCGACGGAAACGCAGCTGACTAATCAGGATCACAAACCAGGGCACCATCCCCGGCAGGACGCTGGCGCTATAGACATAGACAAACACCCGTTGCGGATTAGGAATGATGTAATTCAGGCAGGAGCCTACCAGCAGGATCAGAATAGACAGCGCCACGCCGACGGCCGGAACGCCGTTGCGCGATACCTTACCGATCGCCGCCGGCAGCTGACGGTTCTTCGCCAGGGCGTACAGCATACGTCCGCAGCTGTACATCCCGCTGTTGCAGCCGGAAAGCGCCGCCGTCAGCACCACAAAGTTGATAATCCCCGCCGCGGCGGTAATACCGATTTTGGCAAACGTCAGTACGAACGGGCTGCCGTTGGAGCCGATTTGATCCCATGGGAAGATGGTGACGATAACGAAAATCGCGCCGACGTAGAAAATCAGGATCCGCCACAGCACTTTGCCCACCGCGCTGCGCAGTGTGACCTGCGGATTTTTCGCTTCACCAGCGGTAATGCCGATGAGCTCCACGCCCTGATAGGACGCGACCACGATACACAGCGCCGTCAGGAAGCCCTTCCAGCCGCCGGCAAAGAAGCCGCCATGTTCGGTCAGGTTGCCAAAACCGATGGAGTGGCCGCCGTTGCCAAAGCCGAAGAAAATGACGCCCAGGCCCACGACGATCATCACGATAATGGTGGTCACTTTAATCATGGCGAACCAGAACTCGATTTCACCGTACAGCCGGACCGCCGCGAGGTTAGCCAGCGCCACCAGCCCCACGGCAATTAACGCCGGGATCCACTGCGCCATCTCCGGGAACCAGAACTGCACATAGACGCCGATGGCGGTAATCTCAGAGATGCCCACCGCCATCCACATAAACCAGTACGACCAGGCGGTCAGGTAGCCGAAGAAGGGGCTCATATAGCGATGCGCATACACCGCGAAGGAGCCGGTGACGGGCTCAAGGAACAGCATTTCGCCCATTGAGCGCATAATGAAAAAGACGAACAGGCCAGCGATAATGTACGCCAGCAGCACGGAAGGCCCAGCCCACTTCAGGGTACTGGCCGCCCCCATAAACAACCCCACGCCAATCGTCCCCCCAAGGGCGATCAGTTCAATATGCCGGGCCTCCAGTCCACGCTGGAGCTCCGCTTTTTTCTCAGTCATATATCCTCTTGTGTTTGCCGTATTCCGGGTACTCCCGGTTATTGTTATTAACTGAACTCATAGCCTTGCCGACGCGCAGGTCTCCCCCCGCGCGTATGAAGCCTGCGAATGGTTAATGAATTTTATGGAAATGGCAAATAAAGTATCAGGCGAGTAAAGACATTAAACAGAAAATGGATACAAACTCGCCAGAATGCAGAGGAATATTAGAGTTTATTGGTGTAATGCCAACGTAAATATCGTAGCAGTCGGGCCTGCCTTTTAATCCGGCTCGGCTGGGAAACCAGGCGGTAAAACCACTCCAGCCCCAGATCCTGCCAGAACTTCGGCGCCCGATGAACGTGCCCGGTGAAAACATCGTAAGTGCCGCCGACGCCCATATACAGCGCGTGCGGGTACAGGCGCCGACAGTCGCGCATAAAGATCTCCTGACGCGGGGACCCCATGGCGACGGTGACGATTTTCGCCCCGCTGTCGCGAATGCGTTCGAACAATGCCTGCCGTTGCTCAGGCGCAAAATAGCCGTCCTGGCTGCCGACGATATTCACCTGCCAGCGCTGGCGCAGGCTGGACGCCGTCTGCGCCAGGACTTCAGGTTTACCGCCGACCAAAAACACCGGAGTGCCTTCAGCGCCGGCGCGCTGCATTAACGCTTCCCAGAGATCGGCTCCCGCCACGCGGGACACCTGGGCCTGCGGATATTTTTTACGCAGCGAACGTACCACGCTGATGCCATCCGCATATTTAAACTCCGCCGCCTCAATCAGCGCCCGCACCTCGGGGTTATCCTCTACGGCCAGCATTTTCTCGGCATTAATCGCCACCAACGTCCCCTCCCGGAGAACGCCGTCGGCATATAAATAATCCAGAGCGTGCTGCATATCGCGCCAGCCTATGAGCTGCAGCCCTCTTAACAGGTACAACGGCGCGGAAATGGTCCCAGTCATGTCCATCCTTCTCAGACTTGCGGTTGCGAAAGCGGTTTTACGCGCTTATGAATCAGTCCCACGCTATCCAGGAACCAGTACAGCAGTTTCGCCGCCAGCAAGCAGATACCAAAGATCACGAGGAAAAACACCACGCGGGAGCCGAACGAATCCAGCCCCTCGCGCGCCAGCACTATCATGTTGAAGATAGCGCCGAAACAGAAACTATGCAGGATTGCCGCTTTATAGCGATTGCTCTCCCGGTTGCCGAGCTCATACAGCCAGTCGAACCATTTAATAATCAACCCGACCGCCACAGCGCCCAGCGGCACAAACCAGACGCCGCCCATCACCACCAGCGAGCCAATCAGCGTCGGCGAAATCGCCAGCCCCGAATGGTTGTTTAACACTTCCCAGGTGAAGTAGTTGGCGGTATTGAGCACCATCGTCGGACGACCGTGCCACATCCAGCTGGGGATAAAGACGTAGAAGTCGCGGATCATCGGCGCCAGCCCCTGGAAATCGATCTTGTCATAGTTTTGCAGCAGCAGCGCCAGGTTCTCCCACGGCGAGAAGGTATCGCGTGTGAGATAGAGGAAGGTATAAAACGCTTCGTCGCCGCTGACGTTCATCCCGTAGCGCTTCAGCGCCAGCCAGAACATGCCGACGATGCCCAGCACGCCCGCCGCAGCCAGCATCCACAAGCTGATCCAGCCGCGAATAATGCCGATAAACAGGAAGATGGCGAAGGCGATGATGATATTGGCGCGAGTCCCGCCGACGATAGCGTAGGTCAGCAGACCAAAGGCCACGGTGCTGACGAGGAAGAAAATCCACGCCTTATAATCCTGGCGCAGGAAATAGACCACCAGCATCGCCGGGATAAAGAAGTAGAAGAAGCGCTTCAACGCCACGCCGGAGACTTCAGCAGAGAAAATCTGGCTGTAGGAGTTGAGCTTAAACAGCAGGAAACCATTGTGGGCGAAGAAGATGCCGACGCACAGCAGCGCCAGCCCCATCAGTATGCCCCACGCCAGATGGGTTTCCACCCGGTTCATGGTAAACAGCGGCCGACGCGTAACCTCACGCGATGCCGGACGCAGCCGCGTTTTATAGGTCACGTAGTAGATCGCGTAGAAGCACACCGCGATCAGCAGCGTCTGCAGCAAAATCTCCGGCGGCGCCACGCTGACGTCAAAGCGGAACACCAGAATACTGGTCAGCGGGAAACCGAAGAAAAAGGTCAGCAGAAACAGCAACGAGAAAAAGACGTTGAAGTTGAAGCGTACCCGACGGAACTCAAACCAGGTGGCGGTGGCGATAAACAGCGTCGACAGCAGCCAGACCACCAGCAGCCCGCTAAATTGCATTAACGTCATGCCTGCCCCTCCGCCGCTAACCGTAGCGCCCGCTGCCAGCCCGTCAGATAGTTCGGCCGGAAGAAAGCGATACCCGACTTATCCACGCTCGCCAGCTGGCGCTGCGCTTCGCGCACCACGCTGACGTCCAGCGCATCGCTGGTGAACAGCACCGGCACATGCTGCTCGGTCATATCCTGCCAGAACGGGTTTTCGCGGTTGAGCACGCAGGGAATGCCCGCCTGAATCAACAGGCACAGGGTGCCGATCCCCTGCTGACGCGCAAACAGGAAATAGCCCAGATCGCAGCGGCGCAGCAGCGCCAGATAATCATGAAACTCAAGCTTCTCGCTGAGGATCTGCAGATGCTCGCGACTAAACAGCGCCGCCCCCGCCTCACGAACCTCATTGATATAGGCCTCGTTATTCGCCGGATAGCCCATCGGCACGATGACGTTTACCGTATCGCCAAACTGCTGATGGATAGCCTTCAGCGCGGCAATATGTTCATTGCTGCGATCCCCGGAGTTGCCCACCAGAATGGTCAGCGTGTCGCCGCGCGGCGCGTTTTCGGCCAGGGTATTCAGCGCCGGATCCATACGGGTCGGGAAGTAGAGCAGTTCGCCCGGAACGCGCGGATGGCGGTTAGCGAACCAGCTAAGATCGCCGCGGGTGGCGAAAACGCGCCCTACCCGCCCCTGCGCCAGGCGGCGCAGCGGATAGAACAGGCGGAACTTCAGGCTGGTCGCGTTTTCATACAGATCCGCCCCCCAGATATGCCAGTTAAACTGCGATGGGCGAATACCGCCGCTCAACAGCGCCAGCCACAGGCCGGTATTGAACTGGCCGTGGAAGAAAAAGCGCTGCTGACGGTTGGCTTTGGCTTGCGCAATCACCGCCTGCGCCAGCGACTTCTTCCCCGGATAGCAGGTGATGTCCAGCGCCGGATACCCATCACGCACGCTGGCCTCATCACCGACGACCATAAATCTCCTGGCCTGCGGATCGGCGGCCAGTTCGTCGTTAAAGAACCGCAGTACGGTCTGGTTATGATGCGGGATATCCGATCCCAGTACATGTATCAGTGCTGTCATGCCCGTTTACGCCAGAGTAAAAACACGCCACTACAAAGGGCGAAATAAACAATATAAGTGGCCATATACGCCTGCGCCGCGCCAACCGCGCCGTGCGCCGGTATAAGCCAGTGTGAGAATGCGGTCAGCAGCGTGAACTGGCTGATTTCCGTCAGAATATAAAAACGCAGCGACGCTTTAGCGATCACCAGATAGCCATAGACGTAGGCGCCTACTTTTAAAACGTCGCCCACCAGCTGCCAGGCGAACAGGTCACGCATCGCGGTAAAGCGATCGGAAAACAGCAACCAGATGGCAAAATCGCGCAGCAGCCAGACCGTCAGGCTCGCCGCCGCCACTGCCGGCAGGACGAATTTCAGCGACTTGACTATCTCGCGGGTGATATCCGTTTTGGCGCTCAGCCGCGACAGCGTCGGCAGGAGATAGACGCTGAACGAGGCGGTAATAAACTGCAGATAGGCATCGGAGATACTGCTCACCCCCTGCCAGATACCGACCGCCTCCCAGCCATAATGCGCCGCCAGCAGATTACGCATCATCACATAAGCCACCGGCAGGGTCACTGAGGTTATCAGCGCCATCAGGGTAAATTTCGATAGCTGTCCCGCCAGACCGTTATCCCAGCGCGGACGCAGGGCGCTCAGCGGAATATTACCCCGCCGCCAGAGCATGATGCCCGCCGGGATCACCACCAGCGCCGGCACTAACGCCAGCCCCAGCAGCGCCCCCTGGTAACCACCGAAGTAGTAACAGGCATAATAGGCCGCCACGCCAATCAGGCTGCCGGCAATCAGCGAGAAGGCGTTTCCCGCCGCATCGCGAAAGCCTTTCATCAGCGCCAGCAGGAAGTTCGCCCAGGCGATCCCCATCTGCACCAGCGCCACCAGCCGTACCAGATTCTGATAATGAGTATGACCGAACAGCCCCTGGCTTATCGGCGCCGCCGCCAGTAAAAACACCAGCGCCAGCAGCGTGGAAAAGCCAAGCACCATCGCCGACGAGGTGCCCACCACCTGCTTCAGGCGCGGGGGATCGTCGTGATGCTGAGCCACCAGCTTCGTGACGCCGTTAAATATCCCGGCCCCGGCCAGCACGCCGAGCACGGTGACCAGTTGCCGGAAGTTACCGGCCTGACCAACGCCCGCGGGCCCAAACGAGACGGCCAGCAGCTTGACGACCAACAGCCCGGCGCCGATTTTGACCAGCGTCGAGGCCGCCGTCCACAATGAGGCTTTTGCTAACGACATATCAGGAGAAGTAGCTCAGCAGCGAGTTAATCACCGTCCGCTGGTTCACCACAGACAGATTGTAAAACAGCGGCAGGCGCACCAGGCGCTCGCTCTCCTGGGTGGTATAGCGGTCTTCACCGTGGAATTCGCCGAAGTGTTCGCCTGCCGGACAGCTGTGCAGGGGAATGTAATGGAATACCGCGAGGATCTCCGCCTCTTTCAGCCAGGCGATAAGCCTGCTGCGATCCTCGATATCGCGCAGCTTAATGTAGAACATGTGCGCGTTTTGCCCGCAGTCAGCCGGGACCGTCGGCAGTTCAATACGTCCCGCGCGGGCCAGCGGCAGCAGCGCGTCATAGTAATTCTGCCACAGCGCCAGACGCTGCTGGTTGATGCGCTCCGCCGCTTCCAGCTGCGCCCACAGATAGGCGGCCTGCAGGTCGGACATCAGATAGCTGGAGCCAATGTCCCGCCAGGTATATTTATCCACTAGGCCACGAAAGAACTGGCTGCGGTTGGTGCCTTTTTCGCGAATGATCTCCGCACGTTCCACCAGCGTGCGATCGTTGATCAGCGTCGCCCCGCCCTCACCGCCGGCGGTGTAGTTTTTAGTTTCATGGAAGCTGAAGCAGCCGATATGGCCGATGGTGCCCAGCGCGCGCCCCTTGTAGGTGGACATCACCCCCTGCGCGGCGTCTTCCACCACGAACAGGTTGTACTTGTCGGCGATGGCCATGATGGTATCCATCTCGCAGGCTACGCCGGCATAGTGCACCGGGACGATCGCCCGGGTTTTATCGGTGATAGCGGCTTCGATTAACGTTTCATCGATATTCATCGTATCGCGACGGATATCGACGAAGACGATTTTCGCCCCGCGCAGCACAAAGGCATTGGCGGTGGAGACAAAGGTATAGCTGGGCATAATCACTTCGTCGCCCGGCTGGATATCCAGCAGCAGCGCGGCCATCTCCAGCGAAGCCGTGCAGGAAGGGGTTAGCAGGGCTTTTGCCGTGCCAAAACGCTGCTCCATCCACTGCTGGCAGCGGCGCGTAAAGCCGCCGTCGCCGCACAGCTTGCCGCTGTTCATCGCAGACTGCATGTAATCAAGCTCGGTTCCAACCACCGGCGGCGCGTTAAATGGGATCATGGGGTCACCTGTATAGCCAGTAGGCGGTGCTTTCCACATTAGCACCGCTGAGAATATAACGTTTAAGCGCGGCGGTGTTGCCCATCTGGGTCGCCACCCGCAGTGTAGAAAGTCCGCGCGAAGCGGCCCAGTACCGCGCCGCCTGCATCAGCTGCGCCCCGGCGCCGCGTCCGGCCAGCAGGCCGATACGCGCCTCGGTGGCATTGAGCTGGCGCAGGGAGACAAAGGCGCGAATATCGCCCTCTGGATGGCGGTAAATCAGGCACTGATGATCGAAGGTGCCGCGCACCGCATTTTCAATCCACTGGGCATAGAAACGGCCGCTGGCGTCGGCAGCATACCAGGGCGCGCGAAAGCGGCTCATCGCAAAGGCCTGCGCCGCCTGCTCGCGCAGTGGCGCAATATCCGCCTCCACGGCGACGTCGGCGCCCGCATCCGCAGGGTTGCCCACCGGTAGCGTCAGATCGACCTCGCCTTCCACCAGCTGAAAACCCAGCTGCTGCAGCGCGTCGAGCCGGACGGTGTCGCTGGCGGCTACCTTCGCCTGCACTCGCGACCACCCCGCCAGCGCCTCAGGCGTCAGCCGCGGCGCATGCTCGTCAAAGTGAACGACGGCGCTGTTAACGGCAAAGAAGCGGTTCTCCCACTCCAGGGGATCAATACTGGCGCGGACGGGCACGGAGCAGATCCAGCAGATATTGGCCGTAGCCGGTTTTTTCCAACCGCTTCGCCGCGTGTTTGACACCGTCGTCGTCCAGCCAGCCGTTGCGCCAGCCGATCTCTTCCAGACAGGCGATTTTGAAGCCCTGACGCTTCTCGACGGTCTGCACGAACATGCTGGCCTCGATCAGGCTATCGTGGGTGCCGGTATCCAGCCACGCAAAGCCGCGTCCAAGCAGTTCGACGGTCAATGCGCCATCTTCAAGGTACATCTGGTTGATAGAGGTGATTTCCAGTTCGCCGCGCTCGGATGGCTTGACCCGTTTGGCGTACTCCGCCACCTTGCCATCGTAGAAATAGAGACCGGTGACCGCCCAGTTCGACTTCGGCTGCTTCGGCTTCTCTTCCAGCGACAGCGCGCGAAAGTTGTCATCAAACTCCACCACGCCAAAGCGCTCAGGATCCATCACCTGATAGCCAAAAATCGTCGCCCCTTCCGTGCGGGCAGCCACGCTGCGCAGCTTGGGGCTGAAGCTCTGGCCGAAGAAGATGTTGTCGCCTAACACCAGGCACGCCGGTTCGCCGTTAAGAAAGGCTTCGCCGATGATAAACGCCTGGGCTAAACCATCCGGCGTCGGCTGTACGGCATAGTGCAGCGCAATGCCAAACTCTGAGCCATCGCCGAGCAGGCGCTGGAAATCGCGCAGATCGTCCGGCGTGGTGATGATCAGGATCTCACGGATCCCGGCCAGCATTAATACCGACAGCGGGTAGTAGATCATCGGCTTATCGTAGATCGGCAACAGCTGCTTCGACACGCCGCGGGTGATGGGATGCAGTCGCGTTCCGGAACCCCCCGCCAGAATAATACCTTTCATCATTCCCCCCAGAGATGATTAGCCTTGCAGTCCAAGACGCTCGCCCTGATAGCTTCCGTCCTGAACCTGGCGCCACCATGTCTCGTTCGCCAGATACCACGCCACGGTCTTACGCATACCGGAAGTGAAGGTCTCAGCCGGCGTCCAGCCCAGCTCACGGGCAATCTTCGAAGCATCAATGGCATAGCGCAGATCGTGGCCCGGGCGATCGGCAACAAAGGCGATCAGGTCGCGATAGTGCGCCACGCCCTGCGGCTTATGCGGCGCCAGCGCTTCGAGCAATTCGCAAATGGTTTCCACCACCTCGATGTTTTTACGCTCGTTATGACCGCCGATATTGTAAGTCTCGCCCGGTTCGCCGCGGGTCGCCACCAGATACAGCGCTCTGGCGTGATCTTCCACGTACAGCCAGTCGCGGATCTGCTGTCCATTGCCATACACCGGCAGCGGCTTGCCTGCCAGCGCGTTGAGGATGGTCAGCGGGATCAGCTTCTCGGGGAAGTGATATGGGCCGTAGTTATTCGAGCAGTTGGTGATAAGCGTCGGCAGGCCATAGGTCCGCAGCCAGGCACGCACCAGGTGGTCGCTGCTGGCTTTCGAGGCCGAATAGGGGCTGCTTGGCGCATAGGGCGTGGTCTCGGTAAAGAAATCATCGCTGCCGTGCAGATCGCCATACACTTCATCGGTGGAGATGTGATGGAAGCGAAACGCCGATTTTTGCGCCGTAGCCAGCGTATTCCACCAGCTACGGGCCGCCTCCAGCAGCGTATAGGTGCCCACGATATTGGTTTCAATAAATGCCGCCGGGCCGTCAATCGACCGATCGACATGGCTTTCCGCCGCCAGGTGCATCACTGTATCAGGTTGATACTGCACGAAAATACGGTCCAGCTCGCCGCGGTCGCAGATATCCACCTGTTCAAAGGCGAAACGCGCATCCTGCGCCACCGGCGCCAGCGACATTAAATTGCCGGCGTAGGTCAGTTTATCCACCACCACCACGCGATCGGCGGTGTGCTGGATAATCTCCCGCACTACCGCCGAACCAATGAAGCCCGCGCCGCCGGTGACCAGAATGGTTCTCACCGCCACACTCCTTTGGTGTCGATGATATACGCCTGGGTGACGCTGTCGCCGCTAACGGCTTTAAATTCATGGTGATCGACCAGCATCACCAGCACGTCGGCGCTGGCCAGCGCCGCATCGAGGGTCGCCAGCGTACACAGACCGTCGAGTTTCTGCGGCAGCGCGTGAATGTTGGGCTCAACTACCTGCGTCGTGCCGCTGTGCCAGCGGGCAATCTGCGCGGCAATTTCCATTGCCGGGCTTTCGCGCAGGTCGTCAATATTCGGCTTAAAGGCGAGGCCAAAACAGGCAATGGTCAGTTCGCTGGCCCGTTTGTTGGTGGCATTCAGGCAGTCAGCTACCTGCGCCTTCACCTGTTCGATAACCCATTCCGGCTTGTGGTCGTTGACCTCACGGGCCGTGCGGATCAGACGCGCCTGCTGCGGGTTTTGCGCCACGATAAACCACGGGTCGACGGCGATACAGTGGCCGCCGACGCCCGGTCCCGGCTGCAGGATATTCACTCGCGGATGGCGGTTCGCCAGGCGGATCAGTTCCCAGACGTTAATGGCCTGATCGGCGCAAATCAGCGACAGCTCGTTGGCAAAAGCGATGTTGACGTCGCGGAAGCTGTTTTCCGTCAGCTTGCACATCTCGGCGGTACGCGAGTTGGTCACCACACATTCGCCTTCGAGGAAGATTTTATACAGCTCGCTGGCGCGAGCGGAGCAGACCGGCGACATGCCGCCGATAACGCGGTCGTTTTTAATCAGCTCGACCATCACCTGGCCGGGCAATACCCGCTCCGGGCAGTAGGCGATATTCACGTCCGCCGCTTCACCCACCTGCTGGGGAAAGCTGAGGTCCGGGCGCATCTCCGCCAGCCACTCAGCCATCTGTTCGGTCGACCCGACCGGCGAGGTGGACTCGAGGATCACCAGCGAGCCTTTCTTTAACGTCGGCGCAATGGATTTAGCCGCCGACTCGACAAACACCATATCCGGCTCGTGGCGATCTTTAAACGGCGTCGGCACGGCAATCAGGTAGGCATCCGCTGCCACCGGGGTGGTGGTGGCGCTTAAATATCCCTGCTCGACCGCGGTCTTCACCACACTCGCCAGATCCGGCTCCACGATATGAATCTCTCCACGGTTAATGGTCTCCACGGCATGTTGATTGACATCAACGCCGACCACCCGCTTCTGCCGGGAGGCGAACGCGGCAGCGGTTGGCAGCCCGATATAGCCAAGGCCAATCACTGAAATGGTAGAAAAACTCATAGCGTTACCTGATTATTTTTAAGTGCAGACAAAATTCGACGACATGCTTCGCCATCGCCATAAGGATTATGCGCGCGGCTCATCGCCTGGTATGCGGCATCATTCTCCAGCAGTCGCGTGACTTCCGCCACGATGCGCTGGCTGTCGGTGCCCACCAGACAGACGGTACCGGCGGCCACCGCTTCCGGACGTTCGGTCATATCGCGCATGACCAGCACCGGTTTCCCCAGGGAAGGCGCCTCTTCCTGAATACCACCGGAATCGGTCAGGATGAGCCAGGCCCGATCCATCAACCAGACGAACGGCAGGTAGTCCTGCGGTTCAATCAACATCACGTTGTCGATATGGCCGAGAATACGGTTCACCGGTTCGCTGACGTTAGGATTCAGGTGAACCGGATAGACAATCTGCACCTCAGGGTGGGTATGGGCTATCTCCGCCAGCGCCTGGCAGATCTGCTCAAAGCCGAGCCCAAAGCTTTCCCGCCGATGGCCGGTAACCAGAATCATTTTTTTACCGTGGCTAATGAAAGGATAGCGCTGCAGCAGGGTCTCCCGTAGCGCTTCATCGCCCAGAACGCGATCGCGCACCCAGAATAGGGCATCGATGACCGTATTCCCGGTCACCGTGATGCGACTGTCGGCAATGTTTTCCCGCAGCAGATTCTGCCGCGAGGTTTCCGTAGGGGCGAAATGGTACGTCGCCAGATGCCCGGTCAGCGTACGGTTGCCCTCTTCCGGCCACGGCGAACTTAAATCGCCGGTCCGCAGACCCGCCTCTACATGGCCCACCGGTATGCGCTGGTAAAACGCCGCCAGGCTCGCCGCCATCGTGGTGGTGGTATCGCCATGCACCAGCACCACGTCGGGTTTAAACGACTCCAGAACCGGCTTCAGCCCCTCAAGAATACGGCAGGTGATCTCGGTGAGCCCCTGTCCCGGCTTCATGATGTTGAGATCGTAGTCCGGGGTGATGGAGAATAGTTTCAACACCTGATCGAGCATCTCCCGATGCTGCGCGGTCACGCATACTTTCGCCTCAAAATGAGGATCCTTTGCCAGCGCATGGACCAGAGGAGCCATCTTGATGGCTTCCGGCCTCGTGCCAAATACAGTTAGTACTTTCACATCGATTCTCTTCGATTAGGCGATGAAGGTCATTTGCCCTTCACCACAGGCCGCAATCACAGGACACGACGACGCGATAACGCCACGCCTGCGCCGATGAGCGCACCCACAATCCCCCACATCACCATCAGAAATACACGGCGCGGGCTATCGCGTTTTACAGGTTCTTCCGGCGTTCGCAAATACCGGTAAGTCTGAAAACGCGGATCCAACGTTGGACCGACGTTCAACGTGCTCAGCATGGCGCGATTCTGGTCGTAATCGAGGTCATATTCCGGTCCGACGGCCTGCAGGTTTTCCAGTCTGGCCTGCAGCATCGGCCTGCCCAATAAAAATAGCTCTGAATCCGGCAACTGATCGGCAGGAACATCCGTTTCGCTGCGCGAGATATTATGCTGCTGAGCGACCTTCAGCGCTTGCTCCACGCTGTGGGTCCGGCGGTTGAAAATAGCCTCGGCCACTTCTTCCTGACGCTTCACCTGCGCCTTCATTTGTACCGTCCGCGCCGCCCAGGCGCCTTTGAGCTCGTCGTTAAGATGGCCAGCCGCCCGCTGGCTGGCGAAAGCCACATACTGGCGCAGCAAATTATTGGCATCCTGCCCGGTCTCGGCGGTCAGTTTGACGCTGTCGTTGACGCTCTTGGCCGCATCGCCTGGCATAAACTGGATATTGTTAATTAAATCATCCAGCATCGCCGCATCGGCGCGAGCATTACCCGACTGTCGCTGCTTGTAGTAGTCCGTTTGCAGCCAGAAATCACGCCGGGTATCCCAGGAGGCCAACTGCATGATGAACTCTTTATACGCTTCATCCATGGCGGAAGGCTGATCCACCGAGGCCAGGTCGGCTTTGATATCCAGATTGCGTAAGAACTGCTGCTGGGAATAGTACCCCCCCAACATGTTGACAGTAGGCCGATCGGTGATCGCCGTGGCGCTCCACTCCTGGCGAGCAAAGAAGGTGTACACCAACACGATAGCGGCGAAGAGTACAGCACCGCCGACTATCCAGCCTTTTCCTGCCCATAAAGCGCGAAACAGCCCGCGAATATCCAGCTCGTTCTCAACGTTCACTGATTGTGCTCCCGGTAATGGTTGAGTCATCACATCCCCAGCTTTACTTGGTTAGTTTCGGATTATTGCCGCTGTGTCGCCGAATTCTGCGTCTGATGCGCTTAACCAGACGCGCCACTTTCCAGGCGCGCTTAATACAGTAGCCATAAAGGAAGAAGGCCACCAAAAAGAGAATTAACATCACCCATTCCGGCACAATGCGGGTATATTCCGCCGCGACGCCAACCAGCGCCAGCAGGGCAGCGGCCAGGGTGATCAGGACGAACGCCTGGCGGGAAGTAAACCCGGCGCGCATGATCAAATGATGAATATGCTGCCGGTCCGGTGAGAAAGGACTCATGCCTTTGCGCAGGCGGCGATACATAATCGCCACCATATCCATCAACGGGATAGCGATAATCCACAGCGCGGTGACCGGGCTGATGGGATGCGTTTTACCTTGTGTGGTTTCCAGCAGGATCCAGATGATGGTGAAGCCAATCATGGTGCTGCCGGCGTCACCCATAAAAACTTTATAGCGGCGGCCGAGGGCGCCAAGATTAAGAAGAATATAGGGCAGAATGGCGGCGATCATCGCAAAACACCACATCGCCAGGCTGTACTGACCGTCAAACCAGAGGATGATCCCGGTCGCCGCAAAGGAGACGGATGACAGGCCGCCGAGCAGGCCGTCAATCCCATCGACCATATTAAACGCGTTGATGGCGGCCCAGACGGCAAACAGAGTGAGGAAGAAGCCGAAAGGCCCCAGCACCAGCTCCCACGAGCCAAAAATAAAGCCCAGACTACTCAGATGCAGATTCCCTGCCATCATCATAATCACGGCGATCGCGGCCTGAATGACCGCGCGAATTTTCACGCTGATGTCGAAGCGATCGTCCAGCGCGCCAACCAGCACCAATACCCCCGCACAGGCCAGATACAGCGAGGCGTGAGGAATATAATAATCGGCGATGGCGAAGGTGAAACAGATGCCTGCATAAACTGAGATACCACCGACCAACGGAATCAACCCCTGATGCCGTTTGCGATAGTTTGGTTTATCCACTAACCCAATCTTTTTTGCCACTTTCCGCGCGACAAAAATAAAGAGGGTCGTGAATAAGAAAATACTGATTAATTCAGTAATAGCAGTGAGTAAATTCACAACGCATGTGCTCTCAGCATAGTTAATCCGGGAAGTATAGCGATGATGCCCCAACTCCAGAAGGGGAAAAGCAGAACATTACAAATTTATTGTATAGATTTTAGTCTGTTAAAGCTGTCTCCGCCTGCTGTCCGGCGCCATTATACGACAACTTTCGTCCCGCTTTCTCTGTCTCTGGATCATACAAATCCCAAAATGAAAACGCCACGCAAAGGCGTGGCGTTTTTGGCTTTTTTTACCTTACGAGCGCTTCATCATATCGAAGAAGTCATCATTCGTCTTAGTCATTGCCAGTTTATTAATGAGGAATTCCATCGCGTCGATCTCACCCATCGGATGGATAATTTTGCGCAGGATCCACATTTTCTGCAGCTCTTCCTGAGTGGTGAGCAGCTCTTCTTTACGCGTACCGGAACGGTTGTAATCGATAGCCGGGAAGACGCGTTTTTCAGCAATCTTACGAGAGAGGTGCAGCTCCATGTTACCGGTACCTTTAAACTCTTCGTAGATAACTTCATCCATTTTGGAGCCGGTGTCGATCAGCGCCGTGGCGATGATGGTCAGGCTGCCGCCCTCTTCGACGTTACGCGCCGCACCGAAGAAACGCTTCGGACGGTGCAGGGCGTTGGCGTCCACACCACCGGTCAGCACTTTACCGGAAGCCGGGACCACGGTGTTGTAGGCGCGCGCCAGACGGGTAATGGAGTCAAGCAGGATGATAACGTCTTTCTTGTGTTCAACCAGACGTTTCGCTTTCTCGATAACCATCTCAGCAACCTGAACGTGACGGGATGCCGGTTCGTCGAAGGTGGAAGCAACCACTTCACCTTTCACCAGACGCTGCATCTCGGTCACTTCTTCCGGACGTTCGTCGATCAGCAGCACCATCAGCACGCAGTCCGGATGGTTGTAAGCGATGCTCTGCGCGATGTTCTGCAGCAGCATGGTTTTACCGGCTTTCGGCGGCGCGACGATCAGACCACGCTGGCCGCGGCCAATCGGGGAAGCCAGATCCAGTACGCGAGCGGTTAAGTCTTCGGTAGAACCGTTACCACGCTCCATACGCAGACGAGAATTCGCGTGCAGCGGCGTTAAGTTCTCGAACAGGATCTTGTTACGGGCGTTTTCCGGCTTGTCGTAGTTAACTTCGTTAACTTTCAGCAGCGCAAAGTAACGCTCACCCTCTTTCGGAGGACGAATCTTACCGGAAATGGTGTCACCAGTGCGGAGGTTGAAACGGCGGATTTGGCTGGGGGATACGTAGATGTCGTCAGGGCCGGCGAGGTAGGAGCTGTCTGCGGAGCGGAGGAATCCAAATCCATCCTGCAGTATCTCCAGTACGCCGTCGCCAAAGATATCTTCGCCACTCTTCGAATGCTGCTTGAGGATGGCAAAAATAATATCCTGCTTACGCATACGAGCCAGGTTTTCCAGCCCCATATTTTCGCCGAGAGTAATCAGCTCAGAAACCGGCGTATTCTTTAATTCGGTAAGATTCATAGTGGTGTGGGTTCTTAAACTCGGGGTAAATCTCGAACTTAATGTTGTGAATGGTATGGCAGGAACTTCCATGCCTGTTAACGGCCTTCATCTCGTGTCTGTACGTCGCCTGGTCACAGGAAAGAACGCAGAACTGAAACGACTAGACGGAATGAGTGAAAAGCCCGGAATTAATAGCTTCACGCGCATTTTTTGCGGGATGCTTCGGGTAAAACAAGATTCAAACAAGGTATGTTTAAAACGAAGTCTGTGGATTAACTTAGCACGACTCCAGCCGGGCGTCCAGAGTTCCGCAAAAAATAGGAATCTGGACGCCGGAACAGCAATTCGCTTACGCCAGGTTGGCGTCGAGGAACTCTTTCAGCTGACCCTTGGACAGTGCGCCGACTTTGGTGGCCGCCACTTCGCCGTTTTTGAACAGCAGCAGGGTTGGGATGCCGCGAATGCCGTACTTCGGCGCGGTGCCCGGGTTCTGGTCGATGTTCAGCTTAGCTACGGTCAGTTTGCCCTGATACTCTTCAGCGATCTCATCCAGAATCGGGGCGATCATTTTGCACGGACCACACCACTCTGCCCAGAAATCGACGAGGGTCAGCCCGTCAGCCTTGAGTACGTCCGTGTCAAAACTGTCGTCAGTCAGGTGAATAATTTTATCGCTCATATTTAACTCCACAGGAATAAGCCTGGTGTGTTGGTGTCGTAGCCATCAACGACGCGCTGCGGCTACGTTATGCACGCTATTCTTCAGGATACCTCAATTCTCTGGTCTGCCAACTGGCGCGATCCCTCATGGACCCACCCTTTGACGCCAGGGTCACCTGAACGCGCACTGCATATTGCAGATTTATCGCTCCCGGCTCGCTTAGTGGTCTAAGCTATCCTGGATTCGTTCAGTTACCGTAGACGTACCTTGAATAATTTCGTACACCGCCAACGAAAGGTTGACGTTATTTCACCGGATACGCTTTCTTAATGCAATAGTTAGCTGATATTCTACCACACTATGAGCAAAACACATTTAACAGAACAGAAGTTTTCCGACTTCGCCCTGCACCCGGCAGTCATTGAAGCCCTTGAAAAGAAAGGGTTTCATAATTGCACACCTATTCAGGCCCTCGCTCTTCCGCTGACGCTGGAAGGCCGCGATGTCGCCGGGCAGGCGCAAACCGGTACCGGTAAAACGATGGCGTTCCTGACGTCGACGTTTCATTATCTTCTCTCTCACCCGGCTATCGCCGATCGCCAGGTTAACCAGCCGCGCGCGCTGATTATGGCGCCGACGCGTGAACTGGCGGTACAGATCCACGCGGACGCTGAACCGCTGGCGCAGGCCACCGGTCTGAAGCTGGGTCTGGCTTACGGCGGCGACGGCTACGATAAGCAGCTGAAAGTGCTGGAAAGCGGCGTCGATATTCTGATCGGTACCACCGGTCGTCTGATCGATTACGCGAAGCAAAACCACATTAACCTCGGCGCCATTCAGGTCGTCGTGCTGGACGAAGCCGATCGCATGTACGATCTCGGCTTTATTAAAGATATCCGCTGGCTGTTCCGCCGCATGCCGCCGGCCACTCAGCGTCTGAACATGCTGTTCTCCGCGACGCTTTCTTATCGCGTACGCGAACTGGCGTTCGAACAAATGAACAACGCCGAGTACGTTGAAGTCGAGCCGGAACAGAAAACGGGCCACCGTATTAAAGAAGAGCTCTTCTACCCGTCCAACGAAGAAAAAATGCGCCTGCTGCAGACGCTGCTGGAAGAAGAGTGGCCCGATCGCGCCATCGTCTTCGCCAATACCAAGCATCGTTGTGAAGATATCTGGGGCCATCTCGCCGCCGACGGCCATCGCGTAGGTCTGCTGACCGGCGACGTGGCGCAGAAAAAACGTCTGCGGATTCTCGAAGAATTTACCCGCGGCGACCTTGATATTCTGGTCGCGACTGACGTTGCCGCTCGTGGCTTGCACATTCCGGCCGTGACCCACGTCTTTAACTACGATCTGCCGGACGACTGCGAAGATTACGTTCACCGCATTGGCCGTACCGGTCGCGCTGGCGCCAGCGGTCACTCCATCAGCCTCGCCTGCGAAGAGTATGCGCTGAACCTGCCGGCTATCGAAACCTATATTGGTCACTCAATTCCGGTCAGCAAGTACAACCCGGACGCGCTGATGACCGACCTGCCTAAGCCGCTGCGACTGACCCGTGCGCGTCCAGGCAACGGCCCGCGCCGCAGCGGTCCACCGCGCAATCGTCGTCGTTCAGGTTAAGAACTCTATGCTATACGCTCAATCATTCAGAATCTGCCAGGGCGCGTTTCCCCGGCAACCCGCTCAGTTACACGGATTGGGCACAAGCGCCCCGTCGACGAGGGAGCCTTCTGAACGATGAAGAGCATGAGCTCCACCTCGCTGTATGCCGCCATTGATTTGGGCTCCAACAGTTTCCATATGTTGGTGGTGCGCGAGGTGGCTGGCAGTATCCAGACGCTGAGCCGCATTAAGCGCAAAGTTCGTCTGGCCGCCGGCCTGAATAGCGACAACACGCTCTCCGCAGAAGCGATGGAGCGCGGCTGGCAGTGCTTACGCCTGTTTGCCGAACGCCTGCAGGATATTCCGCCGGCGCAAATCCGCGTCGTGGCCACCGCCACGCTGCGTCTTGCCGTTAATGCCGGCGAATTTCTGGCGAAAGCGCAGGAGATCCTCGGCAGTCCGGTACAGGTCATTAGCGGTGAAGAAGAAGCGCGCCTGATTTATCAGGGTGTCGCCCACACCACCGGCGGCGCCGATCAGCGTCTGGTGGTCGATATCGGCGGCGCCAGCACCGAACTGGTGACCGGCACCGGCGCGCAAACGACCTCGCTATTTAGCCTGTCGATGGGCTGTGTGACCTGGCTTGAACGCTATTTCGCCGACCGCAGCCTGACGAAAGAGAATTTCGATCTTGCCGAGGCGGCCGCGCGTGAGGTGCTACTGCCCATCGCCGATGTGCTGCGCTATCACGGATGGAAAGTGTGCGTTGGCGCCTCCGGCACCGTTCAGGCTCTGCAGGAAATTATGATGGCGCAGGGGATGGATGAGCGGATCACCCTGACCAAACTCCAGCAGCTTAAACAGCGCGCCATCCAGTGCGGACGTCTGGAAGAGCTGGAGATCGAAGGCTTAACCCTTGAGCGAGCGCTGGTGTTTCCGAGCGGGCTGGCGATCCTTATCGCTATCTTCAGCGAACTGAATATTCAGTGTATGACCCTCGCGGGCGGCGCATTACGGGAAGGGCTGGTGTATGGCATGCTGCATCTCTCCGTTGAACAGGACATCCGCAGCCGCACTCTGCGTAATATTCAGCGTCGTTTTATGATCGACACCGAACAGGCCCAGCGCGTCGCTGGTCTCGCCAGCCACCTGCTCAGCCAGCTGGACGGCTGCTGGGAACTGGATCCGCTGAGCCGCGATTTGCTCCTCAGCGCCTGTGCGTTGCATGAGATTGGCCTGAGTGTGGATTTTAAGCGCGCGCCGCAGCACGCGGCCTATCTGGTCAATAATCTCGACCTGCCCGGCTTTACCCCAGCGCAGAAGAAGCTGATTGCGACGCTGCTGCTTAACCAGACTAACGCCATCGACCTCTCATCGCTTCATCAGCAGAACGCCGTCCCGCCGCGGGTTGCCGAACATCTTTGTCGCCTGCTGCGACTGGCGATCCTCTTTGCCAGCCGGCGGCGTGACGATTTGCTGCCCGCCATCAATCTGGTGGCCGATGATGAAAAACTGTCCCTGACGCTGCCGGAAAACTGGCTGGATAATCACCCGCTTGGGGCTGAGCTGATCGAACAGGAATGCCAGTGGCAAAGCTATGTGCACTGGATGCTTGAGGTGAAGTAATACGCTGAACATTGCCGGGCGGCGGCTTCGCCTTACCCGGCCTGCTTATCGCTATCCTTTCTCTTTAGCTTTTGCCAGCATGGCGCGAATGTTCGCCACGTTAGCCTGTCCTTTATGCATTCGCTCTTCAGCGGTAATCACTTTGCGCGCCTGCTCCCAAATCAGATCGTCCTGGGGTAGCTCGAGCAGGAAACGGCTCGGTTCCGGGCGCACCACCTCACCATACTGCCGGCGCTCCTTACAGAGCGTAAAGGTCAGCTCTTTCTGCGCACGGGTGATGCCCACGTAGGCTAACCGGCGCTCTTCATCGACGTTATCTTCATCAATGCTGCTCTGGTGCGGGAGCAATCCCTCCTCCATGCCCACCAGGTAAACATACGGGAACTCCAGCCCTTTTGAGGCATGGAGGGTCATCAGCTGCACCTGATCCAGCTCTTCATCCGATTCGCCGCGCTCCATCATGTCGCGCAGCGTAAAGCGGGTGACCACCTGCGTCAGGGTCATTGGCTCATCGATTTCGCTGCCTTCCAGCATCTCGGTCATCCAGGTGAACAGCTGGTTGACGTTTTTCATGCGCATTTCCGCGGCTTTCGGGCTGGGCGAGGTTTCATACAACCAGGATTCGTAATCAATCCCGCGGATCAAGTCGCGCACGGCGTTGACCGGCTCGCGTTCGGCCAGTTGCTGGATCTCGCGCAGCCAGTGGGTGAAGCGGGTGAGTGATTCATAGCCGCGCCCGGTCAGCGTCTGGCTAAGACCCATATCAAAGCTGGCGGTGAACAATCCTTTGTTGCGGCCCATCGCCCACTCACCGAGCTTTTGCAGCGTCGCGGGGCCGATCTCGCGCTTCGGCGTGTTGACGATACGCAGGAAGGCGCTGTCGTCGTCCGGGTTGGTCAGCACGCGCAGATAGGCCAGCAGATCTTTAATTTCCGGGCGCGAGAAGAACGACGTGCCGCCGGAGATTTTGTACGGGATGCGGTTCTGCATCAGCATCTTTTCAAAGACCCGCGACTGGTGATTGCCGCGATAAAGGATCGCGTAGTCTTTGTAATTGGTTTTATTGATAAAGTGGTGGGCGATCAGTTCCCCGGCCACGCGCTCCGCTTCATGATCTTCATTGTTGGCGGAGAGCACTTTCAGCTCAGCGCCGTATCCCAGTTCGGAGAACAGACGCTTTTCAAAAACGTGCGGGTTGTTGGCGATCAGAATGTTAGCGGCTTTCAGAATACGCCCGGAGGAGCGATAGTTCTGCTCAAGCTTGATAACCTGCAGCGCCGGGAAGTCCTGGCTGAGCAGCACCAGGTTCTGTGGCCGCGCGCCGCGCCACGAGTAGATCGACTGGTCATCGTCGCCTACCACGGTAAAACGCGCCCGCTGGCCCACCAGCAGCTTCACCAGCTCATACTGGCTGGTGTTGGTATCCTGATACTCATCCACCAGCAGGTAGCGGATCTTATTCTGCCAGCGTTCGCGCACCTCCTCGTTGCGCTGCAGCAGCAGCGTTGGCAGCAGGATCAGATCGTCAAAATCGAGGACATTGCAGGCCTTCATATGCGCATCATACAGCCCATAGCAGTGGGCGAAGATGCGGTCCCGTTCGCCTTTCGCACCCGCGGCGGCCTGGGCCGGGGTTTTCAGATCGTTTTTCCAGTTGGAGATCGTCGAGATCAACTGCTGGAGCACCACTTTGTCATCTTCGATCAACCCTTCGGTCAGCTCTTTGAGCAACGCCACCTGGTCGGTATCGTCGAATAAGGAGAAGTTAGACTTCATGCCCAGCGCGGCGTATTCCCGCTTGATGATATCCAGCCCCAGGGTGTGGAAGGTGGAAATCATCAGCCCGCGCGCCTCTTTGCGCCCCAGCGTTTGCCCAACGCGCTCTTTCATCTCGCGCGCGGCTTTGTTGGTAAAGGTCACGGCCGCGATATGGCGCGCCTGATAGCCGCAGCCGCGGATCAGGTGGGCGATTTTATTGGTGATCACGCGGGTCTTACCGGAGCCGGCGCCCGCCAGCACCAGGCACGGTCCGGTTACAAATTCGACGGCTTGTTGTTGGCCAGGGTTTAAACGCATGGGAGTCTTGCTCAATCTTCGAACGGGGTGGGGATTGTAGCAGAAAGCGGAGCCGAGATTTACCGACTGATGGTAAAGTGAAGAAATCGCGATTAACCCATAGAGCAGAACCATGAAAAAGACCGCAGCAGCCCTGCATATCCTGGTCAAAGAAGAAAAACTGGCCCAGGAGATCCTCGCCAAACTGGAGCGGGGCGTCAGCTTCGATCATCTGGCGAAGCGCTATTCCCAATGTCCGTCGGGGCGCAACGGCGGCGACCTGGGCGAGTTTCAGCAAGGCGCGATGGTTGGCCCATTCGATCAGGCGGTCTTTAGCTGCCCGCTTCTCAAGCCCTACGGTCCGGTAAAAACCAAGTTTGGCTACCATATCATTAAGGTGCTTTATCGCCGCTGACGCGTGGTATATTGCGCCCCGATTTATCTCAACCTATTCAAGGCACGATCATGGCAAAAACAGCAGCAGCACTGCATATTCTTGTTAAAGAAGAGAAACTGGCTCTGGATCTTCTGGAGCAGATTAAAAACGGCGCCGACTTCGGTAAGCTGGCAAAGAAACACTCTATTTGCCCATCAGGCAAACGCGGCGGTGATTTAGGTGAATTCCGCCAGGGCCAGATGGTCCCGGCGTTCGATAAAGTGGTCTTCTCCTGTCCAGTGCTGGAACCAACCGGACCGCTGCATACCCAGTTCGGCTACCACATCATCAAAGTCCTGTACCGGAAATAATAAAAAAACCCGGGGATCTTAATCTCCGGGTTTTTGCCTGATGGCGCTTCGCTTATCAGGCCTACTAAACAAATTCATTCTTCTATGGATTTCGGCTTGCCGGAAGGCGGCCAGGAAGTACATCCCCAGGAACATAGATAACTATGTGACTGGGGTGTACGTACCGTAGCCAACGCATCGGCCAGTCGAAAGACGGCGAGGAATTAGCCGGCAACCGCAATACGCTTCATATCGGTCATATAGCCACGCAGTTTGTGACCCACTTTCTCGATCTGGTGGCTGCGGATGGCTTCGTTGACATCACGCAGCTGGGCGTTGTCTACCGCGCCTTCGGCAATCGCCGTACCCAGGTCGCCAGTCTGCAGGGTGGTCATGAACTCTTTCAGCAGCGGTACGCAAGCGTAAGAGAACAGGTAGTTACCATATTCAGCGGTATCGGAGATAACCACGTTCATCTCGTACAGACGCTTACGGGCGATGGTGTTGGCGATCAGCGGCAGCTCGTGCAGTGATTCGTAGTAAGCGGACTCTTCGATGATGCCGGAATCGACCATGGTTTCGAACGCCAGCTCAACGCCTGCTTTCACCATCGCAATCATCAGAACGCCTTTATCGAAGTACTCCTGCTCGCCGATTTTACCTTCATACTGCGGCGCGGTTTCGAACGCGGTTTTACCCGTCTCTTCACGCCAGGTCAGCAGTTTCTTATCGTCGTTCGCCCAGTCCGCCATCATACCGGAGGAGAATTCGCCGGAAATGATGTCGTCCATGTGTTTCTGGAACAGCGGCGCCATAATCTCTTTCAGCTGCTCGGAGAGCGCATAAGCGCGCAGTTTCGCCGGGTTAGAAAGGCGATCCATCATCAGGGTGATGCCGCCCTGCTTCAGCGCTTCGGTGATGGTTTCCCAGCCGAACTGAATCAGTTTTTCTGCATACGCCGGATCGGTACCTTCCGCCACCAGCTTGTCGAAGCACAGCAGAGAACCCGCCTGCAGCATGCCGCAGAGGATGGTCTGCTCGCCCATCAGGTCAGATTTCACTTCTGCCACGAAGGAAGACTCCAGGACGCCCGCACGGTGGCCGCCGGTCGCCGCTGCCCATGCTTTCGCAATGGCCATGCCTTCGCCTTTCGGGTCATTTTCCGGGTGTACCGCGATAAGCGTCGGTACGCCGAAACCGCGTTTGTACTCTTCACGCACTTCGGTACCCGGGCACTTCGGCGCCACCATCACCACGGTGATGTCTTTACGGATCTGCTCGCCCACTTCCACGATGTTGAAGCCGTGGGAGTAGCCCAGCGCCGCGCCGTCTTTCATCAGCGGCTGTACGGAGCGCACAACGTCAGAGTGCTGCTTGTCCGGGGTCAGGTTAACCACCAGGTCCGCCTGTGGGATCAGCTCTTCATAAGTGCCGACTTTAAAACCGTTTTCGGTCGCTTTACGCCAGGAGGCGCGCTTCTCGGCGATCGCTTCTTTGCGCAGCGCATAGGAGATATCCAGGCCGGAGTCACGCATGTTCAGACCCTGGTTCAGACCCTGCGCGCCGCAGCCGACGATGACCACTTTTTTACCCTGAAGGTAGCTTGCGCCATCGGCGAATTCGTCGCGCGCCATAAAGCGGCATTTGCCCAGCTGTGCCAGCTGCTGGCGCAGGTTCAGTGTATTAAAGTAGTTAGCCATGTCTGTAACTCCGTGATGTTGTGTCGTGCTTATTGTTCGGTTCGCTTTTGCGAGAATGAACTTACTATATGACAGGAATTTTATTGCGGAAATTGATATATTCACAACGTCACGTTGCATTTTATGAAATACAAAACCGGGGAGTACGCGCCGTGGATTTACGCGATCTGAAAACCTTTCTGCATCTGGCGGAAAGCCGCCATTTTGGCCGCAGCGCGCGGGCCATGCACGTCAGCCCGTCGACGCTTTCGCGCCAGATCCAGCGCCTGGAAGAGGACCTCGGCCAGCCGCTGTTCGTGCGAGATAATCGCACGGTGACCCTGACCGAAGCCGGGGAAGAGTTACGCACCTTTGCCCAGCAGACTTTACTGCAGTATCAGCAGCTTCGCCACGCCATCGATCAGCAGGGCCCTTCGCTCTCCGGCGAGCTTCACATCTTCTGCTCTGTCACCGCCGCCTATAGCCATCTGCCGCCGATCCTCGACCGCTTTCGCGCCGCGCATCCCTCGGTAGAGATCAAGCTGTCGACCGGCGACGCCGCCGACGCCATGGAAAAGGTGGTCACCGGCGAAGCCGACCTGGCGATTGCCGGTAAGCCGGAGACCCTGCCAGGGTCGGTGGCGTTTTCGATGCTGGAGAACCTCGCCGTGGTGTTAATTGCCCCGGCCCTTCCCTGCCCGGTGCGCAACCAGGTGACCGTCGAGCGTCCGGACTGGTCGACAGTGCCGTTTATCATGGCTGATCAGGGGCCGGTACGTCGGCGTATCGAGCTGTGGTTTCGACGGCATAAAATCAGCAATCCGTCGATCTACGCCACCGTCGGGGGCCACGAAGCGATGGTGTCGATGGTCGCCCTGGGATGCGGCGTGGCGCTGCTGCCGGAGGTGGTGCTGGAGAACAGTCCGGAGCCGGTACGCAACAGGGTGATGATTCTGGAGCGCAGCGATGAGCAAACCCCATTCGAGCTCGGCGTTTGCGCACAAAAAAAGCGGCTGCATGAGCCGCTTATTGATGCTTTCTGGAAAATCCTGCCGAACCACTAGCCCGCGAGGAAAAAGCGGAATGCCGGGTTATGGGTCTCATCGTGACATTCATAGCCCAGCTCATTGAGACGAGTTTCAAAGTCCGGCTCGTGCTCGCCCAGCTCGAAGGCCGCCAAAACCCGACCATAGTCGGTACCGTGGCTACGGTAGTGAAACAGCGAAATATTCCAGTGGGTGCCAAGGGTGTGCAGGAACTTCAGCAGCGCCCCCGGGGACTCTGGAAATTCGAAGCTGAACAGCCGCTCCTGCAGCGCTTTGGACGGTCGGCCGCCAACCATATAGCGCACATGGAGCTTGGCCATTTCGTCATCGGAAAGGTCAACGACGCTGTAGCCGCCATCATTCAGTAACTGGAGGATCTCTTTCCGCTCCTCCAGCCCACGACTCAGACGCACCCCCACAAAGATGCAGGCGTCTTTGGCATCGGCAAAGCGGTAGTTGAACTCGGTCACCGAACGCCCCCCCAGCAGCTGGCAAAACTTCAGAAAGCTGCCTTTCTCTTCCGGGATCGTCACCGCCAGCAGCGCTTCGCGCTGTTCCCCGAGCTCGCAGCGTTCAGACACGTAGCGCAGACCGTGGAAGTTGACGTTGGCCCCGGACAGAATGTGAGCCAGTCGCTCGCCGCGAATATTGTGCTGGGCGACATATTTCTTCATCCCCGCCAGCGCCAGGGCGCCGGAAGGCTCTGCCACCGCCCGCACATCTTCGAACAAATCCTTCATCGCCGCGCAAATAGCGTCGCTGTCGACGGTGATGATGTCGTCCAGATACTCCTGGCACAGACGGAAGGTTTCATCGCCGATGCGTTTGACCGCCACGCCTTCGGCAAACAAGCCGACGCGCGGCAGATCCACCGGATGACCGGCATCCAGCGCCGCCTTCAGGCAGGCCGAATCTTCCGCTTCCACCGCTATCACTTTAATCTGCGGCATCAGTTGCTTGATCAACACCGCCACGCCTGCCGCCAGGCCGCCGCCGCCCACCGGGACGAACACGCGGTCAATGTGGGCATCCTGCTGCAGCAGCTCCAGCGCCAGGGTTCCCTGACCGGCGATGACCATCGGGTGATCGAACGGCGGCACCCAGGTAAAACCCTGCTGCTGCGCCAGCTCGATCGCTCTCGCCTTCGCTTCGTCAAAATTGGCGCCATGCAGCAGCACTTCGCCGCCAAAGCCGCGAACGGCATCCACTTTGATGTCGGCGGTCGCTACCGGCATCACGATCAGCGCCTTAACGCCCAGCCGCGATGCGGAGAACGCCACGCCCTGGGCATGATTGCCCGCCGAGGCGGTGATCACCCCGTGGGATTTCTGTTCCGCGGTCAGGCTGGACATCATCGCGTAGGCGCCGCGCAGCTTAAAGCTGTGTACCGGTTGGCGATCTTCGCGCTTCACCAGAATAACGTTATCCAGGCGAGAAGAGAGTTTGTCCATTTTTTGCAGCGGCGTTTTCTGCACCGCTTCATAAACCGGCGCGCGCAGCACTGCTCTCAGGTATTCGGCGCCCTCGGGGGCGCCGGAGAGGGGTTGTGAATCCGCCATGATTAGCCACCCAGTTTCGATTTATCGCGAACCGCGCCTTTGTCAGCGCTGGTCGCCAGGCTGGCGTAGGCGCGAAGGGCAAAGGAGACCTGACGCTGGCGATGCTTCGGCGTCCACGCCTGGTCGCCACGCGCTTCCTGGGCTTCACGACGCGCCGCAATTTCCGCATCGCTCAGCTGCAGCTGGATGCTGCGGTTCGGAATATCAATCGCGATCATGTCGCCATCTTCAATGAGCGCAATGTTGCCGCCGCTCGCCGCTTCCGGTGAGACGTGACCGATAGAGAGCCCTGAGGTGCCGCCGGAGAAACGGCCATCGGTGATCAGCGCGCAGGCTTTGCCCAGCCCCATCGACTTCAGGAAGCTGGTGGGGTAAAGCATCTCCTGCATCCCCGGCCCGCCTTTCGGCCCTTCGTAGCGGATCACCACGACGTCGCCTTCAACGACTTTACCGCCGAGGATGGCCTCTACCGCATCGTCCTGGCTCTCATATACTTTCGCCGGACCGGTAAATTTCAGGATGCTGTCGTCCACGCCGGCGGTTTTCACGATACAACCGTTTTCCGCGAAATTGCCGTACAGCACCGCCAGGCCGCCGTCCTTGCTGTAAGCATGTTCCAGAGAACGGATACAGCCTTCGGCGCGATCGTCATCCAGCGTATCCCAGCGGCAGTCTTGCGAGAACGCCTGGGTGGTACGGATGCCCGCCGGGCCGGCGCGGAACATCTTTTTCACCGCATCGTCCTGAGTCACCATCACATCGTACTGTTCCAGGGTCTGCGGCAGCGTCAGGCCGAGGACGTTTTTAACCTCGCGATTCAGCAGCCCGGCGCGGTCCAGCTCGCCCAGAATGCCCAGCACGCCGCCGGCGCGATGCACATCTTCCATATGGTATTTCTGCGTGCTCGGCGCCACCTTACACAGCTGCGGCACTTTGCGGGAGAGCTTATCGATATCGCTCATGGTGAAATCGATTTCAGCTTCCTGCGCCGCCGCCAGCAGGTGCAGAACGGTGTTGGTGGAACCGCCCATGGCGATATCCAGCGTCATGGCGTTCTCAAAGGCCGCCTTGCTGGCGATATTGCGCGGCAGCGCGGAAGCGTCATCCTGCTCGTAATAGCGTTTGGTCAGCTCAACGATACGTTTCCCGGCGTTAAGGAACAGCTCCTTACGATCGGCGTGGGTCGCCAGCAGAGAGCCGTTACCCGGCTGCGACAGGCCCAGCGCTTCGGTCAGGCAGTTCATGGAGTTGGCGGTAAACATCCCGGAACAGGAGCCGCAGGTCGGACAGGCGGAGCGTTCCACCTGATTACTCTGCTCGTCGGACACTTTCGGATCCGCCCCCTGGATCATCGCATCCACCAGGTCGAGCTTGATGATTTTATCTGACAGCTTGGTTTTCCCGGCTTCCATTGGGCCGCCGGACACAAAGATCACCGGAATGTTCAGGCGCAGGGAAGCCATCAACATCCCCGGGGTGATTTTGTCGCAGTTGGAGATACAGACCATCGCATCCGCACAGTGGGCGTTAACCATGTACTCCACCGAGTCGGCGATCAGCTCGCGGGATGGCAGTGAATAGAGCATACCCCCGTGGCCCATGGCGATCCCATCATCCACTGCGATGGTGTTGAATTCTTTGGCCACGCCACCGGCGGCTTCAATCTGCTCGGCAACCAGTTTGCCGAGATCGCGCAGGTGCACGTGCCCGGGAACAAACTGGGTAAAGGAGTTAACGACGGCGATAATCGGTTTGCCGAAATCGGCATCGGTCATCCCGGTTGCGCGCCACAACGCGCGGGCGCCCGCCATATTGCGGCCATGTGTGGTGGTGGCGGAACGGTACTTAGGCATGCTCTTTTTACTCCCATCTGTGTTTATTAAATGGGACGGTGCGTGCCGTCCCATTTTTAATTACTTACTTACCGGATCCAACCAGCCCCATTTGTCTTCTGTTTCACCGGTGAAGAGGCCAAAGAAGGCTTCCTGAATGCGTTTGGTGACCGGACCGCGACGGCCTGCGCCGACCTGGATGCCATCCACGCTGCGTACCGGGGTGATTTCCGCCGCGGTGCCGGACATGAAGACTTCATCCGCCAGGTACAGGGATTCACGGGACAATACCTGCTCGCGGACTTCAATACCGAGATCTTTCGCCAGCTTGATGATGGCGTCGCGGGTAATGCCCGGCAGCGCGGAAGAGGTAAACGGCGGGGTGAACAGCACGCCGTCCTTCACTTCAAACAGGTTTTCGCCTGCGCCTTCCGAGATATAGCCGTTAACATCGAGGGCGATACCCTCCTGGTAGCCATGGCGACGCGCTTCGCTGCCAACCAGCAGCGAGGAGAGATAGTTGCCGCCGGCTTTCGCCGCCGTCGGGATGGTGTTCGGCGCCGCGCGGTTCCAGGAAGAGACCATTGCATCGATCCCCTGCTCCAGCGCTTCTGCGCCGAGGTAGGCTCCCCACGGGAACGCCGCGATGATCACGTCAGTGTTGTAACCCGGAGGCGGGTTTACCCCCATGCCGACATCGCCAACAAACACCAGCGGGCGGATATAAGCGCTGGTCAGATTATTGGTGCGAATGACTTCGCGGCAGGCTTCCATCAGTTCGTCGACGCTCTGGGAGACCGGAAAACGATAAATTTTGGCTGAATCATGCAGACGCTGCATATGTTCGCGATGACGGAACACCACCGGGCCTTTGTGCGAGTCATAGCAACGGATGCCCTCGAATACCGAGGTGCCATAGTGCAGCGCATGGGACATCACATGAACTTTCGCTTCGCCCCACGGAACCATCTCGCCATTGAACCAGATGTAATCAGCTTTTTTCGTCGTCATTTTTCTTCCTTTGCGCTCAGGCGCGGATTTGTTGTGATGTGGGTTGCTGGATCTCGACGCAGGCAACGTCGACCAGTTTGCTTAATTGACTAAACAGTAATTCGACGGGCCGCGGGCTGGCAACGGTCAATTCGATATTTATGTTCTGTGCGTCCGCCGCGGTTTCCATGTTCATTGCGCAGATTTGGAAACCACGGTGGCGGACAACGCGCAGCACGCGCTCTAAGGTTTCCGGGTTGAAACGTGCCTGTAAAGCGACCTGATGTTGCATCATGATAATTTCTCCAGCATTTCAGAGTTACTGGCGCCGGGCGGCACCAACGGCCAGACATTCTCAAGTTCGTCGATTGAGACATGAAGCAGGTATGGCCCCTGGCTCGAAAGCATGGTGTCGAGTGCCGCTTCAACCTGGTCTTTACGGGTGATGTGTTGGCCAGGAATACCGAAGGCGCTGGCCAGCGTGAGGAAATCAGGGTTATCAGTCAGAGTGGTTTCGCTATAACGTTCCTGGAAAAACAGCTGCTGCCATTGTCGAACCATCCCTAACCGCTGGTTGTCGAGTAATACGATCTTCAGCGGTAACTGCTTGCGTTTAACGGTGCCCAGCTCCTGCACATTCATCATGAAGGAGCCGTCACCGGAGATACAGATCACTGTATCGTTAGGGCGCGCCACCTGGGCGCCAACGGCGGCCGGCAGGCCAAAGCCCATGGTGCCTAAGCCGCTGGAGGTGATGAAGTTTTCCGGGCGGGTATAGGTCATATGCTGAGCCGACCACATCTGATGCTGACCAACGTCGGTTGTCACCACGCTGTCCGCCGGCTTGCGGTCGGAAAGCTGTTTCAGCAACAGCGGCGCGTAGATTGCCTCACCGGGATGATCATAACGCCAGGCGTGATCGGCACGCAGCGCGGCACTCCGCTCGCGCCAGCCATCGATAGCTAACGGCTGCTGCAGCGCCGGCAGCAAGCGGTTCAGGTCGCCGGTCAGACCGATGTGCGCCTGGCGCAGCTTGTTCAGCTCCGCCGGATCGATGTCCATATGGATCACTTTGGCATGCGGCGCGAAGGTGTTGAGCTTGCCGGTCACGCGATCGTCAAAGCGCGCGCCGACGGCAATCAGCAGATCGCACTCCTGTACCGCCAGGTTGGCCGCCTTGGTGCCGTGCATTCCCAGCATGCCGAGATAATACGGGTAATCGGCGTCCACCACGCCCAGCCCTTTCAGAGTGCAGGTCGCCGGCATCCGGGTTACGGCGAGAAATTCACGCAGCGCCGGTACCGCCTGCGCCATGCCGACCCCGCCGCCAACATACAGCATCGGTTGCTGCGATTGAGCCAGCATCTGCAGAGCCTGAGCCACTTCCGCCTGCGGAAATGCCATCTCATCGGCGACCGTAGAGAAATGGGGATCGAGATCGCCCTGCGCCATCTGAATATCCTTAGGGATATCAACCAGCACCGGGCCTGGACGGCCTGAGTTTGCCACCTGGAAAGCTTCAGCAATGACCCGCGGCAGCTCGTCCAGAGACTGCACGAGGAAACTGTGCTTAGTACAGGCCAGTGACAAACCGAGAACGTCTACTTCCTGAAACGCATCCGTGCCGATGAAGGGTGCGGCCACCTGGCCGGTGATGGCGACAATGGGGATGGAGTCAAGCAAAGCGTCCGCCAGGCCGGTGATCAGATTGGTCGCGCCCGGGCCGGAGGTCGCGATACACACTCCGGTTTTACCGGTTGCTCGCGCATAACCAATGGCCGCCATGGCTGCCCCTTGCTCATGCCGGCACAGCAGGTGCTCCACGCCGCCGTCATACAGTGCATCGTAAACCGGCATAATTGCGCCACCCGGATAGCCAAAAACGGTGTCGACCCCCTGTGTCCGCAAAGCATGTACCACCCACTGCGCGCCATTCATAGTTAGTTCCCCGTCATAAATCGGGAGAAACAGAATTTTATGCTAAAAGTCATCATCTGCTCCTCGCTTAGGTTATTTCAGTTATAAAAAAACCCCCGGACCTTTCGGTGCGGGGGTCTTAGTTCGTTAAGGCTTGATTATTAAGCCTTTCCTCGTCCAAGTGCAGCCCCGCACGGTGGGATAATAATCACCACCACGCTAATCACGACCAGGCTAATCACTCGTAGAAGGGCTGTCATTTTCTGTACTTTCTGGCTTCTTGTTCGAAGGAATACCTAAAGAGGTACCACAGACATCACATAAAACACAAGATTTTTTTATATCTCCGTTGCTGAGCAGCCTAACAGTTTCAGCAAAAATAATTGTTTTATATGAAAAAAATCAGAAATGAAAAAAATTCAGTTTTCTCTCGCCTGGCGCGCGCTTTTGCGCGTGCCTTTCCCACGCCACTCTCTTTTGCGAGCGAAATTCCATTTTCGGCTAAATGTAACGATATAGCGCGAAAAGTATGGATTTATGGTCCTAAATTCTCACTATTACCGCTCCCGTTTTACCACAGGTCAGCCATAATCCTGCCTGGTCCAGGAGGTTTTATGTCGCTCGCCATCGTCTATACTCGCGCGGCGCTTGGTATCGAAGCGCCATTGATTACTGTCGAGGTTCATCTCAGCAACGGTCTGCCCGGCCTGACTATGGTCGGACTGCCGGAGACTACCGTGAAAGAGGCCCGTGACCGGGTCCGTAGCGCCCTGATCAACAGCGGCTACGCTTTCCCTGCCAAGAAAATAACCATTAACCTGGCGCCAGCGGATCTACCTAAAGAGGGCGGACGATACGATCTGCCTATCGCTCTCGCGCTTCTCGTCGCCTCAGAGCAGCTCAATACGACGCGACTGAATCACTATGAGTTTGTGGGCGAACTCGCCCTCACAGGTGGGTTACGTGGCGTTCCAGGGGCGATCCCCAGCGCAATGGAGGCCATCAAAGCCGGCCGGCGTATCGTCGTCTCCGCTGATAATGCGGCTGAGGTCGGCCTGATCGGCGGCAGCGATTGCCTGGTCGCCGACCATCTGCAGGAGGTGTGCGCTTTTCTCGCGGGGCAGACATCGCTTTCACCGCCTCTTGCCGAGGCACCCATTGTTGATGAACGCGGCGAAGATTTGCGCGATGTTATCGGCCAGCAGCAGGGAAAACGAGCGCTGGAGATTGTGGCCGCCGGGGGTCACAACCTGCTCCTGATAGGCCCGCCCGGCACCGGGAAAACCATGCTTGCCAGCCGGTTACCCGGTCTCCTGCCGCCATTAAGCAATCAGGAAGCACTGGAGAGCACCGCCATTCAGAGCCTGGTCAATCTGCATACCGCGAAGACCCGGTGGCGTCAGAGGCCGTTTCGCGCGCCTCACCATAGCGCCTCGCTGGCAGCGATGGTGGGCGGCGGCTCACTACCGGTCCCCGGTGAGATTTCCCTGGCCCATAATGGCGTGCTGTTTCTTGATGAACTGCCTGAGTTTGAGCGGCGTGTACTGGATGCGCTGCGCGAACCCATTGAGTCAGGCAAGATCCACATATCACGCTCGCGCGCCAAAATTGACTATCCGGCGCGCTTTCAGCTTATCGCGGCGATGAACCCAAGCCCGACAGGGCATTATCAGGGCAAACATAATCGTACATCGCCTGAGCAGACATTACGTTATCTGGGACGTCTGTCAGGCCCCTTCCTTGACCGCTTCGATCTCTCCTTAGAGATCCCGCTGCCGCCGCCAGGGATACTGAGCCAGGGCACGCAGGGCGAAGAGTCTAGCGCAACGGTCCGGCAGCGGGTGCTGGCGGCGCGCGAACGGCAAATGCTCAGGCAAAATAAGCTCAATGCTCATCTTGAGAATCGTGAAATGAAGAGCTGCTGCCACTTACGGCGGGAGGACGCTGTCTGGCTGGAACAGACGCTAACGCAGTTGGGGCTCTCTATTCGAGCCTGGCAGCGTCTGTTAAAGGTGGCGAGAACCATTGCCGATCTGGCAGAGGCTGAAGAGATTGAACGCCGTCATTTGCAGGAGGCGCTCAGCTATCGGGCGATAGACCGGATGCTAAACCATCTGCAGAAAATGATGGCGTAAAAAAAGGGCTTACGCCCTTTTTTCTTAGTCATCGCTTTCGGTGTAATCGTCAGCGCCTTCCATCTGCGGTTTGCCGCCGGAAAGGGTATGGAAACGCTTCGGCCGCTTGATGCGCGCCATATACTTAATCCATACGCGTTCTGCTTCCGTTACCGGCTCACGCTCACCACGGCACACCGAGACAAACTGTTTTTCATCATCGGTAACAGGTTCGCGTTTACCCAGTTCCAGTTCGTTAAAGGCATAACCATGACGTTCCAGCAGTTGCGCCTCTTTGATGGTGAAATCACCGTGACGGGAGAACCCGCGTGGATAATTTTTATTGTCGAAAAAACGATTAGTCGTCGTAAAGCTTTCCGCCATCCTACACGCTCCTGATTCTTTGGCCGAGCTATTTATGGCGCGGAGTATTAGTTACGCTTGACAGAGCGTCAAACAAAACATTTAAATCATCACGACAAATAATTTTGTGGAGAACGGTGTGGATACGGAATTGCTCAAGACTTTCCTGGAAGTGAGCAGAACTCGTCACTTTGGGCGAGCAGCAGAGGCGCTTTACCTGACGCAGTCAGCGGTCAGCTTTCGTATTCGTCAGCTGGAAAATCAACTTGGTGTGAACCTGTTCACCCGACATCGTAATAACATTCGCCTGACGACGGCCGGAGAAAAGCTCCTGCCTTACGCCGAAACGTTAATGAATACCTGGCAGGCTGCGCGCAAGGAGGTCGCACACTCTTCGCGACATAATGAATTCTCCATCGGAGCCAGCGCCTCGCTGTGGGAATGCATGCTTAACGGCTGGCTCGGCACCCTCTACAGCGCACCTTACAATCTCCAGTTTGAAGCGCGTATCGCACAGCGGCAGTCGCTGGTTAAACAGCTTCACGAACGCCAGTTGGATCTGCTGATCACCACCGAATCGCCGAAGATGGATGAATTAAGCAGCCAGCTGTTGGGTAATTTTACCCTTGCCTTGTATTGCGCATCGCCTGCAAAAAACAGAAATGAATTGAATTACTTGCGCCTTGAATGGGGGCCTGATTTTCAGCAAAACGAAGTGGGTCTGATAGGAAGCGATGATGTTCCGCTGCTCACTACCTCTTCAGCTGAATTGATCTACCAGCAATTATCACGCCTGAACGGCTGCTGTTGGCTACCTGTTCGCTGGGCGAAAGAGAAGCATGGGTTACATACGGTCATGGACAGCGCTACGCTTTCCCGCCCACTCTATGCGATCTGGTTACAAAATAGCGATAAGCAGGCGCAGATCCACGAGATCCTGAAAAGTCCTATCCTGGAATAAGCGGTACTCTCCATGGACGGAGAGAAGCAAGGTATTTTGAACAGGGATATTGCAGATGGAGAGTAGAGATAAAAAAAATCCTTTGCCTGAGCAAAGGATTCTTATAAATGGCAGGGGCGGAGAGACTCGAACTCCCAACACCCGGTTTTGGAGACCGGTGCTCTACCAATTGAACTACGCCCCTAAAGCTTTCTTACCACTAAGCCTGCTATCTGAGCAGGCTTAATGTTAAATAAGTGGCGGAACGGACGGGACTCGAACCCGCGACCCCCTGCGTGACAGGCAGGT
>NZ_JBEAHS010000044.1:0-81108 GCF_040062505.1 Klebsiella sp. JN_Kp127
GGGCAAGATATCAGGCACGGTACCTGTAATTTCGCCGGGTGGCGGCTGTCGCCTTGCCCGGCCTACAGGGCCCTCTCACAGGCTCCCCCCCGTAGGCCCGCGCAAGCGCAGCGCCGCCGGGCATGAGGAGATTTACTTCCCGGCTTCCGGATGGGTATCGAATGCCGCCATCACCGCCGCCAGCGCCGCTTCGCTGAAGCCATGTTTAGGATCGTCCACGCCGAGGCCGAAGCGGGTCTGCAGCCCTTCGTACAGCGCGGAGACATCGGCAAAATCGACCTTCTCCACCACGTGGTTATTCTCCCAGTGGGTAAAGTGGAAATTGGTGAGGGTCATTTTGCCGCCGTCAGGCAGATGACGGCACATCAGCAGGTGGTGACGGAAGTGGGACTGCGGCCAGTGCGCCGACCAGAAGTTACCCATCACATAATCAGACGCATACTGGCGGCCTAAATCGAAATGGTACATCGACTGCCAGTGTTCGTGATGGTTGAACTGCAGCGTCCACTCATCCCCTTCATGCACCAGACGATAGCTGCCGTGCGGCGTCTGCTGCGGGATATCGGCCAGCAGCTTGATCGGCGCGGTCAGCGTCTGGCCGCCGAAGCCAACGTCGGCTACCCAGCGCTCGCCCGCCACTTCCACCAGCAATAAACGGTGAGTGCGCGGCGGCATCTGCGGCGGATTGGCCAGCACCACCCGGCCAAGCAGGCTGCGAACGTTAAAGCCTATTTCGCGCAGCGCGCGCTCCAGCAGGCCATTTTGTTCAAAACAATACCCCCCGCGGCGGCCGGCGATCAGCTTCTCTTCCAGCGCCAGGTCGTCAAGATGGATCTCGCGCGGCAGCAGGACGTCGAGGTTTTCAAAGGGGATGGCGCTGTTATGCTGCAGATGCAGTTGGCGCAAGGTATCAATAGAAACATTAGGCTCACCCGTCCAGCCCAGACGGGAAAAATAGGCGCGTAAAAAGGGACTCATCAGGGTCTCCAGCTGTAGGTGTCCGACATTTATAGCCTATTTTTCCGCGCCGACCCTCTTTTTTGTGCGCTTGCCGTTAACCGCGCGTGCTGCGCTGCATCAGCGCCAGCGCCGTCAGCATCAGGACCAGACCGGTCAACAGCGTCAGGCTGGCCATCGCCATGCCCTGACCAACGGATCCCTGTTCAAACTGGCGCCAGATAATCACCGCCACGGTCTGCGTGCCGGCGGGCGACAGCAGCAGCGAGGTCACCAGCTCCCGGGACTCCACCGCGAACACCATCAGCATCGCCGCCAGCAGCGCCGGAAAGACCAGCGGCAGGACAATCAACCGCAGCGCCCGCAGCGGCGACGCGCCGTGCACCCGGGCGGCGGGCTCAAGGTTCGGGCCCAGCTGGCGCAGCGCGCTGCCGACATAGCGCACCGGCCAGGGCAGCAGCAGGCAGCAATAGGAGAGCAGCAGCATCCACAGCGTGTTGTAGGGCGAACGCGGCCAGAAGGGCTGATTCCACAGCAGGATCAATCCCACCCCCACCACCACGCCGGGCAGCGCCGCCGGCATTAGCGACAGCGCATCCACCACCCCGCGCCCTTTGATCTTCTGCACCATTACCAGCCAGGCGGCCAGCAGCCCCAGCGCGCCGACGATCAGCGCCGAACCTAACGCCAGCGACACGCTGACGCCGAGGGCCGACAGGGCATCGCCCTGCTGGTCGAACAGCGCCGCGAAGTGACGCAGCGTGACATTCTCCAGGCTCACCCCGCCCGAGAGGGTGCCCATCAGGCTGGTGAGCATCATCGAGACGGCGGGGACCCCGACCGCCAGGCCGCCGACGGCCGCCATCACCAGCAGCGCGGGCAGCGTCATCCAGCCCAGCGACGCTCCGCGGTTTTCTCCCGGTTTACCGGTGACGCTGGTGACCTCCTTCTCACCCACCAGCCGCGTTTGCAGCCACCAGGCGAACAACGCCACCGCCATCAGCAGCAGCGACAGCAGCGCAGCGCCGGTGAGATCCACCGGCCAGTCAGCCAGCTTTTTCTCAATGCCCACCGTCAGCATCACTACTCCCGCCCGACTGCCCAGCGCCGCCGGGACGCCAAACTCCTCGATGGCGAGAGTAAACGCCAGCAGCATCCCCGACGCCAGCGCCGGGAAGAGCATCGGCAGCGTCACGTGCCAGAAGGCGCGCCAGGCGCTGGCGCCATGGCCCCGGGCGACCATCGCCAGCCGTTGCCCGCTCGCCAGCAGGCTGCGGGAGACGGCAAAGTAAACCACCGGAAAAATGTTAAAGGTCATCACCAGCACGATCCCGCTGCGGCTGAACAGCAGATCGTTTAGCTGCCAGCCGGTCAGTTGCTGCAGATAGCCCTGGCTTTGCAGAGCCAGCATCCACGAGAGCGCCGAGATATAGGGCGGCGTCAGAAAGGGGATCAAAAACAGCAGGTCCCACAGCCGGGGTAACGGCAACGAAAACATACCGCGCAGAATACCGAGCGGCAGACCGATCATCACGCTGGCCAGCGCCACGCCGCCGGCAATCCACAGCGTACCGCCGAGCATCGACGGCAGCTGGGGGTCGGCCAGCAGCGGCCAGACGCCGCCAAAGGCGTCATGGAGCGAACCGGCGCTAAAATGGGGGAAAATCGCCTGCAGCAGAATAAACAACAGCGGTAACGCGACCAGCAGCGTCAGGGCGGCAAGCGTCACGCCGGAAAGGAATTTTTGTTTCACAGCGGTTCCTGAAACGAAGCGTTCTCCGGCGGCCAGCGCCGGAGAACCGTGTCAATTAGTGGGCATACAGCTGACTGAAGCGGCTGAGGACGGCGCTACGCTCGCTACTCCCCTCGCCGCTGGTGGGCAAGACCTTCAGCGCGTCCAGCAGCGGGCGTTTGGCGGCCACATCGCGGCGAGCGGGCATCAGCCAGGCGTCGGCGACCCGCGCCTGACCTTCCGGCGACAGCACGTAATCGATAAAGGCTTTGGCCTCGTCGGCATGCTGGCTGGTTTTGAGGATCATCATCGGGCGCGGGGCGATCACCGTCCCGCTGGCCGGGAAAATCACCTTCAGCGACTCGCCCTGCTGAATATTGCCGTAGGAGACATAATCCACCGCGCCGAACACCGCCGCTTTCGCCCCCTGCATCACCGGCGTCACCGCCTGGGCGTTGGGGCCGCTGACCACCATGCCGTTCTTTTTCAGATCGTCAAACAGCTGCCAGGCCTGGTCGCCCATGCTGTTTTGCAGGCCAATCAACAGATCCAGCGACGCGCCGGAGAGCGACGGGTCGGGCGTGGTCACCTTGTCTTTAAACGCCGGCTGGGTGAGGTCGCGCCACTCTTTCGGCTCCGGAGTGCCGCTTTTGCTGTTCCAGACGATGCCAAGCGCCGAGACTCCCTGGGCGATATAGTCCGCCGATTTCAGATTAGCCGGTACCTTGTCGGCGTTAGCACTGTGAAAAGGCAGCAACCAGCCCCGGTTGTGCAGATCCTCCGCGGTATCCCATGAAGCGGAGATCAGCACATCCGCCTGCGGGTTGGCCTGCTCGGCCTCCAGACGGGCCATCACTTTGCCGGTGGTGGCCTGGAAAACGGTCACCTTCACCCCGGTCTGTTGTTCAAAACCACTGGCCAGGTTTTTCGCCAGCGAGCCGGGGCCGGCGGTGTAAACGGTCAGCGCATGGGCGCTGGAGAGCATCATGGCGGAGAGAGCCATCGCGAGTACCACTCCTTTCTTAACGGTCATAACGGTGTTCATGCAACTTCCCCTGAGGTTGGCGTAACGGCGCGGACAGCGGCCACGCGGCCCGCGGATAAATGGACGATCCGGTCGGCTAACAGGTCGGCTTCACGGCGGTCGTGGGTGACATACACGGCGGTGGTGCCGAGCTGTCGCAGCAGACGGCTCATTTCGCCACACAGCGATTCGCGCAGTTCGCTGTCCAGGTTGGAGAGCGGCTCATCAAACAGCAGCACCCGCGGCGCGGCGACGATCGCCCGCGCCAGCGCCACCCGCTGCTGCTGGCCGCCGGAAAGGCCTGAAGGTTTACGTTCCGCAAAGCCGTCGAGGCCCACCCGCGCCAGCGCCTCGTTCACCCGGCGCTCGCGTTCGGCGCGGGCAACGCCGCGCATGCGCAGCGGAAAGGCGACGTTCTGCGCCACGCTCATATGCGGCCAGAGGGCGTAATCCTGGAAAACCATGCCGATATCGCGCTGTTCCGGGGGCAATCCCCATCCTGCGCGGGCGACCAGCCGATCGCCAAAGCGAATTTCACCGCTGGCCGGCACGCTCAGCCCGGCCAGCAGGCGCAGCAAGGTGCTTTTGCCGCAGCCGGACGGGCCCAGCAGCGCCACAATGCTGCCGGGTTCGATATGCAGCGAGAAGCCATCGAGAATGGGGGTCTCTGCGAAGGCGAATGAGACCGCCTGCAGAGTGATAGGAGTCAGCGCGCGCATTGTCGCCCTCCCTTGCGGGAAAGCAACCCCTGCCCGGCGGTCGACATCCGACGGGGCGCGCTCACCTGGGATAACATCAGGGGAGCCAACATATTGTGATCCTCTTTGGGACTTTGTGCTGGCGACTATAGTCAGACGAGATGACGTATTGATTACATTTTCATTGCGGCTTAACGTGTTACCTGCCAACCGACCCATTACTCAAGGAACGCCTATGAGCCGCTTTCGCCACGTGGAACTGCAGTATGCCAGCCGCCTGCTCAACCACGGCCCGACCATTTTGATCACCAGCTACGACGCTGCCTCCGACCGGCGCAACGTCATGGCCGCCGCCTGGTCGATGCCGGTGGAATTCGCCCCGCCGCGGGTGGCTATCGTGGTGGATAAAAGCACCTGGACGCGGGAAATCATCGAGCGCAACGGCACCTTCGGCATCGTGGTTCCCGGCGTGGCCGCCGCCAGCTGGACCTACGCGGTCGGCAGCGTCAGCGGCCGCGATGAAGATAAATTCAATGCTTACGGAATTCCGGTGGTGAGCGGTCCGGAACTGGGACTGCCGCTGATCGAGGAGAAGTGTCTGGCATGGATGGAGTGCCGCCTGCTGCCGGCGACGGCGGCCCAGGAGCAGTACGATACGCTGTTTGGCGAAGTGGTTTCCGCCGCCGCCGATGAGCGCGCGTTTGTCACCGGACGCTGGCAGTTCGATGACGATAAGATCAATACCCTGCATCATCTGGGAACCGGCAATTTTGTCGCCAGCGGCCGCCACGTGCGGGCCAATACTCCGGAAGAGTAGCTCTCCTCGCCTCCGGGGCAATCCTTCACCACCCTGCGCGTCTCTCCCGGGGGCGGCGCGCAGCGCCTTGCCCGGTCTACCGGATCGCAGACCGCTGAGGACGCGTAGCCCGGACAGATGCGCAGCATCGCCTCCGGGGAGAGAACTAGCGCTGCAAACGCCGCCGGTCTTCGCTGGGCGTCAGGCCAAAAACCTTTTTATATAAAGTGGTAAAGTGATTACTGTTGGCAAAGCCGCATAGATAGGCCACTTCGGTAATCGTCATATCGGTCTCGCGTAATTTTACGCGCGCCGAAACTAATCGCAGACGCTTTAAATAATTATCCGGCGTCAATCCCGTCGCCTCTTTAATATGGCGAAAAGCGGTACGCGTGGTCAGATGGAATTTCTCCGCCAGTTGCTGCCAGTTATGCTCTTCAAAGCAGTGCTCCTGTAACCAGGTCAGCAATTTATGCAGCTTATATTTGGTGGTGCTATATTCCGCTTCGGTTTCGGCATGCAGAATCGTCGTCACCAGCTGGAAAAACGCGGCTTCGCGCAGAGCAATATTTTGCCCTTGTCGCAGCTCGGCAGAAAATATCTTATCCACCAGTTCCTTGCAGATATGGCGGGTGTCCGGCGCCAGCCAACCGTAGCAGGACGCATTCTGCGCAGAGAAAGTCTGTAATAAGGTATCGAGAGGCTGTAAATAATGAAAGCCTACCAACGGATTAATCAGCACATTAATTAACTTAAGCGTTCCCAGCTCATCATAATAATGAACGTCGCCAGGCTGAACGTAAAAAACGTCGCCCTGTTGAATATATAGTGGCCTGCCATTAATAACGTGTAAACCGTGCCCTTCCTCAACGATCACCAGCTCAGCAAATTCATGACAATGTTCATGGCTATTATCTTCCGGATCGCTGGCATACATGCCCAGCTTATCCTGCGGATGGGTGAAATAATACTCAACGGTCAACATCATCATCTGTAAAGTCCAAAACGGCTTACGGCGCAGAGGCAAGATAATGCATTTTCCCGACCGCCACGAGCAAGATGTTTGGAATTGTGATCGGCAACTCGCCCATCTCATTATCAGTGCCAATCTGGCAAATGCATTGGCATTGCCAGAGTGGTTGCCCCCGTGGCCGCCATCTTATGCTGCGGACAAATAAATACAGAGGACGCAGTATGTCACAGGCAATTCAGCATAATTCTCAGGTCTCGATGACCCGCCACCCGGATTTTCTACGCACCGCCGAGACGCTCCGGCCCGCGCTATGCCGCCAGGCGTACCCGCCGATCGCCGTGGTGGAAGCCCACGCCGACGCCACGGCGCTGTTTGGCTGGCGCGCTGAGCCGGTAAGTTCCCTGGCCGCGTTTTATCAGCGCGAGCTGAGCAGCGGCGATAGCGTCATTATTGATTTTGGCAGCCACTTTGTTGGCTACCTGCATTTTCTCTGTCAGAGCGTCGGGAGCCCGCCGGACGCTCCGGCCCATCTGCAGTTCACCTTCGGCGAAACGCTGAGCGAAGTGTGTGAGCCGTTCAGCGATTACCAGGGCTGGCTCAGCAGCAGCTGGCTGCAGCAGCAGGATCTGTGGCTTGATGTCCTGCCGGCCTACGTTGATCTGCCGCGCCGCTACTGCTTCCGCTATCTGAAGGTGGAGGTCAAAGCCGTGTCGCGCAAGTTTCGTCTGCAGTTCAACCAGATTCAGGTGAATGCCGTTACCTCCGCCAGCGGCGCATGCCCGGCAGCGACAACCGCCGACCCGCAGCTCAAGGCCATCGACAGCGTTGCCGTTCTGACTCTGCAAAACTGCATGCAGGAGGTGTTTGAGGATGGCCCCAAACGCGACCGCCGCCTGTGGCTCGGCGATTTACGTTTGCAGGCGCTGGTGAACGATGTGACCTTCGCCCGTCACGATTTAGTACGCCGCTGCCTGTACCTTTTCGCCGGGCATACTCGTGAGGACGGTATGGTATCGGCCAACGTGTTCGTGCAGCCGGATGTCATTGCTGACGATACCTTTCTTTTTGATTATTCTCTGTTTTTTGTTGACGTTCTCTACAACTATCTGCAAAGCGCGGAGGATATTGCTACGGCCCGCAAGCTGTGGCCCACGGCCCGTCGTCAGATTGAACTGGCGCTGAAACGCTGCGACGCCTCCGGGGTTGTGCGCGATAGCGACGACTGGTGGGTGTTTATCGACTGGCAGGCATCGCTGAATAAACAGGCTTCAGCGCAGGGCGTGCTGATTTACTGCCTGCAGCGCGCCGTCTGGCTGGCGGAGCGTTTCGAACCTGAGCTGGCCGTCCGCTATCGCCAGCGTTTACAGCAGCTTAAAGCTGCGGCCCTCGATGTCTTATGGGACGAGCAGCAAGGCTTCTACATCAGCGGCGAGCAGCGGCAGGTCTCATGGGCATCGCAAATCTGGCTGGTACTGGCGGAAGTCGGTACTCCTCAGCAGCGCCGGGAGATCATGCATAATCTGGAGCAAAATCCCCCCGCGATCGCCATGAACACGCCATACCTACGTCACCACTATATTGCCGCCCTTCTGCAGTGCGGGCTGCGCGACGACGCTATTGCGCAGATCAAAGCCTACTGGGGAGCAATGGTCGACTACGGTGCCGATACCTTCTGGGAAATCTTCGACCCGGCGCATCCTGATTTTTCCCCTTATGGCAGCAAGCTGATAAACAGTTATTGCCATGCGTGGAGCTGCACCCCGGCCTGGTTTATTCGCCAGTACGGACTTTAACAACAACGATAAGCGAGTGTACTTTTATGGCAGAAACAACCTTTACCCTTTGGCGGCAGCGCCTTGGCTATGGCATCGCCGACCTCTCCTGCAACCTTGTGTGGCAGATGATCTCTCTTTATCTGATGTTCTTTTACACCGACGTAATGGGCCTGCCCGCTTATTACGTAGGCCTGATGTTCCTCGTGACGCGCCTGGTGGACGGCGTTGCCGACGTGCTAATGGGGCTGGTTATCGACAATACCGCCACCCGCTGGGGGCGCTGCCGTCCGTATCTGCTGATTGGCGCGATCCCCTTCGGACTGCTGTGTATTCTGGCCTTCTACGTGCCTGATTTCGGCACCACCGGTAAGCTGATCTACGCTTTTGTCACCTATCTGTGCCTGTCGTTTCTCTATACCCTCGTTAATATTCCATTCTGCGCCATGCTGCCGTTTCTGACGAACGACTCGCGGGAGCGCACGACGCTGTCGGCGGTACGTATTCTGCTCGGCTCGCTCGGCGCGACTATTGTCGCGGTCGCCACGCTGCCGCTGGTTGGCGCGCTGGGGAAAGGCAATCAAGAGCACGGCTTCTTCTATACGGCGGTGGTTTTCGGCGTTATTGCCACCTTTTTTCTGCTGGTGAGCTTCCGGAACGTTAAGGAAAATATCAGCATTACTCAGGAGCGTATGACCTTAAAACGCGCCTGGGTCAGCCTGCGCGCCAACCAACCATGGTTCGTCTTCGCCATCAATATTTTCCTGATGTGGGGCGCGTTTTTCTTCCAGACCGGGGCGCTGGTCTACTTCTTCCATTATTACGTCGGTAATAACGATCTCACGGCGATCGTCGCCGGGATCTCCACCTTCGTTCCTCTGCTGGGTACCCTCACCGTTCCGCTGCTCGCCAGCCGGATGAAAAAGCGCCACGTCTATCTGGTCGCCAGCGCGATCAACCTGGTCGGCATGGTCATGATGATGGCGGCAGGCGTTAACAGCTGGGGTCTGGTTGCCGGAGCGGTCGTACTCTCGCTTGGCGCCGGACAGCGCACGGCAATTTACTTCTCTATGCAAGCCGATCCGGTGGATTACGGAGTATGGAAAACCGGCATCAATACCGCCGGCATTTTAACCTCCATCAACGGCTTTCTTGGCAAGGTGGCGATGGCGGGCGCGGGAGCCATTACCGGGGTCCTGCTCTCATCCGGCGGTTATATCGCTAATCAGACGCAAAGCGACGGCGCGATGCTGGCGATAAAAGCCTGCTACCTCTATATCCCGGCGCTGCTGATTGTCGCCTCAATGCTGTGGATGGGTCGCTTCTACCGACTCGACGACCAGTACGAGCAGATCCGCGCCGACCTTGACGCTGGACGCCGTGCGCCGTCGAACCCATCGCCCGTTGCTGGAGAAAACCACGCCCTGTAAGGCGCAGCACCCCCTAATACCTCTGAAAAAAATAAGGATTGATATGCGTATCTCTTTGATTAGCGCAGCGGTTTGCTGCGCCCTTTTTTCGGCTTACGACGCGAGTGCGGCCCCGCTCACCGTCGAACAACGGCTGGCGCAGCTGGAGGCCCGGCTTAATCATGCGGAGCAGGAGGCCGGAGAGGCCAAACGTCGGGCGCAGCAGGCGGAGCTGCGCACCAGCGCCGCGGAACAACGCGCGGCGGCAGCGGAAAAGCAGGTGCAGACCCTCAGTCAGCGCACCGCAGCGACCGAGCAAAAGCAGCAGGCTGCCGACAAACAGCTGGCGAAAAGCAGCCTCAGCGATGGCTTCGAGTTCAACGCCTACGCGCGCTCCGGGATGCTGGTTGACAGTCATGGTAAAGGCGCGCGCGGCGGGCCGGGAATCTCCCCGGCCAGTTCGCTCAACGGCGATGCCCACGTTGGCCGTCTCGGCAACGAGAAAGATAACTACGTAGAGCTCAGCTTCGGCAAAAAAATGACCTTCAGCGACGGGTCATGGGCGCACTTTAAAACCATGCTTGCCGACGGGGCAACCAACCCGGATCCATGGGTACAGGATAACGACAGCCACCACCTGAACGTGCGTCAGCTGTACGTCGAGATGGGCAATTTCGCCGATTTTTCCGGGCCGTTCAGGAGCGCGTCCATCTGGGCGGGCAAGCGTTTCGACCGCGATAATTTCGATATCCACTTTACCGATAGCGATATTATGTTCCTCGGCGGTACCGGCGGCGGGATCAATGACGTGAAGTGGGGGGATACGCTGCGCGGCGATTACTCGGTCTATGCGCGTAACTTCGGCGATCTGGGTAGCGATAACTACCAGGATAACGATATACAGAACCTGATGTTCACCGCCAACCACTTCTGGAACAACTGGCAGCTGATGACCACGGCGATGACCGCCCAGGGCAATGATGATCTGAAAGATAATACCTCGACCACCGGCAGTTACGCTCTGCGCAGCGATAATACGGCGAAAAACGGCTACTACGCGATGCTGGCATATCACGACAAACAGCAATTCTATGGCCTCGCGCCGGGCGTATCTGAGAGCGCCCTGCAGTATGGCGGCGGGCTGGGCGCCGAGGCGCGCCAGCCCGGTAGCGATGGCGATCTTACCGAGAACGCTAAGTCCCTGCGTTTTGCGTCCTACGGCATTTTGCCGTTGGGGAAAAACTGGCAGCTTGCACCATCGGTTATCGCCCAGCATAGCGAAGATCGCTACCGCGATGGCGACCGCTACGATTGGGCAACCTTTAACCTGCGGGTTTCCCAAGGGATCACCCGCAACTTCGCCCTGCTATACGAGGCGTCCTGGCAATATATGGACCTGAATCCCAACGGCCGAACCTATCGCTATAATGACAACGTGTATCAATACCAGGCGGTGAGCGGCGATTTTTACAAGCTGACCTTCGCCCCGACGTTCAAGGTGGGCGATGTGTTTGATATCAAAGCGAGGCCGGAGATACGTTTCTTTGTCACGTGGATGAACTGGGATAAAGACCTGGATCATTATGCGATCAACGATGATTTCGGCAGTAAAGGCTTTACCGCCGGAGGAAACTGGAACTTTGGCGTGCAGACGGAGATTTGGTTTTAATAAAGTAGCCCGTCCGGGGCAAACGCCTGGACGGGTTTATTTAAATACACGCTGTTACTTAACGCCAACGGCCGCTGCAAAGTCCTGCTGTTTTAAACCTGTGGCTTCACGTATCGCTTTCACGTCAATTTCGCTGAAGCTATGAACGTGCTGCTCCTTCGGCATTTGTTGACCTTTCTCGATCCTGACCATTTCTTCTGCACTCGCCAGCAGATCGGCAAACAATTCGTCTTTCATATACACCTCAGTTGGCTCTCTGGCGCTTAGGATAGATGAACATGATGTTTCTCTCAGTGCGTAGCCGGAGAAGCCCCTGCCGGAGGCGGCGCAAAGCACCTTGTCCGTTGGACAGATGCGCAGCATCGCCTCCGGGGCGCCGGGTTACATGCTATAACCCGGCTTCTTAATCAACTGCGCCATCTGCGGGGCGATCTCGCTGTCCCACACCGCCTGCCACGCGTCCGGCTCAACCTGAGTGAGCGCGACGCTGACCGCGCCCTCTTTACTGTTCAGATGGCGGATCAGCACCTCGGTAATGTCGGCGGCCAGCGCGGTTTTTTGTTCGTCAGTCAGTTCACGGGGAAAGCATTTAATATCAACATGCGGCATAGCAAAGACTCCTTGTGGTGAAGGCCATAACGCTACCACAGAATGGCGGTTGCGGTTGACATCGCGTGCGTTAAATCAGCTTGTTACGTCGTAGCGCCGCGGCCAGCTCCGGTCGCTGATAGACCGCCAGGGCGACGGCGGCAAATTTGGGCGTATGGGCGTTAAACCACGCCTGCCTGGGCCCCCAGCTATACATCGCCGCGATATAGCAGTCCAGGAGGGTAACCGACGCGCCCAGCGCCCAGGGCCCGGCGACCAGCTGCTGTTCGAACCAGAGATAGAGGTTGTTCCGGTACTGGCGACAATTTTCCACCAGCTGCTCCGCCGCGGCGGGCGCCCAGCGTTCCGGGTAGTCGGCATAGGTAAAGGTGGGATAGACATTCGCCACCAGCCAGATCAGCAGACGCTGAAACTGCTGACGCTGCGGCGTCCCCGGCGCGGGGGCCAGATCGGGGCGTTGGTCGAGGATCATCAGCGCGATGGCGGCGGTTTCGGTCATGATGCTGCCGTCGGCCAGCCTGAGGGTGGGCACCTGGCACAGAGGGTTAATCTGCCGCAGGCGCTCGCGCGCCGGGCCGGGCTGATCAAAGCCCTCGACGTCAACCACCTCGTAGGGAATATCGGCCAGGGAGAGCATCAGCTCGCTAATCGTCGAGCCCCATCCCGGCACGCCATATACGGTAATCATGGTCTGCCTCCAGGGTAAAGCCTAAGTGTAGGCAGAAAATTGCCGCTCACCCACCCGGCATACCCTGGCCCTGGCGGTTAGTAGGTGATCCCCGGCGGGTTGACCACCGACTGCGCCACCGCTTCGCCCTGCTCTCCCCAGCGCGCCAGCACCTGTTGATATTCACCGCGCGCGATCGCCCCGTCGAGGGCGGCCTGCAGGGCAAAGACCAGTCCGTTGCCTTTTTTAGTGGTCGTCGCCACCCACGCTTTTTTCGGCCCCAGGCCTACCACCCGGGTCTGGCCGTTAAGGGCCGCTTTATAGGCGGCCACCGACTGCGGACCGAAAAAAATATCCGCCCGCCCGGACTGGATATAGAGGTTGCCGGAGGCATCATCGGTCAGGTAGACCGGCTGGGCCGGCGGCCGCCCGGCGGCCCGGTTGTCCTCATTCCAGCCCAGCAGGATCCGCTCCTGATTGGTGCCGGACCCAACGATCACTTTGCGCCCGGCAAGGTCCGCGGGTCCATGCACCGCGGCGATGTCGCTGGTGGATTTCACCGAGAAGGCCAGAGAGTCCACCCGATAGGTGGCGAAATCGAACTTCTCTTTGCGCTTCTCGGTTACCGCGATATTAATCAGCGCCACGTCATAGCGGCCGGCGGCGGTGCCCAGCGGCCAGTCCTCCCACGCAGTGGGCACCAGCCTGAGCTTCAGGCCAAGGCTCCCGGCCAGCAGGCGGGCTATATCCGGGTCGCTGCCGATCCGCGTGCGGTTGTCGCTGGCCAGCAGCGCCAGCGGTGGCGAATTGAGCGCCGAGATCGCCACCGTCAGCGTTCCCGGCTCCACGAAGCGGTAGCCCGGCGGAATTTTCGCTATCGCCTGCGGGTCGCGGGTGACCGGCAATGGCTGCTCATTGGCGCGCAGATCCAGCGCCGCGTGAGCGTCCAGCGCCAGGGCGCTGAATACAAGGGTCGCTATCGCTCTGTTCATGACGGCAGCACCCTGGATAAAAACTGCCGGGTACGCGGATGCTGCGGATGGTTGAGCACCTCGTCGCTGCTGCCCTGCTCGACGATCCTGCCGTCGACCATAAACACCACCTGGTCGGCCACCTCGCGGGCAAAGCCAACCTCGTGGGTGACCACCACCAGCGTGGTGCCAGAGCGCGCCAGCTTCTTGATCACATCCAGCACCTCGCCCACCAGCTCCGGATCCAGCGCCGAGGTGGGCTCATCAAACAGGATCACCCGCGGGTCCAGCGCCAGCGCCCGGGCTATGGCGATACGCTGCTGCTGGCCGCCGGAGAGATGTCGCGACCAGGCGTCGGCTTTATTGCGCAGTCCGACGACGTCCAGCAGCTCCCAGGCACGGGCAATGGCTTCTTTGCGCGTGACCTGCCTGTGGGCGATCGGCGCCTCTATCAGGTTCTCCAGCACCGTCAGGTGTGGAAACAGGTTAAAGTTCTGGAACACGTAGCCGACGTTGATCCGCTGACGGAGGATCTCCTTCTCTTTCATCTCATACAGCTTGTCGCCTTTGCGGCGATAGCCAATATAGTCGCCATCAATCTGAATAAACCCCTCATCGACGCGCTCAAGGTGATTAATGGTGCGCAGAAGCGTGGACTTGCCCGAACCGGAAGGGCCGAGGATCACCGTCACCGTGCCCGGAGGTATCTCCAGCGACACATCGTCCAGCGCCTTGTGGCGGCCATAGTATTTGCTGACCCCGGTGATAGAGATATGGCCATTACGAGAGCTGGGCATGGACGGCCTCCTGGGGCTGTGGTTGACGTGCGGGTTGATTCAGACGGCTGCCGCGGGCGCTGTTCACCGCCGAGCGGCGCTCACTGCGCGCCAGGCCACGTTCCACCAGGTACTGAATGGCGGAGAGGACGCTGGTGATCACCAGATACCAGGCGGCGCCGACCATCAACAGCGGGATCACCTCCTGGGTACGGTTGTAGATCATCTGGATGGTGTAGAACAGCTCCGGCATCGCCAGGACGTACACCATCGCCGTTCCTTTCGCCAGACTGATGATCTCATTGAAGCCGGATGGCAGGATGGTGCGCAGCGCCTGCGGCAGAATAATGCGCAGCGTGCGTCGCCAGGCGGGTAGCCCCAGCGCGGCGGCGGCTTCATACTGCCCGTGGTCAACGCCGAGGAACCCGCCGCGAATAATCTCCGCGGTATAGGCGCTCTGCACCAGGGTCAGGCCCACCACCGCCGTGGAGAATTGCCCCAGCACGTTTATCGTCTGGTAGCTGGCCCAGGTGACGTCGGTAAACGGGATCCCCAGCGACAGGGTGTCGTAGAGATAGGAGAAGTTGTAGAGAATGATCAGCACGACAATCAGCGGCAGCGAGCGAAACAGCCAGATATAGCCCCAGGCGAGGCTGCTGAGCAGCCATGAAGAGGACAAGCGGGCCAGCGCCAGCAGGCCGCCGAAGATCACGCTCAGTACCGTGCCGAGCAAGGTCAGAAGCAGGGTTTGCCCCAGCCCTTCGAGGATCACCGGGTCGAAGAACCAGCGGGCGAAGACGCCCCACTCCCAGCGCGGGTTAAAGGCCACCGACTGGATCACTACCGCCAGCACCAGCAGGGCCACCAGGGCCCCGACTACCCGCAGCGGATAGCGCGCCGGCACCACTTTGATCGTTTCAGATGAATGCATCATGCCTCCTCAGGCGCTGTGGCTGAAGGCGCTCACCGCCAGCGCTTTAGTGAACCGCAGTCGGCCATCGTAGGGCGGCTGACTGTACTCTTCGGGGTCTCGCGCGAGGTCGAACTGCGCCTCATACCCCTGGCTGAGATAGAGCTTGACCGCCTCCGGCTGACGAAAGCCGGTGGTCAGGTAGATATGGCTGTACCCGGCCAGCACCGCCCGCCGCTCCAGCTCCTGAACCACTTTCGCCGCCAGCCCCTGCTGGCGCAGACGGCGGTGCGTCCAGATACGTTTGATCTCTGCGGTGTGGCGATCCTTCGGCTTATAAGCGCCGGTGGCGATAATTTCGCCCTCACGCTCAAGGACGATAAACAGCCCCTGCGGCGGCAAATACCACTCGCTCAACTCCACTTCCGCATCGCGGGAAAAATAGTCACCGTAGCGGGCGGCGTATTCGGCAAACAGCCCGCTAATAATCGGCTGCAGCTCCGGTGCGTCCGGAGAAATATCGCGGAATGCTTCGCTCATCGCGCCTCCTGTCAGTCGCCCAGTCCGGGCGGGTTGATCTCCGATTGCGGAATGCTTTCCACTCCCTCTCCCCAGCGGTTAAGCACTTTGGCGTAGTCCCCGCTGGCGATAGCGCCGTTCAGCGCCGCCTGGACGGCATTCACCAGCCCGCTGTCTTTTTTCAGCGTCACCGCGATATGCGCCGCTTTCGGCCAGCCGCCGTCAACGCTGCCCACCAGTTTGGTTTTGCCGGTCAGCGCCGCCTTCCACGCGCCAATCACATTGGGGCCGAAAAAGGCATCGGCTCGTCCGGTCTGCAGCGCCAGAGTCTGGGCGGCATCATCCTTGGTGTAGACCGGGGTAAACGGCTTCAGCCCTTTTTTGACGTTCTCCGCGTTCCACGCCAGCAGGATCGCCTCCTGGTTGGTACCGGAGCCGACGATAATCTTCAGCCCGGCGATGTCTTCCGCCTTGTCAATCTTGCTCAGCGGACTGCTGCTTTTGACGTAGAAGCCCAGCGAGTCTTTGCGGTAGGTGGCGAAATCGAACTTCTCTTTCCGCGCTTTGGTGACCGTAATATTGCTGATCGCGGCATCATATTTGCCGGAGGTGACCCCTAGCGGCCAGTCTTCCCAGGAGGTGGGAACCACGTTCACCTCCAGCCCGAGACTCTCCGCCACCAGCCGGGCGATATCCGCCTCGCTGCCGAGCAGGGTTTTGTTGTCATCGGCGAAGACCGTCAGCGGCGGTGAGTTCAGGGCCGCCACCGCGACGGTAAATTTCCCCGGCACCGCCAGATGCAGATCTTTCGGCAACAGGGCAATGGCCTGCGGGTTTTTCGCTGTGTGAATGGGCGTTTTGTTGGCCTCAAGGCTTACCCCGGTGCCATTGATCTTGACGTCCTGTGCCCACGACGAGGCGCTAAATGCCAACGCGACGGCCAGCAAGAGTGTTGTTTTCTGCATAGCGTGATTCTCTTTTCTTATTTTTGGAATTGATTAGCGGGTAGCGCCAGTCCCAGACTTTCCCGCAGGGTGGCGCCCGGATAGTCGCGACGGAACAGGCCGCGCGCCTGTAACAGAGGCACCACCTCATCCACAAAGCGCGGAAAGGTTTCCGGCGTGCCGCCCTGAATAATGAAGCCGTCCGCCGCGCGCTGTTCGAACCACAGTTGCAGCCCGTCGGCGACATCGCTGGCGGTGCCGGTAAAGCGCGGACGCGGGCTCGCTGCCTCCAGGGCCACCTGGCGCAGGGTTAATCCGCGCTCGCGGGCGTGACGTTTAATCTCGTCGGTGGTACTGCGGAAGCTGTTTTGCCCGAGGTCGCCAATATCCGGGAACGGTTCATCAAGCGGATACTGCGAAAAATCATGGTGTTCGAAATACCGCCCCAGATAGTTCAGCGCATCCTCGATGGAGACCAGCGCCGCGGTGGTCTGGTACTGGCGCTCCGCGTCTTCGGCGTCATCGCCGACAATGACGCTGACGCCCTGGAAAATATGCAGCTGATCCGGAGTGCGCTGCCAGGCCGCCAGCTGGCTTTTCACGTCCTGATAAAATGCCTGCGCCTCGGCCAGCGATTCCTGATGGGTAAAAATGGCATCGGCGTGGCGTGCGGCTAATTTTTTGCCGTCGTCCGACGCGCCAGCCTGGAAAATAATCGGTCGTCCCTGCGGCGTGCGGGCAATATTCAGCGGTCCGGCCACTTTAAAGAAATCGCCGTGATGATCGAGCGTATGCAGCTTATTTTTGTCAAAGAACTGACCGGTCGCTTTATTGCGCACAAAGGCATCCTCTTCCCACGAATCCCACAAGCCTTTCACCACCTGCAGATATTCATCGGCAATGCGATAGCGCAGCGCATGATCCGGATGCTGGGCCCGGGAGAAGTTTTTCGCCGACCCTTCCAGCGGCGAAGTGACCACGTTCCAGCCCGCCCGCCCCTGGCTTAAATGGTCGAGGCTGGCGAACTGGCGGGCGGTGGTAAACGGCTCGCTGTACGAAGTGGATAAGGTCCCCACCAGCCCCAGCCGCCGGGTGACCGCGGCCAGCGCGGAAAGCACCGTTAAAGGTTCGAAGCGATTTAAAAAATGGGGAATCGATTTTTCATTAATATATAAACCGTCGGCGACAAAAATAAAATCCAGTTTTCCCGCTTCCGCTTTTAACGCCGTCTCTGTAACAAAATCAAAATTAATACTGGCGTCCGCTTGCGCCGCCGGATGACGCCAGGCGGACATATTTCCCGATGCGCCATGTAATATCGTCCCCAGACGCAATTGTCGATTTTCAGACATAGCTACCCCTTCCCCTGTCATCCATTAAATGTGTTGTAATGCCTGCTCCGCCAGACGGGCGAAATAGTGCGCTGCGGGTGCAATAAGCCGTTCGTCCGGATTAAATGCCGGATGGTGCAGACCATATTCGCTGGCGCTGCCGATACTGACGAACGCCCCGGGAATATGCTGAAGATAGACCGCAAAATCTTCACCGCCGAGATGCAGATCGGCGTGGTGGGTGCGGTACCCGGCCTGGGCCGCTACCTCGCTGGCGAAGTCGGCCCAGCGGGCGTCATTGACCAGCGCCGTCGGGCCGGCATACCAGAAGACGTCAATCTGCGCGCCAAAGGCGCTGGCGAAACCGGCCGCAATCTCGCTGACCCGGGCCTTGACCCGCTGCTGCACTTCACTGCTGTGGGTGCGCAGCGTCCCCTCCAGCTCGACGCTCTCCGGCAGCACGTTCCAGGTATTGCCTCCCTGGATCCGCGTCACGCTGAGCACCACCGAGTCGAGGGTGTTCACTTCCCGGCTGGCCACGCTCTGCAGCACCGTCACCAGTTGGCTGGCCAGCAGGATCGCATCCTTGCCTTCATGGGGGCGGGCGGCATGCGCGCCCTTTCCGGTCACTTTGAAGACGAAGCGGTCGACGTTGGCGTAGAACGCGCCGCCGCGGGTGGCAAATTCACCCACCGGCAGGCCGGGCTCATTGTGCATACCAAAGATCGCCGACACCTCCTCCAGCGCCCCGGCGCGGATCAGGGTTTTCGCCCCGCCAAAATTTTCTTCCGCCGGCTGGAACAGGATCCGCACCCGCCCCGGGAGTTCCGCTTCCCGATCCTTCAGCAGCAGCGCCGCTCCCAGCATTACGCTGGTGTGAATATCGTGCCCGCAGGCATGCATCACCCCTTGATTCTGCGAGCGGTAAGGCAGACCGGTCGCCTCCTCGATGGGCAACGCGTCGATATCCGCCCGCAGGGCTATCACCTTGTCGCCGCTGCCGACTTCGGCCACCAGCCCGGTTTTCAGATCGTAAGGCAGCAGGGTCAACCCACCGCTTTGCAGCCAGTCGCGGATCCGCGCAGTGGTGGCCACCTCCTGCAGGGAGAGCTCCGGGTTCTGGTGCAGCTCGCGCCGCCAGCTAATCAGTTGTTGTTCAAAGGACATTCAGCACCGCCTTGACGTAGTGAGCCTGCGCCAGCAGGCGCAGGGAGCGCAGGCGCGCAGGCCCGTCGCTAATAGGGGTATCAATGATGAGTTCATCCAGCTGATCTTCCGCCTGCAGCGCGTCAAGCCGGGCTTTAACCTCTTCGGGAGTACCGGAGATCAGTGAGGATTCGCGGCGGTGGATGCGTGTCGGCCGGCTGCCAGCCTGGCGGGCAAAGGCGACGGCCTGCGCCTCACTGCCGACGGTCACCCGCTGGCCGTTCTCCAGCTCAACGCCCCACGCCTCCACCTGCTGCGCAAGCGCGGCGGCGGTAGCGGGATCGTCGGCGACCACCACCTGCACGGCGACAATCGCCTCGCGCGGGCTCAGCTCGCGCCAGCGGTTGAGCACCGTGCGGCGCAGCGCGCTGTCGCCATTGAGATGGGCGGCAAAGACAAAGTTCCAGTCAAGGCGGGCCGCCAGTTCAGCACTCTCCAGGCTGGCGCCGAGCAGAAAACCGTCTGCCCGGCGCGGCGGGATCGGCGTGGCGCGCAGGCTCTCTTCCCCTCCGGGCTCAGTCAGCGACAGCCAGTTATCCAGCTGCGCCAGCTGGTCGGCAAAGGCGCCTTTCTCTTCCTGATGCAGGCCCTGCTGCAGCGCGCGGGTGGAGAGCGGCAAGCCACCAGGCGCCTTGCCGACCCCGAGATCGATGCGGCCCGGCGCGAGGGCGGCCAGCAGGTTGAAGTTTTCCGCAACCTTATAGGGGCTATAGTGCTGGAGCATGACGCCGCCGGACCCGAGGCGGATCCGCCGGGTGTGGCCCAGCAGCCAGGCGATAACCAGCTCCGGCGAGGGGCTCGCCAGCTGATCGGTATTGTGATGTTCGGCGACCCAGAAGCGGTGATAGCCCCAGGCTTCGGCGTGTTGCGCCAGCGTTAATGTACGCGCCAGCGCCTGCGCGGCGGTTTCCCCGGCGGCAAGCGGACTTTTATCCAGGATACTGATTCGATAAGACATTTCGCAGGCTCATATGAAAGTACGTGCCTGCATTATTAAAATCTCTGCTAACTATTGAGAAACAATTAATTCACATGTGTACTGCTGAAAATTAGATATGCCCGCCTGACCGCTGCGCTTCCAGCTCGCGGAGCAGCGCCTCGGCCTGCCGCGGACTGCGCAGCCGGACGAAGCGAATATGACGATATTGCGGATCCTGCATATCGGCCAGATAGCGTCGGCGATTCTGCCGCCAGGTTTTCAGCGTCCAGAGGATGATGGATTCCCGGCTGCAGAACGAACGGCGGAAGCTCTCGCGGTTGCCGGTGCCCGGCCACAGCTCCTGACGTCGCCACGCCCGGCTCGCGGCCCGCCACACCGCCTGGCGCAGCGTGCGCCAGAGGCCATAATCCAGCCAGATCACCAGATCCACCTCGCGCCATTTGACACCGCGGCTGCGATTGTAGTTGCCATCCAATACCCAGCCCGGGGTGGCCGTCGCGGCGGCAATGGCGGCGAAAAACGCCTCATCCGGCGCGCCCTGCCAGTTCGGCCGCCAGTACAGGCGATCCAGTTCGATGCACGGCAGTCCCAGCCTGTGCGCCAGGCGACGAGCCAGGGTGGATTTGCCTGAGCCGCTGGTGCCGACCACGTTGATGTTCATCTCTGTTTCTCCCTGGTAGCCATTTCCGTTGTTTGTCGCCTTTGCCCGGATGGGAAAAGGCAGTATGTACAGCCGCTTACGACAGCAAGCAAAAGGCAAAAAATTTCCGGCTGATCGCCCCACCTGTCATCCCGCGCCAGTGGAGATAGCGCCGCCGCCGACAAAGCAGTCTTTATCCAGCGTCAGGCTGGCGATCTTATACACCGGGCCTTGCATACAGACCTGAAAATCCGCGCCGAAGGTGATGCGCAGCTGGCCGCCTGGCATGTTGACCTCCACCCGATCGTCCACCTTCCCTAACCGGCGCATGGCGCTGGCCGCCGCGCAGCTGCTGCTCCCGGAGGCCATCGTAAACCCGGCGCCCCGCTCCCAGATACCAATCTTCAGCGTATGGCGATCGACAACTTCCACGAACTGCACATTGCAGCGTTTGGGGAACAAAGGATGATGTTCAATTTGCGGTCCTAAGCGATGGACCTGTTCCAGGTCGAGCTTATCCACGAGGACAACGCAGTGGGGATTGCCCATAGAGACCAGCACGACGGACAGGGTTTCATCCGCCAGCGGCAAGGGATAATTCACCGCCTCGGGCAAATTCACCAGGGCGGGTAACGCCGCCGGATTGAAATTCGCCCGCCCCATGTCGACGCTAATCTGATGAAAATCGCTCTCCACGGTGCAATAGACGTCTCCGCCCGCCGTGTGCACTAAAAAGGGCTCATGCCCGACACGACCGATATCAAACAGATAGCGCGCATAGATCCGTAGCCCATTCCCGCTTTTCTCCGCCTCGGAGCCGTCCGGATTGATAATACGCAGCGTGGGGTGGGTTCGATCGCCGCTGTCGATCAGGAGACCATCAGAACCGACGCCATAGTGGCGATGGCACAGAATTCGAATATGCTCGTTGCTCAGCTGGTCGGCAACGGCGCGATGGCATACCAGGTAATCATTACCCAGTCCGTGATATTTATGAAAGTGCAAGGGTGTCATTGTGTGGGGTCGCCTGGCGCTACGGGTATGGTTTTCCATCTTACAATACCTGCCCCGGCAGAATGAATTAAACAATAAGGGTTAACCGCTCTGTTCATTCTGCTCCCCTGCAGGCATCACGCTTCCTCCGCCTGCGTGGCGCCGTGACCAACGCGGAAGCCATTTATGCTGGAATAACCGGATATTAACATCAAAATCACTGATGATAATGGCTAAAAAATGGTCGTGGATGACCGGTTAAACGCCCGGCTGCGACCCGGCGAGCAGGTGGCCATCGCCCGTGGCCAACGGATGCAAAAGCAGCGAACTGCGCCTCCGCCGTCCCCTGACAAGCTCGCGCTTACCCTAGTCGACGCCAGCATACCAGCGCTTTCATTCTGTTGCGGGAAACTCTGCGACGCTGATCTCATTGATAAATCTGTCAAATGCTATCGGTAAATGTTTTAGGTGCGTAACTATTAGGTTACGTGTAGGATTCAGCGCCATGTCTGAGCTTATCTCCTACGTCAGAATGATGAGAAAGCCAGCATAATGTGCCAGCCGTCCTCCACGCCGGCTGCAAACATGGGCATTGACAGGAAACTGATACATCAATGAATACGAAACACGACACTGCAGCGGAGCACCATGCTGCAAAACGCCACTGGCTCAACTCACATGAAGCGGGTTATCACAAAGCGATGGGCAACCGTCAGGTACAGATGATCGCCATCGGCGGCGCCATCGGTACCGGTTTGTTCCTCGGCGCCGGGGCACGTTTACAAATGGCAGGGCCAGCGCTCGCACTGGTCTATCTGGTCTGCGGCATCTTCTCTTTCTTTATTCTTCGCGCCCTCGGCGAACTGGTTCTCCACCGCCCCTCGAGCGGCAGCTTCGTCTCCTATGCCAGGGAATTCCTCGGCGAAAAGGCCGCCTACGTGGCCGGCTGGATGTACTTCGTTAACTGGGCAATGACCGGGATCGTCGATATCACCGCCGTGGCGCTGTATATGCACTACTGGGGCGCGTTTGGCGATGTGCCGCAGTGGGTCTTCGCCCTCGGCGCGCTGGCCATCGTCGGCACCATGAACATGATCGGCGTGAAGTGGTTCGCCGAGATGGAGTTCTGGTTCGCGTTGGTCAAAGTGCTGGCGATCGTCGCGTTTCTCGTGGTCGGCACCATTTTCCTCGGCTCCGGTAAGCCGCTGGACGGTAATGCCACCGGCTTCCACCTGATCACCGATAACGGCGGCTTCTTCCCGCACGGCCTTCTGCCGGCGCTGGTGCTGGTGCAGGGCGTGGTCTTCGCCTTCGCCTCCATTGAGCTGGTGGGCACCGCGGCCGGTGAGTGTAAGGATCCGGAGACGATGGTGCCGAAGGCCATCAACAGCGTGATCTGGCGTATCGGCCTGTTCTACGTCGGGTCGGTGGTGCTGCTGGTGCTGCTGCTACCGTGGAACGCCTACCAGGCGGGACAGAGCCCGTTCGTTACCTTCTTCTCAAAACTGGGCGTACCGTATATCGGCAGCGTGATGAACATCGTGGTGTTAACCGCCGCCCTCTCCAGCCTCAACTCCGGCCTCTACAGCACCGGGCGTATTCTGCGCTCCATGTCGATGGGGGGCTCCGCGCCGAAGTTCATGTCGAAGATGAGCCGTCACCACGTCCCTTACGCCGGGATCCTGGCGACGCTGGCGGTGTACGTGGTCGGGGTGTTCCTCAACTATCTGGTGCCGTCGCAGGTGTTTGAGATCGTCCTCAACATCGCTTCGCTGGGGATCATTGCGTCCTGGGGCTTCATCGTGGTGTGTCAGATGCGTCTGCGCAAAGCGATTAAGGAAGGAAAAGCGGCTCAGGTGAGCTTCAGAATGCCAGGGGCGCCGTTCACCTCCTGGCTGACGCTGCTGTTCCTGTTTAGCGTACTGGTGCTGATGGCCTTCGATTATCCGAACGGCACCTATACCATTGGCTCCATCCCGTTGCTGGCGGTGCTGCTGGTGGCGGGCTGGTTTGGCGTGCGTAAGCGCGTGCATGCGATTCACAGCACAGCGCCGACGCTCAAGCAGTAAATGGCAGGACTCCCGGTTTGTCCATCGCGGGCAAACCGGGAGGTCAGGACTTAGTTATCCTCAACCAGCTGCGACACGTCGCTGCTGTTAATTTCCCGCTTATTACCAGACTCATCGATATAGCTGGTCATCCCCGTTTCTTTATCCAGCTGCGGCTTGCCGTGGGTGACGATCGTCTGACCGCTTTTGGTGGTCATAACGTAGTTGGACGAACAGCCTGCCAGCAGCGCCAGCATCGCGCCGGCGCAAATCACCATGAATGGTTTTTTCATTTTATCTCCACTGATTACCACTGCCCGCGCGAGGCGGGAAAGCGATAAGTGTATAACCTTCAGGTTTATCAGGCCAATACGCGTTTGTAACAGAGGGTGAGATGCCGGGCGCAACCACCGGTGACGATGGTCGTCGCGCCCGGGACCTTACAGGGCGATGCGGATCACGTCGTCCGGCGCCGTGGCCTCTTTCTCACGGCTGGATGCTTGTTTCACGCTGACGTACAGCGTTTTGCCGTCATCAGAGAGCGCCAGGCTGTTGGGATGGGTCGGCGTTTTAAAGGTCTTCACCACCTTATAGCTCTTGCCGTCGATAACGCTCACTTCCCCCGCCTTACGGTGCGTCACATAGGCTTCATTGCGGGTGGGGTTAAACAGCACCGCCAGCGATTCCGGCGCGGTGATTTTCTCCAGCACTTTGCCGTCGCGGGTATCGACCACCAGCACTTCCGGCTGCTTGCTGTCGGTAATAAAGGCGCGGTGGCCGGCGGTATCGAGGCTCAGGTTAAGGTAGAAATGCGCCTTGCCGTCATCCAGCAATTTTTTGCGCGACACAATGGTGTTGCTCTCGCTGTCGATGGTCAGCAGTTCGCCGTCGGCATTGGTGGTATAAAGGCGTTTCGCCTGCGGATCGATCGCCAGGCCGGTGGCCATCGCCCCGGTGCCGGTAATCGTCGTTTTCAGCTTCAGGGTAGCGCCATCCACCACCCAAATCACGCTCTCTTTGCCCAGACCGGTAATGTAGATAGTGTTGGTCTGCTCATTGACCGCCAGCTCGCGCGGCTGCAGCGGGCGCACGGTTTCACTGCGCTGACGCTCGTCCAGCACCAGTCGCCCCTTCACAGCGCCGGTTTTGGCGTCAATGGCGGTGACGGTGCTGTCGACGGTATTACCAAACCACAGCGTACCGGTGGCATGGTTGATAGCGGCGCCAAACGGCTTCAGATCGTTGTGAATAATCTGCGTCACGTCGAGGGTGGTGGGGTCAAGACGATAAACAATCCCCCCTTTGTCCAGCGAACGACTTTGCGAAGTGGCGACCCACAGCGCGTTCTCCTGCTGGCTGTAGGCCATTTCGTAGGCCCCTTTCCCGACGGCCTTGCGCAGCATCTCTTCCGCGGCGTGGGCGCTAAAGCTGCCTGCCAGCAGCAGAGAAGTGAATAACAGTGAATGGCGCAGACGCGGCGCGGCAAACTGACGTAATGACATGACGACTCCCTTTGATGAACCTGTATGTGCTGACCCGACATCGCTTCCGGCGGCAAAGTCATGGCTCTGCCTTATTTTGAATGCGAATAGTAATCATTAATTATCTCAAAGTGGAGCGCTAATTGTTGTTGCCCGATAAATTCGTCAGCCTGGAGCACTATCCGTTAACCAACGGCAGTTAATAATTTTCAAATATTTTACAAACGGGGTAACATATATACATATGTTCCATTTGGTTCGTCTCCCGAGTACTATCGATGAAAATCCTATCCGTGCGACACGCGGCCCTGCCGGCCCTGCTGCTGCCGCTCATCGCCGCCGCCCAGGCCGCCGATGAACAAACCATGGTGGTGACCGCTGCGCCAACCACTGTTTCTGAACTGGATACCCCCGCCGCCGTCAGCGTGGTCAATGGGGATGAGATGCGCCAAGCCGCGCCGCGCGTCAACCTCTCTGAATCGCTGGGCGCCGTGCCGGGCCTGCAGGTGCAGAACCGACAAAACTATGCGCAGGATCTGCAGTTGTCGATTCGCGGCTTTGGCTCCCGCTCTACCTACGGCGTGCGCGGGCTGCGCATCTATGTGGACGGCATCCCGGCGACCATGCCCGACGGCCAGGGGCAGACCTCCAATATCGATATCGGTAGCGTCGACACCCTCGAGGTGCTGCGCGGCCCCTTCTCTGCCCTCTACGGTAACTCGTCCGGCGGGGTGATCAATGTCACCAGCCAGACCGGCACCCAGCCGCCCACCGTGGAAGCCAGCAGTTACTATGGCAGCTTCGGCACCTGGCACTATGGGATGAAAGCCACCGGCGCCGTTGGCGACGGCAGCCACGCAGGCGATGTGGATTACACGGTGTCGACTAACCGCTTCACCACCCATGGCTATCGCGATCACAGCGGCGCGCGCAAAAATCTGGCCAACGCCCGGCTGGGGGTGCGCATCAACGACGTCAGTAAGCTGACGCTGCTGCTGAACAGCGTTGATATCAAAGCCAATGACGCCGGCGGCTTAACCGCCGATGAATGGCGCGATAACCCGCGCCAGTCGCCGCGCGGCGACCAGTATAATACCCGCAAGGATACCCGGCAGACCCAGGCTGGCCTGCGCTACGAGCGCCAGCTGAGCGCCCAGGACGATCTCAGCGTCATGATGTACGCCGGGGAACGCGAAACCACCCAGTACCAGTCGATCCCGCGCGCGCCGCAGCTGAAGCCGAGCCATGCCGGCGGGGTGATCGACCTCACCCGCCACTACCAGGGGATCGATACCCGGCTGACCCATCGCGGCGAGCTGCTGGTGCCGGTCACCCTGACCGCCGGTCTTGACTACGAGAACATGAGCGAGCGCCGCAAGGGCTATGAAAACTTTGTGATGGTCAACGGCGCGCCGCAGTATGGCGAACAGGGCGCGCTACGCCGTAACGAACGTAACCTGATGTGGAACGTCGACCCTTACCTGCAAACCCAGTGGCAGCTCACCGACAAACTTTCGCTCGATGCCGGGGTGCGCTACAGCTCGGTATGGTTCGACTCGAATGATTACTACATCACCCCAGGCAATGGCGACGACAGCGGCGATGCCAGCTATCACAAATGGCTGCCCGCAGGCTCGCTGAAGTATGCCCTGACCGACGCCTGGAACGTTTACCTCTCCGCTGGCCGCGGCTTCGAGACGCCGACCATTAACGAGCTGTCATACCGCGCCGATAACCAGAGCGGTCTCAACTTCGGCCTGAAGCCCTCCACCAACGACACGGTGGAGATCGGCAGCAAGACGCGGATCGGCAATGGGTTGCTCACTGCCGCCCTGTTCCAGACCGATACCGATAATGAGATCGTTGTCGACAGCAGCAGCGGCGGACGCACCAGCTATAAAAACGCCGGCAAGACCCGTCGTCAGGGGATGGAGCTGGGACTGGATCAGCAGTTTGGCGAGAGCTGGCGCCTGAAGGCGGCCTGGACCTGGCTTGACGCGACCTATCGCACCAACGTCTGCGGCGACGCCAGCTGCAACGGCAACCGTATTCCGGGGATCGCGCGCAATATGGGTTACGCCTCCTTCGGCTATCAGCCGGAGCAGGGCTGGTACGCCGGGAGCGATATTCGCTACATGAGCGACATCATGGCGAATGACGAAAACACCGCCAAAGCCCCTTCCTGGACGGTGGTCGGCCTGACGACCGGCTATAAGTGGAGCTATGGCAGGATGGATATGGATCTGTTCGGCCGGGTCGACAACCTGTTCGACCGCGAATACGTCGGGTCCGTCATCGTTAACGAGTCCAACGGACGCTACTACGAGCCCGCGCCCGGACGCAACTACGGTATCGGGCTGAACCTCGCCTGGCGCTTCGAGTAACGCCCGGCTTCGCCCGCGGACCGGCGGGCGAAGGCGTTACCCTCAGGCGCTGGCGCCCGGGGCGCTGATTAAAGCAGGTTTCTCAGCGACAATTCGAAAATGATCTTTTCCGCCTGGCAGGAGAAGGCGATGGACAGATCGAGTTTCACCTCGTCGCCGGCGGCGTCGAGCGTGTAGTCAACCTGCGGTGGTTCACTGGCCGGCGCCGCCGCGGCGGCACGCTCGCGAACGGCGGCTACGGTTGACTCCGCTTCCTCGCGGCTCGGGAATAATTTCTCAGCCCGGTAGACGCAGTCCTCGTTATCAATAATTGTCCCGACATCAATGGCGCAGCCTTTGGTGCTGCATTTATCTACTACATCTTTCATCGTCATAACCTCTTGAGTTTTCTTAAGGATAAGAATCCGCTCGCCGAAAAGCAAACCATTAATATCCGTAAGGATTAGCGATTTTTATTCTATCGCGCCGCGCCGGACGCTAGCTTGCGCCATCGCAAGGCGAGGCATGATGATGCAGGACCGCCGCGACTCACCGCGCGATTGCCCCTGCAACCGTGCTAGCCATCACACTATTCTGCACACTTTCTCGTCTGCCTCGCGCCGCAGCGTTAGTCTGGTCACAGAACAACGCCAACAAGGAGCTGCTATGGCACTGCCGATAATGATTGATTGCGATCCGGGACATGATGACGCGATCGCCCTGGTCCTCGCCCTCGCCTCGCCGGAGCTGGAGGTGAAAGCCGTCACCGCCTCCGCAGGCAACCAGACCCCGGAGAAGACTCTGCGCAACGTGCTGCGTATGCTGACCCTGCTGAACCGCGCGGATATTCCGGTCGCCGGCGGCGCGTGGAAGCCGTTAATGCGCGATCTGATCATTGCCGATAACGTGCACGGGGAAAGCGGACTGGATGGCCCGAACCTGCCGGAGCCGGCCTTTGCGCCGCAAAACTGCACCGCCGTCGAGCTGATGGCCAGGGTGCTGCGCGAAAGTCAGGAGCCGGTGACGCTGGTGGCCACCGGGCCGCAGACGAACGTGGCGTTGCTGCTCGCCAGCCATCCGGAGCTGCACGCGAAGATCGCCCGCATCGTGATCATGGGTGGCGCTATGGGGCTGGGCAACTGGCAGCCGGCGGCGGAGTTTAATATCTACGTCGATCCCCAGGCGGCGGAGATGGTCTTTCAGTCGGGGATCCCGGTGGTGATGGCGGGCCTGGATGTCACCCACCGGGCGCAGATCCTTCCTGCGGATATTGAGCGATTCCGCCAGATTGGCAATCCGGTATCGACCATCGTCGCCGAACTGCTCGACTTCTTTATGGCCTACCACAAGGACGAAAAGTGGGGCTTCGACGGCGCGCCGCTCCACGACCCCTGCACCATCGCCTGGCTCCTCAAGCCGGAGCTCTTTACCACTATCGAGCGCTGGGTCGGCGTGGAAACGGAAGGCAAATATACCCAGGGGATGACGGTGGTCGATTACTACCATCTGACCGGCAATCCGCCCAATACCACCCTGATGCTGGATGTGGACCGCGAAGCCTTTGTCGATCTGCTCGCCCAGCGGTTAGCCTTTTACGCTTGATATTGATGCAGCGCCTCTCTTCCCGGCCGGGAGAGAGGCGCGTTCAGGCTATACCCGGCGTATTAGTCGTCCGCCGACACGCGGATCACCACCTTACCAAAGTTTTCACCTTTCAACAGGCCGATCAGCGCCTGCGGCGCCTGCTCCAGACCGTCGATCAGCTGTTCGCGATATTTAATTTTACCCTCCTGCACCCAGCGCCCCATCTGCTGCTGGAATTCCGCGATCCGATGCCCATAATCCTGGCCGATAATAAAGCCCTGCATCCGAATGCGTTTCTTGAGGATGGTCGCCATCAGCAGCGGCAGACGGTCCGGCCCGTCCGGCAGACCGGTGGCGTTATAGCCGCTCACCAGCCCGCAGACCGGAACCCGCGCCGCGGTGTTGAGCAGCGGCAGCACCGCGTCAAAAACCTTGCCGCCGACGTTTTCGTAGTAAACGTCAATGCCCTGCGGGCAGGCCTGGGCCAGCTGTTCGGCAAAGTCCGCCGCGCGATGGTCAAGGCAGACATCAAAGCCTAAGGTGTCAACCGCATAGCGACATTTGTCCGCGCCGCCGGCGACGCCGACGGTACGGCAGCCCTTAATTTTGCCGATCTGTCCGACCGTAGCGCCCACCGGCCCGGTGGCCGCAGCGACCACCAGCGTGTCACCCGGCTTCGGCTGGCCAATGTCCAGTAATCCCATGTAGGCGGTGAAGCCCGGCATCCCCAGCACCCCCAGCGACCAGGACGGGTGCTGCGGGTTGTCCCCCAGCTTCACCAGCCCGCTGCCGTCGGAAAGCTCATAATCCTGCCAGCCGCTGTAGCCCAGCACCCAGTCGCCGGGTTGAAAATCATCATGCTGCGAGGTCACGACGCGACTCACGGTCCCGCCCACCATCACCGCGCCGATGGCCACCGGCGGTGAATAGGACGGCGCGTCGCTCATCCGCCCGCGCATATAGGGATCCAGCGATAAATAAACGGTACGCAGCAGAACCTGACCCGGCCCCGGGGTGGGCACCTCGCGCTCTTCCAGGCGGAAATGCTCTGCCGTCGGTTCACCATGGGGACGGGAAGCCAGTACCCAGCGGCGATGGCGTTGCGGTTGTTCTGACATAGCAAACTCCTCTTGTTAGCAGACAGTACTGAGGCTAGCTGCTTTATGCGCAATGCGCTTTATCATTAAGAGCCGGATGGCGATTGATTAAGGCGCACCACCAGATAGACGCAGGTCTCTGCGGATTCATTGATAAAGCGGCAGTCGTTCGGTGGGCCGAGCTCCAGACAGTCCCCGGTCTGCATCTCGTGGCGGGTATTCCCTTCCAGGAACACCAGCTCGCCCCGCTGCAGCCAGATCAGCTGGCGTGCCAGCGCATAGGACGAAGCCGGCATCGGCACATCGCTGCCGGGCGGCAGCTCGATCTGCACCAGGTCAATGGGCAGATCGCTGCGCGGCGAAACGTGGCGGCGGAGATAGTGGCTTTGCGGGTCGTGCCATACCGGCTGGCTGGCAAAACGCAGCAGCTTGCCTTCCTGCATTTCCGCCCTGGCGATCAGGGTCGACATACTGATGCCGAAGGCGCCGGAAAGGCGGCCCAGCATCGACGCCGTCGGGCTGCTTTCGCCGCGCTCGATTTTATGGATCATCGCCCGCGAGGCGCCCGCCCGTTCGGCCAGGTCGTTCAGCGACCAGCCACGGGATTCGCGCTCGATGCGGATGCGCGCGCTGATACGCTGATTGAGGTTGTCTTCTATAGTATTCATAACGTAACACTATAGTGTGCGCGCAGGCATTACACAACCGCCCGTCGAGCCGCGTAACCCTTGGCCCATCAGGAAAAAATTTGCTGAAAACGGATGACAGCGTAGCGTTCATTATTGTAATAATATCGTACTACTATAGTGTACGAAAAACTGAGGTTTGCTATGTCCATCCGCCCTGCCATTAAAGACGATTGCGCGGCGATCGCCGAGATCTATAACCACGCCGTCGTGCATACCGCCGCTATCTGGAATGACAAAACCGTGGATACCGACAACCGCATCGCATGGTTTGAAGCCCGCCAGCTGGCAGGCTTTCCGGTGCTGGTGAGCGAGGAAAACGGCGTCATCACCGGCTATTCCTCCTTTGGCGACTGGCGCGCGTTTGACGGCTTTCGCCACACCGTGGAGCATTCGGTGTACGTTCACCCCGAGCACCAGGGGAAAGGCCTGGGCCGCAAACTTCTGGTCGCCTTGATCGCCGAAGCGCGTCGGCTGAATAAACATGTGATGGTCGCCGGGATCGAGTCGCAGAACCACGCCTCGCTGCACCTGCATGAAACGCTGGGCTTTATCACCACCGGGCAGATGCCGCAGGTGGGAACCAAATTTGGTCGCTGGCTGGATCTGACCTTTATGCAGCTGCAGCTTGATGCGCGCCAGGACCCGGACGGCCAGGCATGAATGGGTCGCTTACCCTCGCCTTTCTGGTGGCCGCCGGCGTAGGCCTGGTGGTGCAGAACACCCTGATGGTGCGCATCACCCAGTCGGTGTCGACGATCCTCATCGCCATGCTGCTCAATTCGCTGGTAGGTATCGTTATTTTCGTGACCTTGTTGCTGCTGCGCCAGGGCGTCGCCGGCTTTCATGAGCTGGCCCTGAACGTGAAGTGGTGGACGCTGATCCCCGGCATGCTGGGATCCTTTTTCGTCTTCGCCAGCATCAGCGGCTATCAGACCGTGGGCGCAGCCACCACCATCGCGGTACTGGTGGCCAGCCAGCTGGTCGGCGGGTTGATCATGGATTTAATTCGCGCCCACGGCGTACCGCTGCGGGCGCTGATCGGGCCATTATGCGGCGCGGTGATGCTGGTGGTGGGCGCCTGGCTGGTGGCCAGACGCCAGTTCTGAGCGCCTGTTCAGAGGATCGCGCCGCCTTTGGTCAACTGCTCGCGGCGCGCGTCCTGCTCTTCCTGATGCTGTCGCCCATGGTGAGCGATGGCGGTGCGCAGGCGCTGCTGTTGAGTATAGCGTTCCTCACGACTGAGCTGCGCGTCATCGCTCAGGGCGATCAGCAGCTCATTCATATGCGCGATAACGCCCTCGGCAAGGATGTCATCGACTTTAACGATGACCTCATCCAGATGTGCCATTCTGTTCTCCTTTCACTTAATTCAGCTTCGCTTTGGAAAAATCGCTCCCCATCATGCTCACAGTGTAGCCGCTGACGTTGCTGCGGGTGGCATAGAAGGTCTTGCCGGTCGCCAGGGTGATCCACGGCGCCTGCTGGTAAAAGATCTCTTGCGCCTGTTCGTAGAGTTTGGCGCGCGCCTGCGGATCGCTCACCAGCAGGGCTTTCTTCACCAGCGCGTCATACGACTTATCGCACCAGCGGGCGGCATTAGAGCCGGTCTGGATATTATCACAGCTGAGCAGCGTGCCGGCAAAGTTGTCCGGGTCGCCATTGTCTGACATCCAGCCGTACAGGGCGCTGTCGTGTTCGCCTTTACGCATGCCGGCCAGGTATTCGCCCCACTCATAGCTGACGATCTTCGCTTTCACCCCGACTTTCGCCCAGTCGTTTTGGATCATTTCAGCAATGCGTTTTGAGTTCGGGTTGTAGGGCCGCTGAACCGGCATCGACCACAGGGTCACTTCCGCCCCTTGCTCCAGACCCGCCTGTTTGAGCAGCGCCTTCGCTTTCTGCGGATCGTAGTCGTAGTCCGGGAGGTCTTTTTTATACCCGAGCATGGTGGACGGGATCGGCGACTTCGCCACCGTACCGGAATCGAGGAACACCGCCCTGACGATGGCCTGTTTGTCGGTGGCGTAGTTTAACGCCTGGCGCACCAGAACATTATCAAACGGTTTTTTCTCGGTGTTGAACGCCAGATAGCCGACGTTCAGCGCCTCGACGGCGTGCAGCGTCAGATCGTTATTGCCCTTGATCACCGGGAACTGTACCGGCGAAGGCGCCGGAATAATCTGGCACTCGTTAGTCTGCAGTTTAGCCAGTCGGGTCTCGACGTTCGGCGTGATGGAGAAGATCAGGTGCTTCGTCGGCACCTCGCCTTCCCAGTAGTGGGGATTGGCGATATAGCGGATTTGCGAATCCACTTTATACTGCTGCAGAGCATAGGGTCCGGTGCCGACAGGCCAGTTATCGACGTTTTCTGGCGTTCCTTTCTTCAGCATCGCCTCGCCATATTCCGCCGACAGAATAGAGGCGAAGTCCATTCCCCAGTCGGCAAGAAACGCCGCGTTCGGCTGATTGAGCACAAACTGGACGTGATAGTCATCGACCTTTTTCACCGACTTAATCAGCTTATCGAGGCCCACGTCGTGGAAGTACTCATAGTTCCCCTGCGACACCTTGTGATAAGGATGCTGAGGATCCATCTGGCGCAGTACCGAAAACAGGACGTCGTCGGCGTTAAAATCGCGGGTCGGTTTGAAGAATTTATTGCTGTTGAACTTCACCCCCTGACGCAGCGTGAAGGTCCAGGTTTAGCCATCTTCAGAGACGTGCCACTCGGTGGCCAGCGACGGGATCGGCGTGTTCTTCACCGGGTCAAAGGTGACCAGGCGGTTATACAGCACCTGCGAGCTGGCGACGAACGACGGGCCGGAGCTGGCGATCTGCGGGTTGAAGGACTCCGGGGAGGCCTCTGAGCAATAGACCAGCGTGTCATTGCCCGCGGCCCATGCGGCGCTGGCCGGCAGCAGCGCGCTCAGCAGCAGCGCCAGCGTGGTTTTCCCTGTAGACATGGTTATAAGTCCTGATTATTGATTATAAGAACCGTAATAACAGCACAGCCCCTGGCCCCCGGCAAATAATCAATGGCTATCACCTTATGCCAATCGCGCTGAATTTGCTGGTTTAAACGGCGTCGCGCTGCTTTTTGCGCCAGGTACGGTTGGGATGTTGTGAGCTACGCACAATTCCGGCAAAAAAATGTGCGATAACCGCCCCGCTCACGCCCGCCGCCAGCCGCGACCGGTACACTGGAGGAACCGCAGAATAAGAGGTTACCTCCATGACAATCACCTGCAATCTGTACATTGCCGGCCAGTGGCACGATGCCGAAGACCATCGGACCTTTACCCGGCGCCACCCTGCCCACGACGACATCGCCTCGGTTGCCGCTGCCGCCAGCCTCGCCGACGGTAAACGCTGCGTCGAGGCCGCGGCCAGCGCCTTCCCGCAGTGGCGCGATACATCCCCGGCGGAACGGCGACGCTTACTGCTCGACGCGGCGGAACATATGCTGCTGCGGGAAGCTAAATTTATCGCCGCCATGGCGGCGGAGACCGGCGCCACCGCCCACTGGGCGGGATTTAACGTCCATCTGGCGGCCGATATCCTGCGCGAAGCGGCGGCGCTGACCACCCAGATCGAAGGGCAGATCATTCCATCCAACGTGCCGGGCAATCTGGCGATGGGGGTCCGCCAGGGTGCCGGCGTGGTGCTGGGCATGGCGCCGTGGAACGCGCCGCTGATCCTTGCCACCCGGGCGCTGGCGACGCCGCTGGCCTGCGGCAACACGGTGATCCTCAAGGGCGCTGAGCTCTCCCCGGCTACACAAGGATTGATTATCGACGCCCTCGACGCGGCGGGCTTCCCGCCGGGCGTGGTGAACTATCTAACCTGCGCGCCTCAAGAAGCGCCGGCGCTGGTGGAGTCGCTGATCGCCCATCCGGCGGTGCGGCGCGTTAACTTTACCGGCTCCACGCCGGTGGGGCGGATTATCGCCCGCACCTGCGGGCAGTATCTGAAACCGGCGGTGCTGGAGCTCGGTGGCAAAGCGCCGCTGCTGGTCCTCGACGATGCCGACATTGAGCAGGCGGCGGCGGGCGCCATTTTTGGCGCCTTCGCCAACGCCGGACAGATCTGCATGTCCACCGAGCGCATTATTGTCGACAACGCCGTGGCGGAGCACTTTATCCCTCTGCTGACCAGGCGCGCCGCTTCTCTCCCCGCCAGCCTGACCGGCCCGGTGGTCGACATGAACACCGTCACCCGCTGCAACGCGTTAATCGACGATGCCTTAGCCAAAGGCGCCCGCCTGCTGACCGGCGGCAAAGCCAGCGATACCCACATGGCGCCTACCTTGCTGGACGGCGTCACCCGCGAGATGCGGCTGTGGAACGAAGAGTCCTTCGGCCCGGTAAAAGCGATTATTCGCGTTAATAACGACGAAGAGGCGCTGGCGGTAGCCAACGACAGCGACTATGGCCTTTCCGCTGCGGTCTACAGCCGCGACAGCGCCAGAGCGTGGAACCTGGCGCAACGTCTGCAAACCGGCATCTGCCATATCAATGGTCCAACTGTTCATGATGAAGCGCAAATGCCGTTTGGCGGCTGTAAAGCCTCCGGCTATGGCCGGTTCGGCGGCCGGGCCGGGATTGCGGAATTTACCGAGCTGCGCTGGATAACGCTCCAGACCCAGCCTCGCGAACTGCCATTCTGACGCTGACTCCCCCTTAGCCGTGGCTGGCGATGAGCTGCGCCAGCCCTTCCGGGTTTTCCCACGCCATCGAGTGCCCCGCGTGGGGCACAATCCCGACCGGGATCCCTTGCGCCTCTACCCGTTCGATATCCGCATAAGGGAGCGACTGCTCGCCGACGATCAGCATCTTCTGACAGCGCAGCTGGCAGAGCTGAGTAAACCAGGGGGTGTCGCTGCCGTGTATCAGGCTGCTGGCGGCTCGCCAGACGGCCCAGGGGGCGCTGTTTTGCAAACAGCCGGCCCAGGGCGAGCGCTCTTCCGCCAGCATCCTGGCGTAACCTTCGGCGATAAAGGCCGCCTCTGACTGCGCCGCTATGCGCCTGCTGTACTCGCCGCCTCCGGCGAACAGGTTGGGTTCAGAAACCAGCAGCGTGGTCACCCGCTCCGCCAGCAACCCTGCCGCTTCGATGGCGATGCTTCCCCCCATGCTATGCCCGTACAGCGCGAAGCGCTGCAGGCGCAGGTGGTCGAGGACTTGCTCCACCGCTTGCGCTTGTCTATGTATGTTGTAACTAAAGTCGTGCGGTTTATCGCTGTAGCCGAAGCCCGGTAGATCGATAAGTATTTTGCGCCGCCCGTTGAGCGCGGGGGCGCTGGCGACGCGGGGGTAGTCGTAAGATGACGCGCAGCCGAGGCCGTGGATAAACACCAGCGGAAGCCCCTCTCCCGGAAGATCGAGCCAACGCAATGTGGCGCCTGCGACGGACGAAAAGAAACCGTTCACCTGTTTGCCTCCATGATAAGGTTACTGTGTTTTTATACAGTAACCTTATCCATGCCGCCACCCTTTTCTGTCGTCCGCCGCCGGAGCGTTAAAACAGCGAGACGAGTAGCGCCATCGGGAAGCTGAACGGCCAGGTGGCGCCGATCAACAGGGCCGCCAGCAGGCGGATCACCCGGCTCTCTTTGGTTAAAAACCAGCTAATTACGGCGCAGATCACGCCCATAATGGCGTAAAACACCAACATTTTTTGATATAACGTCATTCTTCGTTTTCCTTCCCTGAGGAGCGTTCCATGGTGGGATAATTATCTGCCATGACGTCGTGATTCAGAGATACCTGTATAACAAATTCAGAATTGGGCTGAATATTCAGAACAAAGCCCGATTCGTCTTAATCCGATAGCGCAACCGCGCCCGCCGTACTATACCTTTAGGGACTTACTCATTAAGGTGGCGTTATGGATGTCTCCAGCAAGACCGTCGTTATGATTAATGTCTGCGCCGCGTTCGCGCTTATCAGCCTGCTGTCGGTGAGATTTGGCTGGTTTTAATCATTTTACTCAGCAACGAAACCTAAAAAAGCAGCCCTCTGGGCTGCTTTTTTACGTGCGGAGGCTCGCGCCTATATTAGGGTCATAAACAATACGGGCTGAGTGGCCTGCGAAAATAACCTTGTTTAGCGCAGGGTTATAATGAGGCAAAACATTCACTTTCTCACTATCCCATTCGGCGGCGGCGCAAACGGCCTGCCCCACTCCCGCGCTCTCACAGCCCTGAATACGTTTTGCCGGCGCGTTACCATAGCTCAGCGCCACGGTGCCGACAGCCAGCAGAATAAAAGCAAAAATTTTCACAGCGACATCAACGTTAAAACCGAATATGCGTGAAATGATCGCATGAGCGGCGGCGGAAAGTCAAACCCGGGAGCGTGCGCCACCGCGCTGGCGCGTATGGCGGATTGACGCGCCGGTTATTAAATATTGCGAATAAATATTACCCGTTAACCGTAAATATAAAAGCCTTATTTATCGTCGTGAAATAGTTTCTGTTCAGCGCAACCTGATTCGTCTGATAAAGATAATATTTCGCCAATCGCAAACCAAAAGATTATCGCGCGTTGGCCGAAAATGCGATATACCGCGCAGGCGCTGGATCTTAATAAGATAAAAGGCGGCTACAAGCCGTTGTAACTTAACCTTTTCATGTCAGGCCTCGCTGGCGAGGGCCCCCAATAGCGCTAAATGACAACAAATATCATTTGCCTTCTCTTCAGAGAATACTTACATTCATAACTATTGGTAATGTTTTTAGCGCTGTGCGCTTTTATATTTCGAGGTGGATATGTCCGGAATCATCACCCTGGTCATCGCGCTGATCCTGCTGGTCGCGGCGGTGTATAATCTTATTTCCTATATACGGGACCGTCGCAGCGCCAGCTTGCCGAGCAAAAAAACCAAGCGCTGAACACGGTTAACGCGATTTCCTTCCTGCGCCAGCATCGCTGGCATACTCCTCTTCCTGGCTTAGTGCAGACATAAAAAAAGCCCCTGCCATCAGGCAGGGGCCGGTATTGGGTCGCAAACCGCGACGTTGCCGCCTCACCCACCGGGCGCGACGCGCCCAGGGTGACTGGCGAACCCCATCCGGCGCTTATCTCCGGCACTCACGATGGCTTAGCTCTTGAAGGGGTATCAGAATAATCTCACATTCCCCGCCGCGAGTTTTAACCATTTTTGCCATCGTGACTATTAGCGAACTAACACACCCATTGCGTAATCATTCGTTGCCGCTTATGGGTCAATCCGTTAGCCATGTTTAACCATCACATGGCGGACCACGGTGTAATCCTCAAGGCCATACATCGACATGTCTTTCCCATAGCCCGACAGCTTCTGACCGCCATGCGGCATTTCACTCACCAGCATAAAGTGGGTATTGACCCAGGTGCAGCCGTACTGCAGCCTGGCGCTGAGCCGGTGGGCGCGGCCAACATCTTTCGTCCACACCGAAGAGGCCAGACCATACTGGGAGTCATTGGCCCAGCTCAGGGCCTGCGCTTCATCGCTGAAAGGCGTCACGCTGACCACCGGGCCAAACACTTCGCGCTGCACGATGGCGTCTTCCTGCCGGGCGCCGGCGAGCAGCGTCGGCTGGAAATAATAGCCCGCGCCGTCCGCCCGATTGCCGCCGGTCACCACTTTAATATGCGGTAGCGCCTTTGCGGCTTCCACCGCGGCGCTAACGCGCTCAAGATGGGCCAGCGAGCTCAGCGGTCCCAGCTCGGTGGCGGCATCCTCCGGCGCCCCCATTTTCAGGCTGGCCACCGCCGCCCCGAGCTTCTCCACCAGCTGCTCATAAATACCCTGTTGGGCGTAGATCCGGCAGGCGGCCGTACAGTCCTGGCCGGCGTTGTAAAACCCGAAGGTCCGAACGCCATCCACCACCGCATCGATATCCGCGTCGTCAAAGACGATGACCGGCGCCTTACCGCCCAGCTCCATATGGGTACGTTTAATCGACGAGGCGGTATGGCCGATGATATGCGCGCCGGTGGCAATCGACCCGGTCAGGGAAACCATTCGCACTTTCGCGTGGGCGGTCAGCGGATCGCCCACCGTTTTGCCACGGCCGAACAGTACGTTGACCACCCCTTCCGGGAAAATATCTTTTGCCAGCTCAGCCAGCTTCAGCGCCGTCAGCGGGGTGATCTCGGAGGGTTTTAGCACCACGCAGTTGCCTGCCGCCAGCGCCGGGCCCAGCTTCCAGGCCGCCATCATCAGGGGATAGTTCCACGGCGCGATGGAGGCCACCACGCCCACCGGGTCGCGACGGATCATCGAGGTATGCCCTTCCAGATACTCTCCGGCCGCCATTCCCGGCAGGCAGCGGGCGGCGCCGGCGAAGAAGCGGAAAACGTCCGCAATGGCCGGCATCTCATCGTTAAGCACGCAGTGCAGCGGCTTGCCGCAGTTCAGCGACTCCAGCTGCGCCAGGGTCTCCGCCTGCGCCGCGATGGCATCCGCCAGCTTCAGCAGACATTCCGCGCGCGTTTTCGGCGTCGTCTGGCTCCAGGCGTCGCACGCCCGATCCGCCGCCTCAACGGCGGCATCCACCTGGGCCGCTGTCGCTTCGGCAATCTCCAGGATCACATCGCCGGTCGCAGGGTTGTATACCGGCACCTTCTCGCCTTCACCTACCACTAACTTACCGTTTATCAAGAGGTTGTGTTGCATAGCATTATCCTGTTTCATGGTTTTATTTCCCGTTTCCGGCGACGTTCTCGCCGTCGCGGGTGAGCCACCAGGCCCCTAAGATTGGTATCGTTGTTACCAGCATCACCAACAGCGCGACAACGTTGGTGACGGGCACATCTCGCGGCCGCCCCAGCTGATTCAGTAACCACAGCGGCAAAGTTCGCTCATGCCCCGCGGTAAAAGTCGTGACGATGATTTCATCAAATGACAGGGCGAATGCCAGCATCCCGCCCGCCAGCAGCGCCGATCCCAGATTGGGCAGCACCACGTAGCGAAAGGTCTGCCAGCTGGTCGCCCCCAAATCCATCGAGGCCTCCACCAGGCTCCAGGAGGTCCGGCGGAAGCGGGCGATGACGTTGTTAAACACCACCACCACGCAGAAGGTCGCGTGCCCCACCACGATGGTCAGCAGACCAGGCTCAAGGCCGACCGCTTTAAAGGCGGTCAGGAGCGCCAGGCCGGTAATAATCCCCGGCAGGGCGATGGGCAGCAGCAGCAGTAGCGACACCGCGTTCTTACCAAAAAAGGTGCTCCGCCACAGGGCTCCTGCAGCAAGCGTGCCAAGCACTAAGGCGATGGCCGTCGACAGGGCGGCAATTTTAAGTGACAACGTCACTGCCTCCAGAATATCGCTGCGCCCTGCCGCCTCGCTGAACCAGCGCAGCGTCAGCCCCTGCGGCGGAAAACTGAAGGCGGCATCTTCCGTATTAAAAGCATAGATGGCGATGATCAGCAGCGGAAAGTGGAGAAAGACCACCCCGCCCCATGTCGCCAGTTTCAGATACCAGGGTGCGCGTTCAGAGTGCATCGAAGGCTCCCAGACGTTTCACGAACGCCAGATAAAGGGCAATCAGCACGATCGGCACGAGGGTAAACGCCGCCGCCATCGGCATATTGCCGATCGCCCCCTGCTGCGAGTAAACCATATTGCCGATAAAGTACCCCGGCGGGCCGACCAGCTGCGGCACGATAAAATCGCCCAGCGTCAGCGAAAAGGTGAAGATCGACCCGGCGGCAATCCCGGGAATAGCCAGCGGCAGGACCACGTAGCGGAAGGTCTGCCGCGGGGCGGCGCCAAGATCGGCCGAGGCCTGCAGCAAAGAGCCCGGGATACGCTCCAGCGCCGCCTGCACCGGCAGGATCATAAAAGGCAGCCAGATGTAGACGAAGACCAGGAAGCGTCCGAGTCCGGAGGTGGATAAGGTGTTGCCGCCCACCGCCGGGACGGTCAGCAGAGCGTTCAGCGCCCCTTCCAGCCCGAGATGGCCGAGAAACCACTGCGCCACGCCATCTTTGGCTAACAGCAGCACCCACGCGTAGGCTTTGACGATATAGCTGGCCCACATCGGCAGCATGACCGCGATATAAAAGAAGGCCTTCATTTTGCCGCTGGTGTAGCGCGCCATATACCAGGCCATCGGCAGCGCCAGCAGAGCACTGGCCAGCGTCACGCACAGCGCCATGACCAGGGTGCGAACGATAATGTCGTAGTTGGCAGGGTTGAACAGCGCCTGCAGATTGGCCAGCGTGAAGTCGCTGGTCACCGACATGGTGAAGTCGTCAAAAGTATAGATACTCTGCCACAGCAGGGTCAGCAGCGATCCCAGATAGACGATGCCAAACCACATCAACGGCCCAAGCAGCAGCAAAAACAGGCCCAGCGCCGGCCGGCGCCAGAAGATCCCCGATACGCGACCGGCCTGCGCAGGAACAATCGCCATGGTCATCTCAGCCTCCGCTTTCCAGCGGGGTCATCGCCGCGCGCGACCATGACGCCTGCACCGTTTGCCCGGCTCGCGGAACGCTCGCCGCCGCCGCGCCGTCGATATTGGCCTGGCTGACCAGCAGCTTGTCGCCATCCGCCAGCCGGAGCTCGATCCGCGTTGCCGCCCCCTGATACTGTACCGCCTGCACCACGCCCTGCACCTGCACTTCGCCGCCGCCCTGCAGGCGAACATGTTCCGGGCGCAGCGACCAGCAGCCCGCCAGGCCGCATAGCCGCCGGGCCGCCTCGGCCTCAAAGACGTTGGCGGTGCCGACAAAACCGGCGACAAAGGCAGTCTTCGGATGCAGATAAAGATCCTGCGGGGCATCCACCTGCTCAATGCGCCCGTTGTTAAACACCGCCACGCGATCGGACATCGACAGCGCTTCGCTCTGGTCGTGGGTGACGAAGATGAAGGTGATCCCCAGCGACTGCTGCAGCTTTTTCAGCTCCACCTGCATCTGCTCGCGCAGCTTTAAATCCAGGGCGCCCAGCGGCTCGTCGAGCAGCAGCACCCGCGGCTGGTTCACCAGCGCCCGGGCGATGGCGACCCGCTGCCGCTGACCGCCAGAGAGCTGGGAGGGCTTGCGATGGTGCGCAAAACCGAGGGCCACCTTCTCCAGCGCCTCCTGGGCGCGGGCATGGCGCGCTTTCTTCGCCACGCCTTTGACCATCAGGCCGTAAGCGACATTGTCGAGGATCGACATATGGGGAAACAGCGCATAGTCCTGGAACACGGTATTGACGTCCCGCTGCCAGGGCGGCAGCTCGCTGGCCGGCTGACCGAAGATCCGGATGGTGCCGCCGGAGAGCTGCTCAAAACCGGCAATCAGCCGCAGGCAGGTGGTTTTCCCCGAGCCCGAAGGTCCCAGCATGGAGAAAAACTCGCCGTCGCGGATACCAATGCTGACCCCGTCCACCGCCCGCACATCGCCATACAGGCGCGATACATTCTGAAACTCGACCGCGTACGTCATTGTTTGCCTCCGATCCTTAGCGGCCGCCCATTATCGCAATGTAGTCCTGCGTCCAGCGGCTGTAGGGAACGTATTTCCCCCCCTCGGCAACCGGCGTTTTCCAGAAGTGGATGCGGGCAAACTGGTCATAGCCGTTGGTCTCACAGCCCTTCTCTCCGAGCAGCGCGCTGGCTTTACAGCCCTCAGGCACCACCGGCAGCGAGCCGAACCAGGCCGCTACATCGCCCTGCACCTTCGGCGTGAGCGACCAGTTCATCCATTTATAAGCGCAGACCGGGTGCTTCGCCTCGCTGTGCAGCATGGTGGTATCCGCCCAGCCGGTCACCCCCTCCTTCGGAAATACGGTAGCGACAGGCTGGCCTTCCGCCTTCAGGCCGTTGGCCTGATAGGGCCACGAGCTGGAGGCGGCCACCCCTTCGTTTTTGAAGTCGTTCATCTGCACGGTGGCATCATGCCAGTAACGGTGGATCAGCGGTTGCTGGTCACGCAGCACCTTCAGCACCGCGTTGTACTGGGTTTCGGTCAGTTGATAGGGATCTTCGATCCCCAGCTGCGGTTGGGTGGCTTTGACAAACAGCGCAGCGTCGGCGATATAGATCGGGCCATCATAGGCCTGCACCCGCCCCTGATTGGTTTTGCCATCCGGAAGATCCTGCTTCACGAAGACCACGCTCCAGCTGTCCGGCGGCGTCGGGAATACGCGGGTGTTGTACATCAGCAGATTCGGTCCCCACTGATACGGCGTGCCGTAAACTTTGCCCCCGACGTTAAACCATGCCCCTTGCGCAATGCGCGGGTCGAGAGTGTGCCACCCGGCAATTAGCGCTGTGTTAATCGGTTGAACGCGTTTGCCCATGATCAGACGCAGCGAAGCATCGCCCGAGGCAGTCACCAGATCGTAGCCGCCCTTGGCCATCAGGCTAACCATTTCGTCAGAGGTGGCGGCAGTTTTCACATTAACCTGACAGCCGGTCTCCTTTTCAAACTGGCTGACCCAGTCGTACTGCTTGTCGGTCTGACCGCGTTCGATATACCCCGGCCAGGCAATAATATCCAGCCGCCCTTCCGGTTTATCCAGCGAGGTGAGTGGCTCAGCCGCCTGGACGGTCAGGCAGGCCATCCCCAGCACATAAAGGCTGCAACGGGCCAATTTTTTGCTCATCAGGTGTTACTCCTGTCACAAGGGAATTAGCGGCAGCCGTGCCCTAAAAATATCTCCTGAAATAAGGGTAGTCAGCGGATTAACGCCCTCGGGGGAATTTATTCAGGTTGTGACCCGGGACGCATTACGCAAAAATCGCCAACACAAGACTAACTTTATGGATTATAGACAACGAGTTAGAGAAAAAGGAGGGGTATGCGTATTTCCTATGGTGAGCGCCGGTAAAATAATGACCGGCCTCGATAAAAATCCATCTTCGTTTATTTTTAGCGATTGTTTATCGCGGCGAAAAATAGCCAAAGCGATCAGGAAAGCTGCTCACGAATTAGCTCGCCCAGGCGCTTCACCCCCTGCTCTTCGCGTTCTCCCCAGCCCCAGGCGGTATTAAAGCGGAAAAACGAGGTCCAGCTGGCGGAGGTGGAGAACATTTTTCCCGGGGCGATGCTGATGTGCGACGCCAGCGCCCCGGCGCTCAGCACGCTCGCGTCGGCCCCTTCCGGTAGTTCGATCCACAGAAAATAGCCGCTGTCGCTGTGATGGATAGTGACCTCCGGCGGCAGATGGCGCAGCAGCGCCTGCCAGGCCTGCTGTTTACGTTCCGCCAGCTGGCGACGGAGACGGCGCAGATGGGCGTCATAGCGTTTGGTCGACAGGTAATCCACCAGGGCTAACTGCATCGGCGAGCTGGTGGAGAGCGTACTCATCAGCTGCAGCTGCTGGATCCGCCGCGCCTGTTTCCCGGCCGCCACCCAGCCGATGCGAAAGCCGGGCACCAGACATTTTGAAAACGAACTGCAGTGCAGCGTCATATCCTGTTGATCCCAGAACTTCGCCGGCAACGGCTTCTCGCGGCCAAAGTAGAGCTCGCTGTAAACATCATCTTCAATCAGCATCACGTCATAGCGCGCCAGCAGCGCCACCAGCGCTGCTTTTTTTTCGGCGCTGAGGGTGAAGCCGAGCGGGTTCTGGCCGTTGGTCATCAGCCAGCAGGCCTTGACCGGATAGTTTTGCAGGGCCGCCTCCAGCGCCGTCAGGTCAATGCCCTCTTTGACGTCGGTGGCCACCGACAGCGCCTTCAGACGCAGCCTCTCCAGCGCCTGCAGGGCTCCGTAGAAACAGGGATTCTCCACCACCACCCAGTCGCCGGGCTCGGTCACCGCCTGCAGGCTGAGGTTTAGCGCCTCCAGCGCTCCGGCGGTAATGACGATCTCGTCGGGCGAGACGTTCATCCCCTGCAGGGCATAGCGCCGGGCAATGGCGTGCCGTAGCTCCGCGTTGCCCGGCGGCAGGTTCTCAATCACGCTCATGGCGGTGGCGGTTTTACTCACCTGCGCCAGCGAACGGTTAAGCTGCTGGAGTGGAAAGAGACGCGGGTCCGGGAAGGCCGAGGCAAAGGGCAGCATTGACGCCTGGCGGCTGGCCTGGAGCACCTCAAAGATGTAAGTATTGATATCGACCGCTTCATCGCGGGTCACCTGAGCAGGCGGCGCCGGCTGACGAAGCTTCACCGGCTGGGGGGCGACGTAATATCCCGACTGCGGTCGGGCGACGATGCGCCCCTGGCTTTCCAGTAGCTGATAGGCATGGCTGACGGTCATAAAGCTCATGCCGCTGCTGACCACCTGCTCGCGCAGCGAGGGGAGCCGATCGCCCGGCAACCAGACGCCAAGCGCGATCTGGTCGGTCAGCTGCTGCGCCAGCTGTTGATACTTTTTCATTGTCACCCTTTCCTTGCTGCAACCTCCCTTTATCATATATCAGTTGTTATAAATTAACACTTTTAAGTAACTGTTATGTAAAACAGCGCAACCCGGTCACACAGAACGCCCGCAGGAAAGGTTCACGAGAAAATTGTCCAAAAAAACGATATGATGCATAACCAAAAAATGAACATGATACCGATGGTAATACATAAGCTATGTAATCCTTTTTCTGACATGACCATTCCCTTTTATTGATATCCTGAGAATAAAATACAAAGCACGGCTAAACACGACAATTTAAAATTATTTAATTCATAATTAACTGACTCATCCTTTTTACTGATTCTCATACTAACAAACGTGTGCAGACGTTAAATTCATTAATAAAGAACAGATAATAAAATGCTATATCTGTCGTAATCAGAGGATATTGCTCACAAAAATTAAACGACCGCGCTTTCCCGGGCAGCTACAGGTCTAAGCTGATCCGTAAGACTACGATAATACAGTGAAATAGATTATTAATATTTTCCTGGCCAACAATCTGGCTTTGCTTTCAGCGTTAAAAATGACGCTGTTCCCCTGGGGGATCTCCATGTTGGCGGTCCCCGGAGACAGGCAAAAAGATCATAACAGGCGCCAACTGTTATGATAAAAAATGAACCGACTGCCTCTGCCCCCCTTGCCTCCACCCTGCCTAAAATTGCGCTGAATCAATTTTGTTGTGGAGTCCTGCATGTTCGGTCTTGATGCATTCCATCTGGCGCGAATTCAATTCGCCTTTACGGTCTCGTTTCATATTATCTTTCCCGCCATCACCATTGGCCTGGCAAGCTACCTGGCGGTTCTCGAAGGCCTGTGGCTGAAAAGCAAAAATCCCACCTGGCGCTCGCTGTACCATTTCTGGTCGAAGATCTTCGCCGTCAACTTCGGTATGGGAGTGGTGTCCGGGCTGGTGATGGCCTATCAGTTCGGCACTAACTGGAGCGGTTTTTCGCAGTTCGCGGGCAGCATCACCGGCCCCCTGCTGACCTATGAAGTCCTGACGGCGTTCTTTCTGGAAGCCGGTTTTCTCGGGGTCATGCTCTTCGGCTGGAACCGCGTGGGGCCGGGGCTGCACTTTTTCGCCACCTGCATGGTGGCGCTGGGGACTATCATCTCGACCTTCTGGATCCTCGCTTCCAACAGCTGGATGCAGACCCCGCAGGGGTTTGAGATCGTCGATGGCCAGGTGGTGCCCGTCGACTGGCTGGCGGTGATCTTTAACCCGTCGTTCCCCTACCGCTTGCTGCACATGACGGTGGCGGCATTTCTCAGCAGCGCGCTGTTCGTCGGCGCCTCGGCGGCCTGGCATCTGCTGCGCGGCAATCAGTCGCCAGCGATCCGCAAGATGTTCTCCATGGCGCTATGGATGACGCTGCTGGTTGCGCCGGTCCAGGCGCTGATCGGCGATATGCATGGCCTGAACACCCTGAAACACCAGCCGGCAAAAATCGCCGCCATTGAGGGCCACTGGGAAAACCCGCCCGGCGAGCCGACGCCGTTACTATTGTTTGGCTGGCCAGATATGGAACAGGAGCGCACCCGCTACGGGCTTGAGATCCCGGCGCTGGGCAGTCTGATCCTCACCCACAGCCTGGATAAACAGGTGCCGGCGCTGAAGGAGTTCGCCCCTGAGGATCGGCCAAACTCCACCGTGGTGTTCTGGTCATTTCGCCTGATGGCTGGTCTCGGCATGCTGATGTTGCTGCTCGGGGCGCTGGCCCTGTGGCTGCGCCGCGGCGACCGGCTGTACCACTCGCGGCCGTTTCTGCGCTTTGCCCTGTGGATGGGCCCCTCAGGACTGATTGCGATTCTCGCCGGCTGGGTGACCACCGAAGTGGGCCGCCAGCCATGGGTGGTGTATGGCGTTCAGCGCACCGCCGAGGCGGTTTCCGCCCACGGCGATCTGCATATGTCGGTCAGTTTGTTGACCTTTATTGTGGTTTACAGCGCCGTCTTCGGGGTCGGCTACAGCTACATGCTGCGCCTGATCCGCAAGGGGCCGCAGGAGGTGCAACCCGCGACAACCGGTACGCCAGCCCGCCCGCTGTCCGCCGCTACTGAAGGTTATCTGCAGAAGGAGTCTCGCTAATGGGTATCGAATTATCGGTGATCTGGTTCGTGATTATCGTCTTTGCCACGCTGATGTACATCGTCATGGACGGCTTTGATCTGGGCATTGGCATGCTGTTCGGCACGGTCCGGGGCAGCACAGAGCGCGACGTGATGGTGAACAGCGTCGCCCCGGTATGGGATGGCAATGAGACCTGGCTGGTGCTGGGCGGCGCCGGTCTGTTTGGCGCCTTTCCCCTCGCCTACGCGGTGATAATCGACGCCCTGTCGATCCCCCTGACCCTGATGCTGATCGGCCTGATCTTTCGCGGCGTGGCCTTTGAATTTCGTTTCCAGGCCACGCCGTCGCACCGGCCATTCTGGGACCGCGCCTTCTTTGGCGGTTCCCTGCTGGCGACCTTCAGCCAGGGCGTGGTGGTCGGAGCGGTGATCGACGGTTTTACCGTCAGCGGTCGCGCCTTCAGCGGCGGCATGTTTGACTGGCTGACCCCGTTCAGCCTGTTTTGCGGACTCGGGCTGTGCGTGGCCTATGCGCTGCTCGGCGCTACCTGGCTGGTGATGAAGAGCGAAGGCGCGCTGCAGCAGCGGATGCGCAGCGCGTCGCGACAGTTGCTGGTTGCCCTGCTGGCGGTGTTTGCCGTCATCAGCCTGTGGACGCCGCTGGCGCACCCGGCGATCGCCGCCCGCTGGTTCAGCCTGCCGAATCTCTATTTCCTGCTGCCGGTGCCGCTGCTGGTGCTCCTGATTAGCGCCTGGCTGTGGCGCACACTGCCTCTGCACGACCGCCATGTCTCGCCTTTCACCCTAACGCTGGGCCTGGTGTTTCTCGGCTTTAGCGGCCTGGGGATCAGCATCTGGCCGCATATTATTCCGCCATCGATTACCTTGTGGCAGGCCGCCGCCCCGCCGCAAAGCCAGGGCTTTATGCTGGTGGGCGCGCTGCTGATTATTCCGGTTATTCTTGGCTATACCTGCTGGAGCTATTACGTGTTCCGCGGCAAAGTCCAGCCAGGGGAGGGTTATCATTGATGAAAACCGTCTGGTCGAAACGTCTGCTGTGGCTGATCGCGCTGTGGGGAGGCAGCGTGCTGACGCTGGCCGCCATCAGCCTGCTGTTTCGCCTGCTGATGACCGCCGCGGGTCTTAAAGTTTGAACCAGGATGCAGAGTCATCCGGATCCGGAGCTCTCCATCTTGTCTTCACTTTTACCTGCTGAAATACGCGGACACATCAGAAGAAAGGATATTGCTATGAAGAAGTTAGCTTTACTGTCTGCCGCGATGACGCTGGGAATATCGTCATGGGCTTTCGCTGCCGACAACCCGCCGCCGCCAGAAAAAGGCGCGCAGCATCAGGGTAAATCGGCGGCGAAAAACGGCCAGCACGACGGTAAGCAAGCGCAACACAACGGCAAGCAGCCGCGGCATGATGGCAAGCAGCCGCAACGAGACGGCAAACAACCGCAGCATGGTGGTAAGCAGCCGCCAAAAGGCGGTGAGCACAGCGGGAAACCACTGCCGCCAAAAGCGTAATCCCTCACGCCTGGCCTTCTGCGCCAGGCTTTTTTCACCCTCTTTCAGCAGACATTGACAAACCCTTGCCCTTCTTTGATAAACCGGGAAAAAAACCTGCACAGCGCCTGGCATAGTAAGCCCACGCCATTGATTCACAGAGAAAAGGTATGTTGAGGAGAAGCATGAGCGCCCTGCTGTTGCTGTGCGCGCTTTTTTCCGGGCATCTGCTGGCCCACCGTCAGGGGCACGATTACTTTCCGGTACAGAGCCTCGAGCAGCAGCTGCTGCACGAGGCGGATAGCGATGAGCTTCGCAGCCGGTGCGAAGAGAACGCCGCCGACCTGCGCGAGCACCACCGCTGGCAGGACGCCCGCAAACCGCGGGCATCACACAGCCAGTAGCGTCGCCGCGGATCAGGCCCCTTTGCGCTTCGGCAGGGTCTTCATCAGCTCGTCCGGGCTGACGGAGGCCACGATGCTACCCGGGTGCGGCATTTTGAGGATATGGTTTTTGATCTTGCCGACCACGTGCATTTCGCACGGACGGCAGTCAAACTTCAGGGTCAGCACTTCATCGCCATGGATCAGCTGCATCGGCGTGGCTTTCCAGCTCTTGATGGAGCCTTTCGCCTGTTTCGGACAGAGGTTGAAGGCAAAGCGCAGGCAATGTTTGGTGATCATCACCGGCACATCGCCCTTCTCTTCGTGCGCTTCATAGGCGGCGTCAATCAGCTGCACGCCATAGCGCTGGTAGAACGCCCGCGCCTTGTGGTTATAGACGTTGGCGAGGAAGGAGAGATGGGTCTCCGGGTAGACCGGCGGCGGCACAGAGACCGGCTTACGGGTGCCGCGCTGCCAGGCGTTGAGCCGCGCGTCATCCAGCATTTCGGCCGTTTCACGCCGCAGCTGGTTGAGCAGGCTGTTGGGCACAAACAGCGGCGGCAGATTGACCTGCACCTCGCGCGCATAGTAAATGGTTTGCCCCAGTTTTGTGACACCGTCACGCAGATTGGCCAGCGCTTTCTCCGCCTGGTTAGCTTCGGCGAACTCCCCGTCAAGGGTGTGGGTCACGCTGACGCCATCTTCACAGGTCATGGTGAGAACCAGCTGCTCCTGCCAGCCGCTTAGGGTGACGTCTACGGCGATGCGGCGTTCGCTGGAGGTCTTCAGCAGCGCCTGCTGCCAGTTGTGATCGAGGTTGCGGTTGAGCGCCTGATGCGGGCGCACTTTGTGCAGATCCGCAGGCATCTCGTTCGGCCACACCCGATAGCGATTTTCGCCGGTTTTTTCCACGGTATTGGCGCGGAAGCCCACCACTTCACGCTTAATCATCACGTTAAGGCCATCGCCGTTGGTTAACGGTTCGCTGACCTCGACGTCGAGATGGTCTTTACCCACCTTCAGCACTTCGCCCACCGGCAGTCCGATAAATTTTGGCGAATCAAAGGCGCCGATATCGCCTTTACGGGCATTAACGAAGTAATCGGTGCTGCCGCGGTGGAAGGTTTTATCGGTGGACGGGATAAAGAAATGCTCGGTGCGCCCTGCCGAGGCGCGCACGAGATCGCCGCGGTCTTCAATAATGGCGTCCAGCATCTGGCGGTAGTGAGCGGTGATGTTTTTCACGTAGCTCATGTCTTTGTAACGGCCTTCGATTTTGAAGGAGCGCACCCCGGCATCGATCAGCGACGCCAGGTTGGCGGTCTGGTCGTTGTCTTTCATCGACAGGAGATGTTTTTCATAGGCCACCACTCGCCCCTGATCGTCCTTCAGGGTATACGGCAGGCGGCAGGCCTGCGAGCAGTCGCCGCGGTTGGCGCTGCGTCCGGTCTGGGCGTGGGAAATGTAGCACTGGCCGGAATAGGCCACGCACAGCGCGCCATGGATAAAGAATTCGATGGTGGCGTCAGTATTATCGTAGATGGCTTTGATTTGACTGAGGTTCAGCTCGCGCGCCAGCACGATCTGGCTGAAACCAGCGTCGGAGAGAAACTTTGCTTTCTCCACGCTGCGGATGTCGCACTGGGTGCTGGCGTGCAGCTCGATCGGCGGCAGGTCCAGCTCCATGATCCCCATATCCTGGACAATCAGCGCATCGACGCCCGCGTCGTAGAGATCGGTAATCAGCCGCTGCGCCGGCTCCAGCTCATCGTCATGCAGAATGGTGTTCAGCGTCACAAAGACCTTGGCGCCAAAGCGATGGGCGAAAGGCACCAGACCGGCGATGTCGCTCAGGCTGTTGCTGGCGTTGTGGCGGGCGCCAAAGCCAGGTCCACCGATATAAACGGCGTCGGCGCCGTGAAGGATCGCTTCGCGAGCGATACCGGCGTCGCGGGCAGGACTAAGAAGTTCAAGACGATGATTGTGCAGGCGCATACGCGTGTTGTTATCCAGTATAAGGGGGTCGAAATGGCGGCTATTGTAGTCAGAACCGGGCGCAGACGAAAACCTTTTCCGCCGTCGCGGGACGACGAATTTTCAGTTTTCAGCAAAGTATTGAAGGAAAAGATATTTCCCTCAAATCACCGTACAGAGTACTGTCATCACGTATTCCGGATTTTCCTCGTCACGTTGTGAGTGGTTATCATCAGTCATCTTGTCTGGCCGCGGGTTCGCCCGCGGTTTTTTCTTTTGGATAGTGGATAAGCGAATGGAAATGAGCCGCCTGGGCGCCGCTGTTCCGGTAGGCATGCGCCGCATCGCCGGCGAAGCGCCGACCCTCACCCGCCTGCAGCGAGTGCCACTCCCCCTGTAAGCAGAGATCCAGGGTACCGCTAATCACGACAACATGCTCAATCACCCCTTGCTCATGCGGCGTCGATTCGCTCAGCGCCCCGGGAGCAAGGGTTATCGAGAAATGATCAAAGCGCAACTCCGGGTCCCACGGGAAGACCGGGGTCACCACCATCGCCTGCTGCTGCGGGTCAAACGCGGAGGGCGCCGCGCCGTCATCCGGAACGATAAACGCCGAAAACGGCACGTTCAGCCCGGTGGCAATCTTCCACAGCGTCGCGACCGTCGGACTCGATTCATTCCGCTCAATCTGCCCGAGCATGGCTTTCGACACCCCGGTCTCTTCCGCCAGACGCGACAGGCTCCAGCCGCGCTGCTGACGCAGATTTTTGAGGGTGGCCGCCAGATGTTGCGCAATATTCATCCTACCTCCTGATTTTTCAGCCCAGAGTATACCTCCATTTGCCTGATTCAACAGGGCGATTAGCGGCATCGCGGGCTGTTTGCGACAAGAGCCTCGGTGCGCAGCCCTCACCACGCAGGAACCTTGTGCGCTAAAACGCACAATGATAGAGTAATTGGACGTTATAACGCACAAGAGAAAACTATGCGCTCGTTTACCGTTCCGCTTCCCACCCTGTTCGCCGGCTTCGTCGCCGTGCTGGTGGGCTACGCCAGCTCTGCCGCCATCATCTGGCAGGCTGCCGCTGCCGCCGGCGCCACGCCCGGGCAGATCGCCGGCTGGATGACGGCCCTGGGCCTCGCCATGGGCGTCAGCACCCTCGCGCTGAGCGGCTGGAGAAAAGTGCCGGTGCTCACCGCCTGGTCAACGCCGGGCGCCGCCCTGCTGGTCAGCGGCCTGCAGGGGGTGACCCTCCCTGAGGCGGTGGGGGTATTTATCTTCGCCAATGCGCTGATCGTCCTCTGCGGCGTTACCGGCCTGTTTGCCCGGCTGATGAAAATCATTCCCCATTCGCTGGCCGCCGCGATGCTGGCCGGCATTCTGCTGCGTTTCGGTTTGCAGGCCTTCGCCGGCTTCCAGGATCATCTGCTGCTGTGCGGCGGCATGCTCGCCGCCTGGCTTCTGTGTAAGGCGCTGTGGCCCCGCTTCGCCGTGGTCGCCGCGCTGGTTGCCGGGGCGCTGATTGCCGCGGCCTCCGGGGAGGTGGCCAGCGCCGCTGTGCCGCTGGCGTTTGTGGCGCCGGAATGGATCGCCCCGCAGTTTACCCCGGCGCTGCTGCTCAGCGTCGGCCTGCCCTTCTTCCTCGTGACCATGGCCTCACAGAACGCGCCCGGATTCGCTACCCTTCAGGCATCAGGCTATGCCGTACCAGTCTCCGCGCTGATCGTTGTCTGCGGGGGGCTGGCGCTGCTGCTGGCGCCGTTTGGGGTCTACTCGATCTGTATTGCGGCGATCACCGCCGCCATCTGCCAGAGCCCGGAGGCGCACCCGGATCCGCAGAAGCGTTGGCTGGCTGCCATGGCCGCAGGCGGTTTTTATCTGCTGGCCGGTCTGTTCGGGGGATCGATCACCGCGCTGATGTCGGCCCTGCCGACAGCGTGGATCCAGATGCTGGCCGGCCTGGCGTTGCTCGGCACCATCGGCGGTAGTCTGTTTCAGGCGGTACATCAGGCCAGTGAGCGCGACGCGGCGGTGCTGACCTTTCTGATCACCGCCAGCGGCGTGACGCTGGCGGGAATTGGCTCGGCATTCTGGGGCGTGGTGCTCGGCGGAGTGAGCTACGGCGTGCTATCCGCGCTGCGCCGCCCGTAGCTGGGACGGCGTCAGGCCGGTGGCGGCTTTGACCCGATGGCTGAAATGGCTGGCGGAGCTGAAACCGCAGGCCAGAGCGATCTCGGTGAGCGGCAGCGCGCTGTGGCAGATCAGGTTTTGCGCCTTCGCCATTCGCTGCTGCATCACATATTGATGCGGAGCCATATTCAGCGACTGGCGGAACATACGGGCAAAATGAAATTCACTCAGTCCCGCCTGCTGCGCCAGGTCGGCCAGGGTCAATGGCTGATCGAGGTGAGCGTCGATCCAAGCCAGCACATGACGCTTCACCCCCGGCGCCAGTCCCCCGGTGACCGAGGGCAAACGCCACTGCACGGTGGAATAGTGCTGGATCAGATGGGTGAGCAATAAACTGCTGGCGGCGCTAAGGGTCAGCTGGTTCGCCGGCTGTCGCCAGTCATTAGCCAGCAAAAACTGACGATACACGGTGGTGATTTTGTCATCGCTGGCAAAGGTTTTCTCCTGCAGGGTGAAGTTCGCCGGGCTGCGATCCCACACCTCCTCCCCGACGCGGCGCAGATGCGCATCGGTACAATAGAGATGGACAAACGACAGATCGCCGCGGATATCCCAGACGCTTTCATCGCCTTTCGGCATCAGGCAAAAGCGATCCGGGCCGCCGCCATTCTTCCAGCCGTGCGGCGTCTTTTGATAGCTTTCATAACCATCGGCGACGTACAGGCTTAAGGTATGATGATCGCTGCGTACCGTTACGGTATCGCAGTTGTTATACCAGGCGGCCAGTTGAATACCGGAATTCAGCTCCATGGTGCCCTTCAGCACCGCGTTCTGTCGCCGTAATGTTTCAAACGTCCCGTAACCCATCGCCTTCACGCATCTGTCCTGTCTGGAAAAACTCTAGTCTAGGGAGACTGCGACGCGGTTTCCAGTCCTCACCGCCGGCGAAAGACAAATAAGCGCAAGAATTTGCAAGCCGACAACAAGCGGGTGAAAGCCGCAGGTTGCGGCAGGCGGCATACTCCTCCCTTCAACAGGCAGAGGAGAATCAGGGTGAACGCATTACTTTATGCACTCGTTGTCGTTATCTGGGGAACGACGTGGATTGCGATTTTTTTACAGCAGGGGCCGGTGGCGGCGCCGGTATCGATTTTCTGGCGTTTCGCCGTGGCCAGCGTCACGATGCTGGCGATTCTGCTCGTCACGCGACGTCTGCGGCCGCTGGGCGCGAAGGACCATCTCTGCTGCCTGCTGCAGGGCTGCTGCGTCTTCTGCTTCAATTTCTGGTGCTTTTATACCGCCGCCGCCTGGATCAACACCGGTCTGGAATCGGTGATCTTTTCCATGGCGGTGCTGTTTAACGCCATCAACAGCTTTCTTTTCTTCCGTCAGCAGGCGCCGGGACGCTTCTGGGCTGCCGCCGCGCTCGGTCTGGCCGGTATCGTCACCCTGTTCTGGGATGACCTGCTGGCCAACGGGCTGAACGCTTCACTACTGTGGGGGATCGGTCTGAGCGCGCTGGGCACTTACGGCTTTTCGCTGGGCAATATGTTCAGTATTCGTCACCAGCGGCGGGGGCTGGAGACGCTGACCACCAACAGCTGGGCGATGCTGTACGGCACGCTGGTGATGGGCGCCATCGCACTCCTCCGCGGGGATAATTTTATGCCGGAGTGGACCGTCAGCTATCTTGGCGCCCTGCTTTACCTGGCGCTGTTCGGCTCAGTTGTCGCCTTCGGCGCCTATTTCACCCTTGTGGGGCGCATCGGCGCCAGCAAAGCCGCCTACAGTACGCTGCTGTTTCCGCTGGTCGCCCTGTCCATCTCCACCGTCTATGAAGGCTATGTATGGCACAGCAACGCCGTTATCGGACTGGCGCTGATCCTGTTGGGTAATCTGGTGATGTTTGCCAAACCGGAACAGCTGCTGCTGCGCCGAAAGCTGGCCTGAAACGGCGGAACGCCGTCGGCAGACGGCGCTGGCGAGATTACCGCTGGGAAGGGTCGAATTTGACGGCGTCGACCGCCATATCATCGATCACCTGCTTCATGGTTTCGATGGTCAGCGGCGTGTTTTCATTAGCCAGGGTTTTTCCTTCCCCTTTACGAACCACTTTGATCACCGGCTTGTTGGTGCTGGCGTCAATCAGTTCGGCTTCAAAATAGAGGTCGGTGTCCATCGTACGATGGCCGGTGGCGGCCTGAGTACCGGCAACAATCATCGCGACCGGAACCACTTCATAGAACTGCAGCCCTTCTTTGCTGGAGTCCACCCCGGTGATCGCTCCGCGGAAAATAAGGCTACGCTTGCCGGCGGTGGTAGCCAGCGGTTTACGCTCGGAAATGGCCTGTTTGAGCTGTTTGTTGGTGTAATTAAGAATATCCTGCAACGCCTTTTCACCGACCTGGGTCGTCGGCTTCGGTACCGGATAGTACGTTACCGGATGGTAGACGACATTATCGTAGTTAGCCGGATTGTAGTTTGGGTCGATCCAGCGCAGCTCCGACTTGCCGGAGGCCGTGGTGGCTTCTTTCAGGTTGGAATAATCTTTTAAAAAGCCCGAATACTGATTCGGCTGCGCCAGTTTGGACGCACAGCCCGTCAACGCTAACATCCCCGCCAGAGCGGCGACTTTAAATAACACGCGAGTACGCATAAAGAGATCCCTGTAAATGCAGTTTTTTCGGCAGACGTTATAGCAGATAAGACCCAGTAGTTTTGTGACAAAATGAGGGCTTCGTCAAGGAAGATATACAAATATTGATGGGATCAACATTACGTTATTAAATAATTACTTAATAGATGAACAGGTCGCCTTTAACCCTCTGTTCAGCGAGGCTTTTCGCGCGTCTTTATCCGATGGGTATTAGCGCAAGGCGGCGCGGTCAATCTCAGCCATTTCACGCGCCGCTGAGGATTATGCGGGCTTGCGCGCCAGCAGCGTGGCGAAGCGCAGTTTGATCCGGTTGCCGCTGGCGTCGGTCCGATGCAGCTCACCGACGTCCTCATTGTATTTCAGTAATTCCCAGCCCCGGTAGTACTCCCGAAGTTCATCGGGTTTAAAAGCAAACGGGAAGCCGACGGTGCAGGGATAGTCCTCGGTGTCCATCGCCGCGACAATCAGGTTATAGCCCCCGGCGGCGGTGCAACGCTGCATATTGGCGATGAGACCCGGGATAGCGCCGGCCTCAAGAAACATCATCACCACGGTGGAGAGGATCAGATCATACTCGCCGTCAAAGGTCAGGCTGTTGAGGTCTTTCACCGCGGTCTGCAAATTATCCAGCCCTTCGGCGGCGCGAATAGTCTCCAGATTATTGATGCTCATCGCATTTTTATCCCACGCCGTCACCGTGAAGCCGTTCGCCGCCAGATAAAGGCTGTTACGTCCGTTGCCGCAGCCCAGATCCAGCGCCCGCCCCGGCGGCACCATCGTCGCGGCATGCAGCACCTCGGAGTGGGTGCGGGTCAGGCCATATTTTTCACTAAAATAGTCCGCGTCACGCGTTGTCATGATCCTTCCTTCTTATTCAGGAGTGTTTCCCGGTCGACCTGTAGCAACAGTTTCCCGCTGACCAACAGCAGCCCTGTGCGCAGCAGCAGCAGGCCGATGACCAGATTGCTAAAAATAAAGAGCGGCAGCGCCAGATGATGAAAAAAGCCGTCCGCCTTCGCCTGGCCCAGATGCAGACCGGTAGTGGCCAGTGCGGAAATACCGAACGAGAAGCTCCAGAAAGAAGCATTGAACGGCTGGCGAAGATACCAGGGCATCAGACGCAGCATAAACAACAGCTGCAGCAGACCGTAGCCAAACAGCAGCTTAGCCAAGATATCAGCCTCCCCGCCGTTGACGCTGAGCCAGGCGCTGCAGGCCACCAGCGCAGGCGCCAGCTGGATCCCCAACGACGTGCGCAGCGCGGTCGGCAGTTCGCCTGCGCTGCGCAGACGATGGAGGATAGCCGGCTCAAGGCTCAGCCAGGAGAAGACTCCGGCGCCAAGGAACACCAGTCCGGCGTCGGTAAACCCCAGCGCGCCGCAGGCCATCGCGCTGATAAAATTATTCGCCACCGTGGGCAGATACAGCCCCGGCGTGGTGGCCTCGCGAGGATGGTTTCCCCGCCACAGGCCGCCGCTTTGCCAGGCGGCATAGGCGAGCTGCAGCGCCACGCCCGGCACAAACAGCCCGATGGCCAGCGGCCGGCACCAGGGTACCAGTCCAATCGATACCAGCAAGGTAGTGGCGGGAAACAGGCTGACGAAGCTGCTGCTGACGGAATGTCGCATCTCCTGCAGCACACTCGCCGGAAAGCGGATCGCCCGGCTGATAAACGCCATGCTGAGCAGGACCCACATCGCCATCGCCAGCGTCACCAGCCCATCACCAATGCTGCGGCTGACCGGCCAGAGGGTGCTGGCGTAACGCCAGGCAAAGCCCATCCCGATGGTGCCGAGCACCATGCCAAAGTAACCCGCCGGCAGATTCAGCACCTGCCGCGACGTATGCGTTTTGTTCATTTTATTGATGATATCAATTTAATTTGAAGTTGCATTCTAAAGGAACCTTATCCCACGCGCTACGGCGATCTTTGCTATGTTTATGTTAACCATAAGTAATGAGGATCGGGAATGCGTAAATACCGTCTCAGCGAACAGACCCGGCAGTATTGTTACCAGGCAGAGGATGGCAAACAGTGCGTCACCCTGCGCCAGATCGTGGCGCTTATCGATTTCGCTGACGTCAAAGCGGGCAGCGAAGGCGGCTGGGTGGAGGAGGAAAGCGCTCTCAGCCAGCAGGGAGAGTGCTGGATCTACGATGCCAACAGCGTGGTCTTCGCCGGGGCGCGCATCCTCGACGATGCCCGACTCCATGGCCCCTGCGAGGTCAGCCATGGGGCTATCATCAGCGGACGGGCATCCATTCACGCCTCGCAGATCAGCCATCACGCGCAGATTGGTGACAACGTCACGATTAGCCTGAGTACGGTGCGCGGTGACTGTCGCCTCGCCGACGAGGCGCGTCTTCTGCCCCACTGTCAGGTGATTGCCGCCCGCGGGCTGACCGCCGACCGCGACAAAGTGCTGCAGATTTATCAGCGAGCCACCGTCAGCGCGTCGCGCATTCTCCATCAGGCGCAGATCTATGGCGAGGCCTACGTCGAGCACGCTTTTGTCGAACATCGGGCGGAAGTCTTTGACCACGCCAGGCTTGAGGGAAACGAGGAGAATGACGTTTGGGTGTGCGATAACGCGCGGATTTACGGGCATGCCCGTCTGATCGCGGGTCGCGGCGAAGATGCCATTCCCACTGTGCGCTACAGTTCCCAGGTTGCGGAGAATGCGGTGATTGAAGGTAACTGTCTGCTAAAGCACCGGGCGATGGTGGGCGGCGAGGCGCAGCTGCGCGGTGGACCGATTCTGCTTGACGACGACGTGCTGATCCAGGGTCGGGCTGTCATCGTCGGCGATGTGATCGTTGAGCACCAGGTCACGCTTGGGGACGAGGTGCAGATCGCCGCGCGGGAAGGAGAAGCCATTCACCTGCGCGGCCCGAAGACCCTCGACGGCCAGCAGCAGATCACCCGAACGCCGCTGTTAGGCGCCCTGTAGCGCCTCGTCGCGGTCAATAATGCGGGCGTAGATATTCTGATCGTCATAGCTGCCGTTCAGATACTCGGCCTGGCGGAGACAGCCTTCCAGAACAAACCCGTTACGCAACGCCACCTGGTTGCTGCGGGTATTCGCCACCCGACATTTGATCACAAACCGGCGCACCAGCCCGCTGCGGGCATAATAGTGGATAAAGGCCTGCAGGGAACGGGACAGATACCCCTGCCCCTGGCAATCTTCATCGATCCAATAGCCAATATAGGCCGTCTTATTCTGCGGTTCGATCTGGTTGAACGACAGAACGCCAATCGGCCGCTTATCGAGAAACAGCAAAAACATTTTGGCGTAATCCCGCTGGTGCAGCATCACGTTACCCTGCACATGGCGGCGGGTCTCCTCTTCGCTGCGCACCTCTCCGGCCCAGCTGAGCGACTGCTGTAGCCAGCGCTGGTTTTTCACCACCAGCTGGTGCAGGTCGCTGACGTAACGCTCATCAATGGCGGTAAGCGTCAGTCCCTCGGTCACCGGGATCGACTCAGGTACTGCTGGAATGTCTGTGGTCATGGGGCTCTCTGCGGGCCCGCAGGGGGTGCCTGGGGGCCACGGCTGTCACGGGGTTATTTCATGATCCGGTCGTCGACGTAGTTACGTTTATCCGGCGCCGGCGGGAAGTACTGATAGAGCCAGGTTTCGCTGATGGCTTCGCCCTGACAGCGCAGGAACAGACGCATCTCCACCGGGTCGGTCGAGTCGGAGGTCGGATACCAGTCGAAGAGGATCCGGTAGCCATCGAACGGCTCGACGTAGAGGATCTCAATCTGCTTCGCTTCGCCGCTGGAGAGGGTGATCACCGGTTCAATACCGCGCGGCGCGGCCGCTTTCAGATCGCCGCCGACAAAGTCGATGGCAAAACGACGCGCCCACTTGTCCGGGTAGTGTTCCCCCGGCGCCCATCCCTCCGGGAAGCCCCCCATCCCGGTGCGGGTGGCGAGCACACGCGCCAGCGGGGTGCTCACCGGCGGCTGCGCGCTCCAGTAGAGGCGGTAGCGGAAGTCCAGTTCGTCGCCCGCCTTCACCGCCTTTTCCGGCTGCCAGAAGCAGACGATGTTATCCAGCGTTTCACCGGTGGTCGGGATCTCCATCAGGCTGACCGCCCCTTTGCCCCACTGGTTACGCGGCTCCACCCACAGGCTGGGACGCTTGTTATACCAGCCCATCACGTCCTGGTAGTGGGAGAAATCGCGGTCCAGCTGCAGCAGACCAAAACCGCGCGGGTTCTTGTCCTGGAAGGCGTTGAACTGCAGCTTCTGCGGGTTGTTCAACGGCCGGCAGACCCATTCGCCGTTGCCCAGCCACATCGACAGCCGATCGGAGTCGTGGATCTGCGGGTGGATGGTATCGCACATCCGACGCTCGTTGTTGCCGCAGCTGAACATGCTGGTCATCGGCGCGATACCCAGCTGTTTGATATCCTTGCGGGCGTAGAGATGGTTCTCCACGTCCATAATGACCTGGGTATCCTGGCAGTGGATGGTGAACTTGTAGGCGCCAGTGATGCTCGGGCTGTCCAGCAGAGCGTAAACGGTAAATACCGTGGCGTCCCCTTTGACCGTTTCGAACCAGAAAGAGGTGAAATCGGGGAACTCTTCCGGGGTATCGGTAAAGGTATCTACCGCCAGCCCACGGGCCGAGAGGCCGTACTGGTAGGTGCTGTCTACCGCGCGGAAATAGCTGGCGCCGAGAAACGCCACGATATCCCGGCGCGCCAGCTCAGGCGCTTTAAATACCCGGAACCCGGCGAAGCCGAGGTCGGACTGGCCTTCCAGCTGGCGGGTATCCACCCCGGCGTCATTGTACTTGAACAGCTCCGGACGGAAGTGGATCTCGCGCGCCTGCTGGGTGGCGGCGTCTAAAGAGAACATGCGCACGCGGCGACGGAACCCCATCCCGACGTGGAAAAACTGGATATCCAGTTTGCGTTCTTCAATATTGTTCCACAGCGAGTGGTTGGCGTCATACTGGATGCTGTTATAAGCCTGCGGGGTGAGATTGGCCAGCGTCGGCGGCAGATCGCGCGGGGCGCCGCCCCACGGCTGGCGCGCCAGATCGTGAGCCATCGCCTGCAGTACGGCATAATCAAAACGACGTGTCTGCCCGTCGGCAATGCCCGCGTCTTCAGCAAACGCGGCCTGACTGAATAAGGAAGCGACTCCTGACGTTCCGCATACGGCGGCAACAGCCATGGAAGATTTAAGAAAACGTCTGCGGTTCATGCCTGAGAAAGCGTCCTTCTGCACGGGTGAATTGATTCGCAACGCGTCATCACGCTGCGTGATAATTTCCGCCCACTCTAGACAAAAACGATTAATAATCCAATTGTTGCCAGCAGAAAAACGGTAAAAAAGCCCTGTCTACCAGAACAGGCTGTTTTTTCATCACCGGCGGAGGGAGAGCGCTATATCCAGCCCAGGGCCCGCCTGCAAACAAAGCGGACAGCACTCATCCTGTCTCATCGCCGGGGCGTTTCTTAGCCGCCCGCGGCCTGCAGCTGAGCCGCGACCCATCCCCTTTATTCGAGGGTCACGTGATGCTTCATCACCCGGCGAAACAGCGCCAGCCGGGCGCGCATAAAGCGATTCTCCACTTTAAAGCCGGCACGCTTATGCAGGCCAATGCGCAGCAGACGATCCCGTCCGCGCACGCACGCCGGCCAACGCACCGCGCCGGCAAGCACCTGCTCGCCGCTGGCGACGCGGGCAAACTGGGCCCAGTAGTCAGCGACCTGACCGGCGAAGGCCAGATCCGCTTCACTGGCATATTGCCGCACCGGGTCGGTGAGCCGCAGGTTATCAAACACGTAGGGGACCTCGTTGCCGTGCCAGGCGCCGTGCGGATAGACATCATGCTCCGCTTCCGCCACATAATCGAACCAGTACCGCCAGCATGGCTGGCCCACGCGCTGCTGGGCCTGCATCACCACATAGCCGAGGGTGGTAAACGCCATATCCCGACAGACTTCCCGCCCCAGCGCTTCATCCCCCTTGACGCCGGGATAGAGGAGTTTGATCAGTCCCAGTCCCAGACGGCGCTCGCGGCGCAGCTTCTGGATCTGCCCGGCGATATCGACGCCAAACACCGCCATCACGCTGGCTTCATCGCTGTTGGAGCCGATCATCACCGGCATCGGATGCTGGCGCCCGGCAAAAAAGGTCTCCAGCATCGGCTGCGGAAGCACCACATCGCCGGCGATGGGCGCTGGCCCGATATTCAGCGGGGCGGTTAGCGACCAGAAGGCCTCCGCCGGGATCGCCCGCAGTTGTTCGGCGCTGGCCTGCGGCAAGGCGAAGCGTTCCGCCAGCAGGCAGCCTTTCTCCAGCGCCTTTTCTCGCGGCAGATCGGGTAAGGTATACCCGCTCTGAATAATCGCTTTATGGAACAACCCTTTCGCTTTCGGCGAGGCCATCAGCGACAGCACGCTGCGCGCCCCGGCGGATTCGCCAAACAGCGTGACGTTGGCGGCGTCGCCGCCGAAGGCGTGAATATTCTCCTGGACCCACTGCAGGGCGGCGATCTGGTCGAGCAGCGCGAAGTTATACAGACGCTCGCCCGCCTCTTCCTCCAGTGCCGGATGGGCGAAAAAGCCAAGATGGCCCAGTCGGTAGTTGACCGTCACCACCACCACGTCGCGGCTGGCCAGCGCCAGGCCATCGTAAGGCGGCAGGCTGCCGGCGCCGATGGTAAACCCGCCGCCGTGCAACCAGACCATCACCGGCAGCGGCTGCGCTGCGCTGGCGGGGGCCCAGACGTTGAGATAGAGACAGTCTTCGCTGAAGCGGCCGGGATCCCCGCCGCCAAGTTCGCGGCAGTAGTCAATGTCCTGCCAGCTGGCGGCGGAAAAGGTGTCGGCCTGACGCACGCCATGCCAGCGGGCGGGAGGCTGCGGCGCGCGCCAGCGCAGCGGCCCCACGGGCGGCGCGGCGTACGGAATGCCGCGCCAGATATGGATCCCCTGCTCTGCGCTCCCGGCCAGCGTGCCCTGCCGGGTTTTCGCCAACGGTTTCGACGGATGTTGCATAACCTGCTCCCTGTAAGGCTGATGCCAGCAGGGTACTGATTTTACAGCAGACCGCAACGTCGTTTGCTGCGCTCCTCCGCCTGCCGGTACAGTTCAAACTCATCCTGCACCGGGCAGCCCAGCGCCGCCTCAAAGGCTTCGCGGCTGGCATTCCCGTGGCTGCGCGCCTGGGTTTCGTTACCCAGATTGGACTGAAAAATGCCCGCCGCGCTGACCGGTAAAAAATCCTCATAGACGATGGGCTGGGCCACCACCCATCCGCGCTCGATCAGCGGCTGGGGATCGTCGCCCGGGCGAAACGCCTGGCGATGGGCCTCGCCAGCCGGCGTCAGGCGGTAGCGAAACCAGGCCAGCCCCTGCTGACGCAGCAGAAATTCGCTGTCGGGAAATTCGCGGAACACCTCCTGCAGATGCAGCTGGTGGCTGAGATTGTCTTTGCCGGTCCCTGCCGCCTGCAGCAGCCGGTCGTACAGCGCGCGCCCTTTCGGCGTCAGCGCCACGCCGCGCTGCTCAATTTCGCCAAAGCGGGCGCTGTGGGTGCCGCGGTGTTCGCCGGCGAACATCACCGGCTCCTCAAGCGCCTTGAAGCTGGTCTGCCGCAGGAGGATCGGTACCTCCCGGCGCGGTGGACCTTCGATCAGGGCCTTTGGCTCAATACCGCACTCCGGCATCAGGGCCTGCGCGCGGTCAATATCCAGCGTCCGCGGCGTGAGGTGGTTGATATGGCATCCCGGGAAGCAGACCACATCGGCAATCAGGCGATGTTCGCGATGCAGCGCGTGGTAGGTCTCCTCATCGACGGTGGCATGCCGGTGCCAGCGGAAGGTCTCCAGCGCCTCCTGCACAAACTCGCGGGCTTCCGCAGGGGTGAACGCCCCTTCGGCCTCGTGCCGGGCGATCAGCGCCAGGCAGCGGGGAGTGAATATGTTGCGCCGGGCGAGGATCGCCTCGGCCCGCTCGCGCAGAGCGCGGTTTTCGATCAGCTCCAGACGCAGCAGCGAGGTAAAAACCCGAAACGGATTGCGCGCCAGCGCGGCATCGTCGACAGGACGAAACGCCGTGGAGTGAACCGGCACGCCGGCCTGCGAGAGATCGTAATAGCTGACGGGATACATCCCCATAATGGCAAACATGCGACGCAGCGTCGCCAGTTCCTCCGCTGTGCCCACGCGGATCGCCCCGTGGCGCTCAACGTTCAGGCGCGCCAGCTCGTCGGCGTTGGCCAGTTGTTCATGCAGCTTCGGATTATTTTCCAGTACCGCCAGGTTGACGTCAGCCACCAGCTCCAGCAGCGTCCCGTACTGCGGAACTTCCTGCTGGTACATAGCCGACATGGCCTGCGAAAAGTGCTCCCGAATCTCATCAGCCGTGATGGTGTTCGCCATGATGTGTTACCTCCAGTGAATACTTCCTGGAGTGTAGGAAAGCTGCCTCCCGGCGGGGGGAAGAATTTACAAACTGTGATGGCGATAACCTGCTTCCGGTCACGGGCATAGCGCAGAACATAACCGATGGTTATGAAAAACAACCGGTAATTTCACTTTAAATTAACAATACATTTACACACACTGTTTCTGGCGACATTACAACAACATGCCCCTCTACCCTCTATACGGAGTACCCGATGAACGATAAATGGTCCCCGCGCGAGGTTATCCATCGCGATTACAGTAGTCACCCGCCCGCTTACGCCCCGGGCTATAAAACCAGCGTCCTGCGCTCCCCGAAAAACGCCCTGATCTCCCTGCAGAACTCGCTGTCGGAGATCACCGGCCCGGTGTTTAGCCGCGACGACCTGGGTCCGCTGGATAATGACCTTATCCTTAACTATGCCAAAGAAGGCCTGCCGATTGGCGAGCGGATCATTGTGCACGGCTACGTGCGGGATGGCTTCGGCCGACCGATGAAAAACACCCTGGTGGAAGTCTGGCAGGCCAATGCCGGCGGCCGCTATCGACATAAAAAAGATCAGTATCTGGCGCCGATTGACCCGAACTTCGGCGGCTGCGGCCGGGTGCTGACCGACGAGAACGGCTATTACTGTTTTCGCACCATCAAGCCCGGCCCCTACCCCTGGCGCAACCAGGCCAGCGACTGGCGTCCGGCGCATATTCATTTCTCGCTCTCGGGCGACGCCTGGGCCCAGCGCCTGATCACCCAGATGTATTTCGAAGGCGACCCGCTGATCAAGCAGTGCCCGATCGTCAGAACCATTAATAATGACGACGCCGTGCGCACCCTGATCGCCGAGCTGGACATGCACGCCGCCGTGCCGCTGGATTGTCTGGCCTACCGCTTCGACCTTGTTCTGCGCGGCCATCGCGCCACGCTGTTTGAAAATCGCACTCAGGGGGCCGCCCGATGAAAGAGTATCTGCCTGAAACCGCCTCGCAGACCGCGGGACCCTATGTTCATATTGGTCTGGCGCCGGACGCCGCGGGTTTCCATATTTTTGAGAAAAATTTTGGTCCGGTTCTCACCACCGCCGATACCGTCGGAGAACGAATCACCATTGAAGGCCGGGTTATCGACGGCTCCGGAACCCCGGTCCGCGATGTGCTGCTGGAGATCTGGCAGGCCAACGCCGCGGGACGCTATAACCATCCTGACGATCGTCAGCAGCAGAAAGCGGTCGACCCGGGCTTTCGCGGCTGGGGGCGCACCTGCTCTGACTTCACCTCCGGCGTCTGGCGCTTTGAAACCATCAAGCCCGGCGCGGTGGTTGGCCGCGATGGCCGTCTGATGGCGCCGCACGTCAATCTGTGGGTGGTGGCCCGGGGGATCAATATTGGCCTCAATACGCGGATGTATTTTGCCGATGAGCACGAGGCCAACGCCAGCGACCCGGTACTGAATCTCATCGAGTGGGAGGTGAGACGCAAAACCTTAATCGCTGAGCGCGAAGTTCGCGGTGCGGAAGTGGTCTATCGTTTCGACATTTATCTGCAGGGCGAGAACGAAACCGTCTTTTTCGATATCTAGCGGCCATGCAGACCACCGCCGTCGCCCCGCACAGCCGGGGCGGCGGCGTGTTAAACCATAGGGAAAGATCTTGTAATGTAATCAGCTCAAATGTTAAAAATATTTTGCTATCTGGTTATCAAATTTAAACAAGGCCGCTTGTCTCTTTCACCGCTGTGTTTTTAACATCATCTTACTATGGAAAAAAATGGTCTCTTCAGTCAGCGCATTCGCTTGCGCCATCTACACACCTTCGTGGCCGTCGCTCAACAGGGAACGCTGGGGCGCGCGGCTGAAACTTTAAATCTGAGCCAGCCAGCACTTTCAAAAACGCTTAACGAGCTTGAACAGCTGACCGGTACCCGTCTGTTTGAGCGGGGACGTCTGGGGGCGCAGCTGACCCTGGTCGGGGAACAGTTTCTGACTCATGCCGTGAAGGTGCTTGATGCCCTTAACTCGGCGGGCCAGGCGCTGAACCGTAAAGAGGGCCTGAATAACGATATTGTACGCATCGGCGCGCTGCCTACCGCCGCGCTGGGGATCCTGCCGACGGTGATCGGCCAGTTCCATAAGCAGCAAAAAGATATCACGCTGCAGGTCGCCACCATGAACAACACCATGCTGCTCGCCGGGTTAAAGTCCGGGGAGATCGACATCGGCATCGGACGGATGTCCGATCCGGAGCTGATGAGCGGCCTGCATTACGAACTGCTGTTCCTGGAATCCCTTAAGCTGGTGGTTCGTCCGGGACATCCCCTGCTGCAGGAGACGGTGACCCTCAGTCGGGTGATGGAGTGGCCGGTGGTGGTCTCGCCAAAGGGCACCGTGCCGCGGCAAAACGCCGAAGCGCTGCTCCAGAGCCAGGGGTGTAAAATGCCTGCCGGCTGCATCGAGACCCTGTCCGCCTCCCTGTCGCGCCAGCTAACGGTTGATTTTGACTATGTCTGGTTCGTCCCTTCCGGGGCGGTGAAAGACGATCTTCGCCGTGGCGTACTGACCGCCCTGCCGATTGCCACCCAGGGCGCCGGGGAGCCCATCGGCATTTTAACCCGCGTCGATGCGACGCTGACCCCCGGGACGCACACCCTGCTCAGCGCTATTCGTAAATCAATGCCTGCCTGATCCGCCGCTCCCCCGGCCCGTCGCGGCCGGGGAGCCGACGCCGACTGAGACACATTCAGCAAAATAATCATTTAGTGCGAAATTATTTATTAACATTTGCGCAAATTTCTTTAACAGATCTATCATATCGCGATTTCACCAAATGGTTCATATGAAATCAAAGCAGGCAATAAATTTGGCTTTATGAAGATAAAAACCACTTCATTCAAAAATAAAACAAAATAACTTTGTTTCATTTGGTTCGTAATGAGGTGGCTGGTGTGGTTAAGGAGATTTCATGACAACTGGCAACGCGCCGCGCGGATTCCCCCGGATCCTGCAGTGGCTTCTCGCCGGACTGATGCTGATCATCGGTCTGGCTATCGGTATTCTGGGGGCAAAACTGGCTCTCGTCGGCGGCACGCTGTACTTTGCGCTGATGGGCGTGGTGATGGTTATCGCGGCAGTGCTAATTTTCCGTCGCCGCCGCGGCGGGATTTTGCTGTACGCCGTGGCGTTTATCGCCTCAGTGATCTGGGCGATCGGCGACGCTGGCTGGAACTTCTGGCCGCTCTTCTCGCGCCTGTTCGCCCTTGGCGTGCTGGCCTTTCTCGCCGCCCTGGTCTGGCCTTTCCTCGCCAGCCCGCCGGCGAAAAAAGGCCCGGCTTTTGCCATCGCTGCCGTGCTCGCCGTGGCGCTGGCGGGAAGCTTTGGCTGGATGTTTAAATCCGAACCGCTGGTCAGCGCCACGGAAGCGGTACCGGTGAAACCCGTCGCGCCGGGCGAAGAGCAGATAAACTGGGCGCACTGGGGCAACACCACCCACGGCGACCGCTTCGCCGCTCTCGATCAAATCAACAAGCACAACGTCAACCAGCTGCAGGTAGCCTGGGTGGCGCATACTGGGGATATTCCGCAGAGCAATGGCTCCGGTGCGGAAGATCAGAATACCCCGCTGCAGATTGGCGATACCCTCTACGTCTGTACCCCATACAGCAAAGTGCTGGCGCTGGATGTCGACAGCGGCAAAGAGAAATGGCGCTATGACTCCAAATCCTCTTCGCCTAACTGGCAGCGCTGCCGCGGCTTAGGCTATTACGAAGATAGCCAGGCGCAGACGACGCCAGCGTCAGGCGCCCAGCCTGCCGCCTGCTCCCGTCGTCTGTTCCTGCCGACGATCGATGCCCGTCTGATCGCCATTGATGCCGACACCGGCAAACTGTGCGAGAGCTTCGGCGATCGCGGTATTGTCGACCTCAGCGTCGGAATGGGCGAAGTCAAAGCGGGCTACTATCAACAGACCTCCACCCCGCTGGTCGCGGGCAATGTGGTGGTGGTGGGCGGCCGCGTCGCGGATAACTACTCTACCGGCGAACCGCCGGGGGTGGTCCGCGCGTTTGACGTCCATACCGGTAAACTGGCCTGGGCGTGGGATCCGGGTAATCCGGCGCTGACCGGCGTACCGCCGGAGGGCCAGACCTATACGCGCGGCACGCCGAACGTCTGGTCGGCGATGTCTTACGACGCGAAGCTGAACCTGATCTATCTGCCGACCGGCAACGCTACGCCAGACTTCTTCGGCGGCGAACGAACCGCGCTGGACGACAAATACAGCTCCTCTATCGTCGCTGTGGATGCCGCGACCGGCCAGGTACGCTGGCACTTCCAGACCACCCACCACGACCTGTGGGACTTTGACCTGCCGTCTCAGCCGCTGCTGTACGATCTGCCTGACGGCAAGGGCGGCACCACCCCGGTGCTGGTGCAGACCAGCAAGCAGGGCATGATCTTTATGCTCAATCGCGAAACCGGCGAGCCGGTGGCGAAAGTGGAAGAGCGACCGGTGCCGGTGGGCAACGTCAAAGGCGAGCGCTACTCGCCGACGCAGCCTTACTCGGTGGGAATGCCGATGATCGGCAACCAGACGCTGACCGAGTCCGATATGTGGGGCGCGACGCCGATCGACCTGCTGCTGTGCCGTATCCAGTTCAAAGAGATGCGCCACCAGGGGGTCTTTACCCCGCCGGGGGAAGACCGCTCCCTGCAGTTCCCGGGCTCGCTCGGCGGCATGAACTGGGGTAGCGTCTCGGTGGATCCCAACAACAGCCTGATGTTCGTTAACGATATGCGTCTCGGTCTCGCCAACTATATGGTGCCGCGCGAAAAGGTAGCGAAAGACGCCAGCGGCATTGAGATGGGCATCGTGCCGATGGAAGGCACGCCGTTTGGCGCTATGCGCGAACGTTTCCTGTCGCCGCTGGGCATTCCGTGCCAGAAACCGCCTTTCGGCACCATGTCCGCTGTGGATCTGAAAACCGGGAAACTGGTGTGGCAGGTGCCGGTAGGCACCGTAGAGGATACCGGTCCGCTGGGGATCCGCATGCATATGCCGATTCCGATCGGTATGCCGACCCTTGGCGCGTCGCTGGCGACGCAGTCCGGGCTGTTGTTCTTCGCCGGTACTCAGGATTTCTACCTGCGCGCCTTTGATACCGCTAACGGCAAGGAGATCTGGAAATCCCGTCTGCCGGTTGGCAGTCAGTCCGGCCCGATGACCTACGTGTCGCCGAAAACCGGTAAGCAATACATCATTATCAATGCGGGCGGCGCCCGTCAGTCTCCGGATCGCGGCGATTACATTATCGCCTATGCGCTTCCTGACCATCACTGATTGACCTAAGCAAAAGGGCCCATTCGGGCCCTTTTTTGCTGCTGACGAAACGCCTTGCGCGTTAGCGATTACTGGTCGCCAAAGTGGATCACGGTGCGAATCGATTTGCCTTCATGCATCAGGTCAAAGGCCTCGTTAATTTGCGCCAGCGGCAGGCGATGAGTAATAAACGGGTCGAGGCGAATTTTACCCGCCATCGCGTCTTCCACCATTCCCGGCAGCTGGCTACGGCCTTTCACGCCGCCAAAGGCGGAGCCGCGCCACACCCGGCCAGTCACCAGCTGGAACGGACGGGTCTTGATCTCCTGCCCGGCGCCGGCCACGCCGATAATGACGCTCTCGCCCCAGCCTTTATGGCAGCATTCCAGCGCCGCGCGCATCACATTGACATTACCGATGCACTCGAAGCTGAAATCCACCCCGCCGTCGGTCAGCTCAACGATCACATCCTGAATGGGCTTATCGTAGTCGTTGGGGTTGATAAAGTCGGTAGCCCCCATCTCTTTCGCGAGAGTGAACTTATCCGGGTTAGTATCGACCGCCAGAATGCGCCCGGCTTGCGCCTGCACGGCGCCCTGGATCACCGCCAGGCCGATGCCGCCCAGACCAAAGACCGCGACGGTATCCCCGGGCTTAACCTTCGCCGTGTTATGCACCGCGCCGATGCCGGTGGTCACGCCGCAGCCCAGCAGACACACTTTATCCAGCGGCGCCTGCGGATTGACTTTCGCCAGCGAGATCTCAGCGCAGACCGTGTATTCGCTGAAGGTGCTGGTGCCCATGTAGTGATAAATCGGTTCGCCGTTATACGAGAAACGGGTGGTGCCGTCCGGCATCAGCCCTTTGCCCTGGGTGGCGCGCACCGCCTGACAGAGATTGGTTTTACCCGACTTACAGAACTTGCACTCGCCGCATTCGGCGGTATACAGCGGGATGACATGATCGCCCGGCTTAAGACTGGTGACGCCCTCGCCCACTTCCACGACCACGCCGCCGCCTTCATGGCCCAGCACCGCCGGGAAGACGCCTTCGGGATCGTCGCCGGAAAGGGTGAAGGCATCGGTATGGCACACGCCGGTATGGGTGATTTTCACCAGAACTTCGCCTTTTTTCGGCGGCGCGACGTCAATCTCTACGATTTTTAACGGCTGACCGGGGCCAAAGGCCACTGCTGCGCGTGATTTCATAACTGTCTCTTCCTCGTCGTGATGTTATTTTAAATAAGATCGTAGCAGATGACCGACCTCTGCCATTCTCGCGGCCCGCTGGTCCGGGGTGGTGTCGCCGCTGACCAGCTCGTCCTGCAGGTGGATCTCCACCATTTCGCCCATCAGACCGTTTGCCGCCCCGCGAATCGAGGCGATCTGCTGCAGGATAGTCATACAGGGTTCGCCTGACTCCAGCGCGCGTTCAAGGGCTTCAACCTGGCCGCGGATGCGGCGTACGCGGCTGAGGGCCCGTTTTTTATCTTCAGGTGAATGTGGCACGATAACGCCTCCGTATCATATAGGGGGGTATACTATATTTTATTAGCCGCAAAGGCAAAAAAAACCCCGTCGCGGGACGGGGTCTGAATGTTGAAGCGAGTGATTCAGCGCTTACGGGGCATCATTCGCAGCAGGGTATTATCTTTCCACCAGTAATGATGGAGCAGCGCGGCAAAGGCATGCAGGCCAATCACGAAGTAACCGGCATTCGCTAACCATTCATGGATCGCTTTCAGGGTGTCCACCCGCTCAAAATCGCTCTGCGGGGCATACGGCATCGTCAGGCCAAAGGCGTACCAGGGATTCCCGCGCCAGTACATCATCACCATGCCGATCAGCGGCAGGGCAATAAACAGCAGATAAATAACCAGATGGCCGAGATGGGCGAAACCGGTCATCATTGGCGACGGCTTCGGCACGATCGGCGGCGTCGGCGTTTTCAGCCGCACCAGCAGACGCGCCGCCATCAGCACGCAAATGGCGATCCCGCAGGAAACATGAATCATATTAATCAGCGGCCGATCGCTGCGGGGGAAAAATCCGCGCAGCTCCATCGCCGCATAGGCCACCACCACCAGCAAGAAGACCAGCCAGTGGATGCCAATCTGCAGGCCGGAATATTTATCGCGCATGGAATATCCTTAATGGAAAGTGTGATGCTGCCAACATAGCGGCCTTCCCTTAAATTTTCATTAACCTTTACGTTGAATTAACAAATGATTACCGCATTGTGCCGAGCCGCTGCGCCCTGGCCACGCGAACGGGCGCCGGATACCATGAGCTATTACAAAATTAAACAGTTTTGTTACCTGCCGCCGCGCTCTCCCCTCTATAGTTGAGAACATCTGTCGGCCACGCTGCGTATGGAGATAAAAATGAAGAAAATCAGCTTACCGCTATTGCTGCTGACCGCGTTGGCCAGCCCGACTTTCGCCGCGGACTGTCAGCCTAACGGCATCGGCGGCTCATTTTGCATTAACGATGACGGGACCACCACCGACACGGTGCCGAATGAAGTCAACGGTATGGATACGTATTCGAACAATGGCGGGTATAGCAGTTCTCTGCCCGACCAGTCGGGGGCAGAGGAAGCGCTTGAAGGGTCAACGCTGTCGACGCAGCAGGACAGCGTCGCCAGCAGCGGTCAGGGAGACAGCGCCCTGGCGGGCCGCGACTGGCATTCGCCGTCCAATCTGAATGATGGCGCCGCCACCTCCAGTATGAGCCTGCTGGATAAACCCTGAGGCCTGGCGTCAGGCAAAGCTCCAGCCTGCGGCGCCGATGGCGACGGCGAACAGCAGGCAGGCCAGCGCCGTTTTGCGTAACAGCATGGTATAGAAGGAGATGGCGACGCCAACGAATACCACCAACAGAATGGGCCACATGCTTAATAACAACAGCAGAAAACCCTCAATATTATTATGGATTACGCTTTCCACATCCGCATCCCTGCCTCATCGTCGATAAAGTAAGCAGAATTTAATATGTAACATGAATACATTCAAATAAAATATAAATGTAAATGATTATGCGCCGCATTCTGCTGCGCCGGCCGGGCCTGGCGCAGGCGTTTGTTTCTTTTGCCTTTTTTCAATCGTTTTAAAGCGTTAGGTATCTGTTGTATAATGACGTGCACTTTAACTAAAAAAAGAGTGCGACCATGATTGATTCCTCATTGCCATTAACCGACATTCACCGCCACCTTGACGGTAACATCCGGGCCCAAACCATCCTCGATCTTGGCCGCGAGTTTAACATCACCCTTCCCGCTACCACCCTTGACACGCTGCGTCCCCACGTCCAGGTCACCAGCCTGGAGCCCGATCTGGTCAGTTTTCTCGCCAAGCTCGACTGGGGGGTGAAAGTCCTGGCCTCGCTGGAAGCCTGCCGTCGCGTGGCGTATGAGAACGTTGAAGACGCGGCGCGCAATGGCCTGCACTACGTGGAGCTGCGCTTCTCCCCCCGCTATATGGCGATGACCCACCAGCTGCCGGTCGACGGCGTGGTAGAGGCAGTGATCGCCGGGGTACGTGAGGGGTGCCGCGATTTCCAGGTCGATGCCCGCCTGATCGGCATTTTGAGCCGCACCTTTGGCGAAGCGGCCTGCCAGGAAGAGCTGGCGGCCCTGCTCGCCCACCGCGATGGCATCACCGCCCTCGACCTCGCTGGCGATGAGCTGGGCTTCCCGGGGGCGCTGTTCCTCAGTCATTTTAACCAGGCCCGCGATGCCGGGTGGCATATCACCGTCCACGCTGGCGAAGCGGCCGGTCCGGAAAGTATCTGGCAGGCCATCCGTGAACTGGGCGCCGAGCGCATCGGCCATGGGGTAAAAGCGGTACAGGATCCCGCCCTGATGGACTATCTGGCCGAGCACCGCATCGGGATTGAATCCTGCCTCACCTCGAACGTGCAAACCAGCACCGTGCCCTCTCTGGCCCAGCATCCGCTGAAGCAGTTCCTTGAGCACGGCGTGCTGGCGAGCCTCAACACTGACGATCCGGCGGTCCAGGGGGTCGACATTATCCACGAATACACCGTGGCGGCGCCGGCGGCGGGGCTGAGCCGGGAGCAGATCCGCCAGGCGCAGATCAACGGACTGACTCAGGCGTTTCTCAGCGAACAGGAAAAAGCCTCGCTCATTCAGCGGGTGGCCAAAGGCTGATTACCGGCCCGGCAGCCGCGCTGCCGGGCTATTTTTCACACCAGGCTGAGCGTGGCGCGGTGCCGGGCCGACTCAATACCGAGCTCAATCAGGGTCATGATCTGAATCGCCTCGCTGGCCGGGACCGGGTTTTCTCCCACCCCGTTGAGCGCATCGCGGATAGCGGCATAGTAAGCGGGATAATTGCCCGGCAGCGTCAGCCACGTCTCCTCGCTGCGTTCGTCGCCTTCGGCGCGAGTGAGGGTACCGTCACGCATATCATACCCCCAGTCCTCCTGCGGCAAACGTTCGCCATTTTTCAACCGCTCCTCCTGCGGGTCGAGACCGTACTTGATATAGCTGGCCCGCGAGCCGTGGACGATAAAGCGCGCGCTCTCCGCGGCGGCGAGCAATGTGCCGTGCAGCACCACCCGCCGCTGGGGATAGGCCAGCACCGCGTGAAAATAGTCGGTGGATTGCGCGCCGGGCCGAAGCTGAGCGAGATCGACCGTGATGCTCACCGGCAGACCAAACAGCGCCACCGCCTGGTCGAGCAGATGCGGTCCAAGATCATACCAAATTCCGCTCCCGGGGCCCGCCTGCTCCCGCCAGCGCTGGCGCACCTGCGGCCGGAAACGGTCGAAATGTGATTCGAAGTAACCCACCTCTCCCAGCTGGCCTTCGTTGATCAATGTTCTGACCGTTAAGAAATCACTGTCCCAGCGCCGGTTGTGAAATACCGACAGCACCCGACCCCAGTGCTTCGCCAGGCTCTCCAGCTCGCGAGCCTGTGACAGTGTCACGGTAAAGGGTTTATCCACCACCACGTGCTTCCCGGCCTCCAGCGCCGCTTTCGCCAGTGGGAAGTGCGTGTCGTTCGGCGTGGCGATGACCACCAGATCGATCTCCGGGTCGTTCAGCAATTCACTCGCCGCACTGACCACCTTCACGCCAGGCCAGTCGGCATGAACTTTGGCCGCGTCGCTGCTGGAGACCGTCGTCAGCGCCAGGCCCGACGTGCCGCTGATTAACGGCGCATGAAACGTTTTGCTGGCGTAGCCATAGCCCACCAGCCCCACCCGGATCGCATCACTCATGTTACCGCCTCGCTTATTCAGCTGATGTCAATATCTGGTTAATGAGAATATTCTTACAAACCGCGACTCAAACTTATCATTTTTCCACTTACGGTTTTACCGCATGCGTGAAAAATCAGACAGATACCCCTTGTGATCTGCTGACCATAGAGTAACATTTCCCACTGTGTTCAAAGGATATTGAAGTGTTATGACGACTGTTTTTACCCGTATTGTAGAACTTATTGGCTGGATTGTTTTTGGGATTTCCGCACTGCTTTTGGTTATCGCGCACCATATTGATAATTACCAGTCGCCACCGCCAGCGGATGTGGTGCAGACAAAGTAGCGCCGCCGTGAAACAGTGACCTGCTTCGCAACTGTGCAACCGGTTTCAGAAACCGGTTGCACACCTCTCCTTGCTTTGATTACACTCCCTCTATCATCAGACTGGGAGCTTTTTCATGGCCGCTTTTCCGCAACATTTTTTATGGGGTGCCGCTACCGCAGCGTATCAGGTCGAAGGTGGGCACGACGCTGACGGTAAAGGACCGTCAATCTGGGATATTTACTCTCACCTGCCGGGAACCACCTTTGAAGGGACCACCGGCGATATCGCTGTCGATCACTATCACCGTTTTCGCGAAGACGTGGCGTTGATGGCCGAGATGGGCCTGCAGAGCTATCGCTTTTCCATCTCCTGGCCCCGCCTGCTGCCCACCGGGCGCGGCGAGGTTAATGAAGCAGGCGTGCAGTTTTATAGCGATCTGATCGATGAACTGCTGGCGCATAATATTGAGCCGATGATCACCCTCTATCACTGGGACCTGCCGCAGGCCCTGCAGGATGAGGGCGGCTGGGAAGCACGCAGCACCGCCGAGGCCTTCGCCGAGTACGCCCGCCTGTGCTACGCGCGCTTTGGTTCGCGGGTGAAGCTGTGGGCAACCTTTAACGAGACCATTGTCTTCATCGGCCACGGCTACATTAACGGCCTGCATCCCCCGGCCGTTCGCGATCCGGCGCGCGCCATCCAGGCCTGTCATCATGTGTTTATCGCCCATGCGCTGGCGGTGAAGGCTTTTCGCGAGATGGCCGTGGCGGGCGAGATTGGTTTCGTCAATGTGCTGCAGCCGCATACCCCACTCACCGACAGCGAGGCAGACCGGCAGGCTACCGACCTGGCTGACGCCATCCATACCCACTGGCTGTACGATCCGGTGCTAAAAGGCGCCTATCCTGCTGCCCTGCTGGCGCAGACTCAAGCGCTGTGGGGCGTACCGCGCTTTGCTCCAGGGGACGACGCGCTGCTGCGAGACAACCGCTGTGACTTTATCGGTCTGAATTACTATCGTCGGGAAACGGTATCCGCCCGGCCGCCCGAAATCCCCACCGGCGGCGAGCCTGGCGTGGAGGGGTTATTCTATTTCGTGCTTAATCCGCAAAGCACCTATACCGAATGGGGCTGGGAGATCTGGCCGCAGGGGCTGACCGACGGCATTATGATGATCAAGGCGCGCTATGGCGATATCCCGATCTATATCACCGAGAATGGCCTTGGGGCGAAAGACCCGATTATTGCCGGTGAGGTGGTCGACGATCCGCGAATCGACTATCTGAGCAGCCATATTGGCGCCCTGGAAAAGGCGCTGGCGCAGGGAGCGGACGTCCGCGGCTATTATCCCTGGTCGTTTATCGATTTGCTGAGCTGGCTCAACGGTTATCAAAAGCAATATGGCTTTGTCTATGTGGACCACCAGCAAAATCTGGCACGCAAACGAAAGAAGAGTTTTTATTGGTACAAATCTGTTATTGCCAGCCGCGGCGAACAGCGTTAATCTTCTCCTGCGGGCGCCATTCGGCGCCCGGTCTGATTTAGAATATTCTTAAACATCTCCCTGCTCTTCAAGGCTGGCTTTGCCCCTTGTCATGGGTTTATATAACCTGAATCATGCCACGCGGCCCCGGCAGAAGGCGCCGTTGGTTGAGAGTAGGTTTAGTGAATGCTGATAATATTCAACGTAATTATTCCGATTATAAAATGGATACGAAAATGACCGTTCTGGACTATTTATTAAAATTCCGCAAAATCAGTTCGCTGGAAAGTCTTGAAAAACTATTTGATCACCTTAACTACTCCCTGACTGACACCGAAGAGATCGTTAATATGTATCGCGCCGCCGACCATCGCCGGGCAGAGCTGGTTTCCGGTGGTAAATTGTTCGATGTGGGCCAGGTGCCTAAATCCGTTTGGCGATTCGTGCAGTAAGACTGTCATCCTTCACGCCAGTTGCTTATACTTCCCGGCCTGCTTTTATATACTGGCGTTGAATAGGGGAAAAACATGACGTCTCAATCTGCGGAGCGCATCGGCGGCTGGCTGTTGGCACCGCTGGCCTGGTTGCTGTTGGCGCTGTTGAGCGCCTCGTTATCGCTGCTATTTTTTGCCAATGCCCTCATGTCGCCGCAGACCTGGGCCCTGCTGCGCGCCATGAGCACCGGACACATGGCGCTGTGGGTCGCCTCGCTGCTGTTTGCCATCGCCATGTGGTTTTATACGCTCTGGCTGACCATCGCCTTTTTCAAGCGGCGCTCGCTGGTGCCGAAACACTATATTATCTGGCTGCTCATTACGCTGTTGCTGGCGATAAAGGCGTTTGCCTTCTCCCCCGTTTCGGATGCCCTTGCTCTGCGTCAGCTACTGTTTCCACTGCTGGCCGCCGCGCTGCTGGCGCCCTATTTTCGCCGTTCACAGCGGGTCAAACGGACCTTTGTTAATCCGTAAAAACCCCACACTTAACCTGTTGTCGCCGGTATCGTTTTATTCGATAATAAGCGGCTTTTTTTCGTTTCAGGTCGCATGATGGCTGATTATTTACTGCTCTTTATCGGTACTGTCCTTGTCAATAACTTCGTTTTAGTGAAGTTCCTTGGCCTGTGCCCGTTTATGGGTGTTTCCAAAAAGCTGGAAACCGCAATGGGAATGGGGCTCGCGACCACCTTCGTGATGACCCTGGCCTCTATTTGCGCCTGGCTGATTGATACCTGGATCCTTATCCCGCTAAATCTGGTTTATTTACGTACCCTGGCCTTTATTCTGGTTATCGCCGTGGTGGTTCAGTTCACTGAGATGGTGGTGCGTAAAACCAGCCCGGCGCTTTATCGCCTGCTGGGGATCTTTTTGCCACTGATCACCACCAACTGCGCGGTGCTTGGGGTGGCGCTGCTGAACATCAATCTGGGCCACAATTTCCTGCAGTCGGCGCTGTACGGTTTTGCCGCCGCCGTCGGCTTCTCGCTGGTGATGGTGCTGTTCGCGGCGATCCGCGAGCGTCTGGTGGTGGCCGATGTCCCCGCGCCGTTCCGCGGTAATGCCATCGCGCTGATTACCGCCGGTTTAATGTCTCTGGCCTTTATGGGCTTTAGTGGTTTGGTGAAGTTGTAATGAGCGCAGTCTGGATAGCCGTGATCGCCATCAGCCTGTTAGGGCTGATTTTCGGCTTAATACTGGGGTATGCGTCGCGCCGTTTCGCGGTGCAGGACGACCCGGTGGTGGAAAAAATTGATGAACTGTTGCCGCAGAGCCAGTGTGGGCAGTGCGGCTACCCTGGCTGCCGCCCCTATGCGGAAGCGGTGGGCGTGCAGGGTGAGAAAATTAACCGCTGCGCGCCGGGTGGCGAAGCGGTGATGTTAAAAATCGCCGCCCTGCTCAACGTCGACCCGCAGCCCGTCGACGGCGACGAGCAGGCAGCCGAGCCGGCCCGCATGCTCGCCGTGATTGACGAGCCGAACTGCATCGGCTGCACCAAATGTATTCAGGCGTGTCCGGTGGATGCCATTGTCGGGGCGACCCGCGCCATGCATACCGTGATGAGCGACCTGTGCACCGGCTGCAACCTGTGTGTTGCCCCCTGCCCGACCCAGTGCATTTCACTCGTTCCGGTGGCGACGACCCCGGAGACCTGGAAATGGGATCTGCATACGATCCCGGTGCGAAATATTCCTGTGGAACAACATGTTTAAGCTATTTTCCGCTTTCCGAAAAGACAAAGTCTGGGATTTTAACGGCGGTATTCACCCGCCGGAGATGAAAACCCAGTCTAACGGCACCCCGCTGCGCCAGGTTTCCCTGCCGCAGCGCTTTGTGATCCCGCTAAAGCAGCACATCGGCGCCGAAGGCGAACTGTGCGTCAAGGTCGGCGACCGGGTGCTGCGCGGCCAGCCGCTGACCCGCGGTTGGGGAAGAATGCTGCCGGTTCACGCTCCCACCTCCGGCACCGTTGCCGCTATCGCCCCGCACACCACTGCCCATCCGTCCGCGCTGGCGGAGATGAGCGTGATCATTGACGCCGACGGCGAAGACCGCTGGATCGAACGCGACGGCTGGAGCGACTATCAGACCCGCACCCGTGAAGCGCTGATTGAGCGCATCCACCAGTTTGGCGTTGCCGGCCTCGGCGGCGCCGGCTTCCCCACCGGCAGTAAACTGCGCGGCGGCGGCGATAAAATTAAAACGCTGATCATTAACGCCGCCGAGTGCGAACCCTATATCACGGCGGACGACCGTCTGATGCAGGACTGCGCGGCGCAGATTGTCGAAGGGATCCGCATCCTTGCCCATATTCTGCAGCCTGATGAGGTGCTGATCGGCATTGAAGACAATAAACCGCAGGCCATATCGATGCTGCGGGCGGTGCTTTGCGACGCCCATGGCATTTCGCTGCGCGTGATCCCCACCAAATACCCCTCCGGCGGCGCCAAGCAGCTCACCCAAATTCTCACCGGCAAACAGGTACCCCACGGTGGTCGCTCTTCGGACATTGGCGTGCTGATGCAGAACGTCGGTACAGCCTATGCGGTGAAACGCGCAGTGATTGACGGCGAGCCGTTAACCGAGCGCGTAGTCACCCTCACCGGCGAGGCGGTAACCCGGCCGGGCAACGTCTGGGCGCGCCTTGGCACGCCGGTGCGCCATCTGCTTAACGACGCCGGCTTCTGCGCCAGCGCCGAGCCGATGGTGATCATGGGCGGGCCGCTGATGGGCTTTACCCTGCCGGGGCTCGACGTCCCGGTGGTGAAGATCACCAACTGTCTGTTGGCGCCCTCCGCCAGCGAGATGGGCGAGCCGCAGGAAGAGAAAGGCTGCATTCGCTGCAGCGCCTGCGCTGACGCCTGCCCGGCCGATCTGCTGCCGCAGCAGCTTTACTGGTTCAGCAAAGGCCAGCAGCACGATAAAGCCACCGCCCACAATCTGGCGGACTGCATCGAATGCGGCGCGTGCGCGTGGGTATGCCCAAGCAATATTCCGCTGGTGCAGTACTTCCGTCAGGAGAAAGCCGAGATCGCGGCGATTCGCCAGGAAGAGCAGCGCGCTGCGGAAGCCAAAGCGCGATTCGAGGCCCGACAGGCGCGCCTGGAGCGTGAGAAAGCGGCCCGCGCCGAGCGGCATAAAAAAGCCGCCGTCCAGCCTGCCGCCAAAGATCAGGATGCGATTAACGCCGCCCTGGCCCGGGTACGTGATAAACAGCGCGACGCCGCGCAGCCTATCGTGATTCAGGCCGGCGCCAGACCGGACAACAGCGAGGCGATCGCCGCCCGCGAAGCGCGGAAGGCCGAAGCCCGGGCGCGTAAAGCGCAGCAGCAGGCCGCGCCGGCGGAAGCCCCGGCGGCCGACCCGCGTAAAGCCGCGGTGGAAGCCGCCATCGCCCGCGCCAAAGCGCGCAAAGCCGAACAGCAGGCCGTGCCGGCGGAAGCCCCGGCGGCCGAGCCGGCCGACCCGCGTAAAGCCGTGGTGGAAGCCGCCATCGCCCGCGCCAAAGCGCGCAAAGCTGAACAGCAGGCCGCGGCGGCGGAAGCCCCGGCGGCCGAGCCGGCCGACCCGCGTAAAGCCGCGGTGGAAGCCGCTATCGCCCGCGCCAAAGCGCGCAAAGCCGAACAGCAGGCCGCGGCGGCGGAAGCCCCGGCGGTCGACCCGCGTAAAGCCGTGGTGGAAGCCGCCATCGCCCGCGCTAAAGCGCGCAAAGCCGAACAGCAGGCGGCGCCGGCGGAAGCCCCGGCGGCCGAGCCGGCCGACCCGCGTAAAGCCGCGGTGGAAGCCGCTATCGCCCGCGCCAAAGCGCGCAAAGCCGAACAGCAGGCCGCGGCGGCGGAAGCCCCGGCGGTCGACCCGCGTAAAGCCGTGGTGGAAGCCGCCATCGCCCGCGCTAAAGCGCGCAAAGCCGAACAGCAGGCGGCGCCGGCGGAAGCCCCGGCGGCCGAGCCGGCCGACCCGCGTAAAGCCGCGGTGGAAGC
>NZ_JBEAHS010000045.1:0-78600 GCF_040062505.1 Klebsiella sp. JN_Kp127
GCCTGATGGCGCTTCGCTTATCAGGCCTACGGGATGGCGACACAAACCGGGGGATGCCCCCCCCCGCCGCACAACCCAGGCGGGGTCAGGCGTAGCAGCCGCCCGGCACCCACGTGACATCACACCTGGACGACATTCTCAGATCACAGGGAATTGATACTCTACCGCCGCACACTGCCTGATGGCGCTTCGCTTATCAGGCCTACGGGATAGCGACACAAACCGGGGGATGCCCCCCCGCCGCACAACCCAGGCGGGGTCAGACGTAGCCGCCGCCCGGCATCAATGTGACATCCCACTTTGACGACATGCTCACTGCCCGGTAGTCCCGGGCTGCTGGTCTGGACGATTACAGCTTATCGAGCAGCTTTTTGGCGTCTTTGCTCTCTTTGCTGCCTTTATTACGTTCGACCCAGTCGTTGAGGCGCTGCTTCGCTTCATCCTGCAGCTGTTTACGCAGGATCTGGTCCACCTGCAGGCTGTAGCTCAGCGACTGCCAGTCGCCGTAGATGCGCAGCGGGATGGCGGTCTGCTTCAGGCGGTCGATAAGTTTGCCCTCGCCTTTCCAGCCGCCGAGCACGCGCACGTTAAAGCGCATATCGCAGTTCTCTTTCTGCAGATCGAGCTGACCTTCGCCGGTCATCGCCATCACATCGGACTGCCCCTGCAGGCGGTTCAGCGTCACCAGCCCGTTATCCAGCGTGAGCTGGCTGCTCACGGCATCCAGGCGGGTGGCATTGTCATAGTTTTCCTGCGCCCGCACGTTGGTGCTGCGCTCAACGGCCTGCTGCACCAGCTGCTGGAAGTTAAGTCCTTCGGTTCGGGTATCGGTCATCTGGAGCTGCGCCTGGCCCTGCCAGTGACGGCGGAAATCATCCGCGTCAATGCGCGTTCCGGAAAACTCGCCGGTCAGCGACAGCTTGCCGGTCAGGCTTAAGGAATAGTTGAAGGCTTTGATCAGCGAACCGATCTCCACGTTCTGCAGCGCCGGCTGGAACGTCGCCTGCGGCGTGTCGCCGCGGGCATCAAGGGTGCCGGGGAGGGAAAGCTGGCCGCCGTCGAGGCTGCCCTGCATTTTGCTGACCGTCAGCAGCCCCTGCTTATTGCTGATCTCGCTCTGCACCTGGGTGAAGTTCAGGCCGCGCCACTGCAGCTGGTCGGCGCTCAGGGCCATCCGGCCGGTAAAGCCGCGCAGGCTCTGGTAATCTTCGCGCTCATCGCTGTCGGCGATCACCGGACGCAGCGGGCGCGTCTGGCTCTGGCCCTGCTGGCTGGCGCTGCTGTCGGTCGCCGGCGAAGAGGACGCCAGCAGACTGTCGAGATTCAGGGTGGTGGCGTGCAGATCCAATGACCAGTCCGGGCGCTCTCCCAGCACCACGCTGCCGTTGCCGGTGAGGGTGCTGCCGCTGGCCATCAGGTTCAGATTATCAAAGCGCAGGGTCTTGCTATCTTCCTGCCAGCTGGCCTGCAGACTCCCCTGACCATTGATGCCGTCGGGGGGCAGCTCGGCGCCGCGCAGCTGCCAGCTGAGCTGGCTAAAGTCGGCTTTTAACGAATGCGGATAGTCGCCACCCTGTACGGTGGCGGAGAAGTTCAGCGCCAGGTCGCGCTGGTCGCGGTTGACGCGGCCGGAGAAATCGACGGTGGCCCGGTGGTTCTCATCCTGCTCCATCTGCAGGCGGATATCGCGCACGGTCACCTGCTCGCCGTTTTCATGCTGGAAGAAGAGCACGCTGTCGGCCACCTGCAGCTGTCGCACGTCGTAGGACCATCCGCGGTCCTCCGGGGCCAGCGGCAGAGTATTGTCATGCGGCACCACTGGCGCGGCGCTGTCGCGAACCGCCTCGGTTTTCGGGGTCAGCTGGATCACCGCCCCCTTGAGCATCACCTGCTTCACCTGCAGCTGATGCGAAAGCAGCGGCAGCAGCGCCACGTCGAGGCGCATGTTGTCGGCGCGGATCACCGGCTCTTCAGCGCCTCTGGCGGTCAGCGTCATGCGCCCGCTGAGAATGCTGAGCTGCGGCCAGACGTGCCAGCGCAGCGGGCCATCGAGTTCAAGCTGATAACCGCTGCGCTCTGCCACCTCATGCACCATATAGGCGCGAAAATCGTTGGGATTGACCAGCAATACCAACGAGGTAAGCCCGGCGACAATGACCGCCAGCAGGATCATCAGCGTTGTCAGTATTCGTCTCATGGCACCCTCAGCAACACCCCGTTGACGTTATCAATCCTTGTCGATTCGGCTCGCCACCGCGCCCTGCTGGTCGCGATATTTGGCGTCTTCACGGCGGTTATATGGCCGGGCCGCCGGGCCCGATAATGGTTCAAAGCTCAGCGCGCCGATGGGCATCCCCGGGCGCAGCGCCAGCGGCAGCTTGCCGGAGTTGTAGAATTCCAGCACGATGCAGCCGGACCAGCCCGGGTCGATGCGGTGCGCGGTCACGTGCACCATCAGCCCCAGGCGCGCCAGCGAGGAGCGTCCGTCGAGCCAGCCCACCAGGTCGGCAGGCAGGGTGACCGACTCATAGGTCACCGCCAGCGCCAGTTCGCCCGGATGCAGGAAAAAGGCCTCCCCTTCCGGCAGAACGATCTCTTCGCTCATCACGCGGTCCAGCGCGGCGCTCACCTCGGCCTTCGGGCCGCTTAAATCGATAAACGGCGCCGTGTGGCCGCGGAAGGTGCGGAATTTATTACCCAGCCGTACATCAACCGTCGCGCCATTAATACGCTCAACGGGCGGGCGCGGATTGATGGCCAGTCGCCCTTCATCCAACCAGGCTTCGATATCTCGGTCACACAGACGCATGGGCTTTCTCCTTATAAGGCTGCTTCCCGCACGCTTCGCGGCGGAGAGGGCAACAGGGCTACTCTTTGCACGTTACACAATTCGGCCAGGTTATTCAAAGAACTGACTGATTTTGGCCTTCAGAATATCAATCGCGATGCGGTTTTTGCCGCCGCGCGGCACGATGATGTCGGCATACTGCTTCGACGGCTCAATAAACTGCAGGAACATCGGGCGCACGGTCTTCTGATACTGGGCCATCACCGAGTCCATGGAGCGGCCGCGCTCGTTAACGTCGCGCTTAATGCGGCGCATCAGGCAAATATCGAGCGGGGTGTCGACGAAAATAGAGAAGTTGAGCTCGTTACGCAGGCGCGCATCGGTCAGCAGCAGGATCCCTTCGAGAATAATCACCTTCTTCGGCTCGACGTGAATGGTGTTCGGCGTGCGGGTATGCTCGACGTAGCTGTAGACCGGCAGTTCAATCGGCTGGCCGCTTTTCAGCATCTGCAGGTGCTGGAACAACAGACTGTGGTCCATTGAGCTCGGGTGGTCATAGTTAGTTTTGACGCGCTCTTCCATCGACAGATGACTTTGATCTTTGTAATAGCTGTCTTCCGGAATGACGCCAATATGTTCGTCGCCAACTTGTTCACGCAATTCGCGATAGAGAGTACTGGCAATAAGACTTTTGCCAGAAGCCGATGCGCCGGCGATGCCTACAATGACGCACTGATGGGACATATCAGTCATAAATTTTTGCGACCTGATTAACCTGGATAGAGATGGAGGGTGGCGGCGGACCGCCAAACGCGGCAATTATAGGGATTTCAGCGCCCCGATACCAGTGGTATGCGCCCCGGACGGCTATTCCGCCGCCGGCGCCCAGTCATCGGTATACCAGATATGCAACAGCGCATAAGATCGCATCGGCTGCCAGCGGCGAGCATAGCGGGCGATGGCGGCCGGGGTCATTCCCGGAAAGCGCTGTTTAATCAGGTAGTCATCCGGCAAAAAGATATCCTTCGCCTGCCAGCCGCGCAGGGCAAAATAACTGGCCGTCCAGCGGCCAATCCCGGGCAAAGTCTGCAATTCACGCAGCCCGGCGTCGATATCCGCCGGCGCGGTCAGGGGCAGCTCGCCGCTGAGCGCCGCCCGGGCAAGGTGGATCAGCGCCTCCGCGCGGCGAAGCGGCATCCCCAGCGCCTTCAGCGCCTGCGGATCGGCCCGGGAAAGCGCCTCCGGCGTGGGGAATAAAACATAGCCGGGGGCATCCGCCAGCGGTTCGCCCCAGCCGGCCGCCACTTTGGCGGTGAGCCGGGCGGCCATCGCCACGCTCACCAGCTGGCCGAGCACCGCGCGCACCGCCTGTTCGAAAGCGTCCAGCGCCCCGGGCAGGCGCAGCCCCGGCCGCGCCTGCGCCAGGTCGCCCAGCGTGCGAGCGACCTGCTGCGGGTCGCAGGCCAGATCAAACAGCTGGCCAATTCGCGCATAGCAGATCTCCGCCACCGGCTGCAGCCCCGGGGAGAGCGTCACCCGCAGGCCCTGCGCCTCCTCGTCCGGCGCCAGATGAATCAGCCCGCCGTGGCCTGCTACGCGAAAGCTGCGGCTGTAGCCTCCGTCATGAAAACGCTCGACGCCGGCGACTGCGCGCGCCTGCAGAAAACCAACCATCCACCCCCAGTCGTAGGGCGGGGTCCAGGGTAACAGCACCATAAGCTCTCCTTTATATAGCGTTTCAATGATAGTCGCCCTTCACCGTCAGCGCCTTGCTTTTAAATTCCGGTTGTCGGCATGACGGCGATCCGCTAAAGTCGCCCCCCTTCTTCACCGGCATGGGGATTTTGCAGACGATGTTTATTGGTTTTGACTACGGCACCGCCAACTGTTCGGTGGCCGTGATGCGGGAAAACAAGCCCCAGCTGTTGACGCTGGAAAACGGCAGCGCGCTGCTGCCCTCCATGCTCTGCGCGCCGACGCGCGAAGCGGTCAGCGAGTGGCTCTATCGCCATCATGAGGTGCCGACCCACAGCGACGAAAACCAGGCGCTACTGCGCCGGGCCATCGCCGCCAACCGCGACGAAGACATTGAGGTGCTGCGCAACAGCGTGCAGTTCGGCCTCGCCTCCCTGCATCAGTATGTTGAAGATCCGGAAGAGGTCTACTTCGTCAAATCGCCAAAGTCCTTCCTCGGCGCCAGCGGCCTCAAGCCGCAGCAGGTGGCCCTGTTTGAAGACCTGGTCTGCGCCATGATGTTGCACATCAAGCTGCAGGCGGAAAGCCAGCTGCCCGAGCAGATCGACCAGGCGGTGATAGGCCGGCCGATCAACTTCCAGGGCCTCGGCGGCGACGAGGCCAACGCCCAGGCGCAGGGGATCCTTGAGCGGGCCGCCCTCCGCGCCGGTTTCCGCGATGTGGTGTTCCAGTTTGAACCGGTGGCCGCCGGGCTGGATTTCGAAGCCACCCTCAGTGAAGAGAAGCGGGTGCTGGTCGTCGATATCGGCGGCGGGACCACCGACTGCTCCCTGCTGCTGATGGGCCCGCAGTGGCGGGAGCGCGCCGACCGCCAGCAGAGCCTGCTCGGCCACAGCGGCTGCCGCATCGGCGGTAACGACCTCGATATTGCCCTGGCCTTCAAATGCCTGATGCCCCTGCTCGGCATGGGCGGCGAAACGGAGAAAGGCACCGCGCTGCCGATCCTTCCGTGGTGGAACGCGGTGGCGATCAACGACGTCCCGGCGCAGAGCGACTTCTACAGCACCGCCAATGGCCGTCTGCTTAACGACCTGCTGCGCAGCGCCCGGGATGCCGATAAAGTGGCCCTGCTACTGAAGGTCTGGCGTCAGCGCCTGAGCTATCGCCTGGTGCGCAGCGCCGAAGAGAGCAAAATCGCCCTCTCCAGCGCGGACAGCGTCGAGACCGCGCTGCCGTTTATTCAGGACGAGCTGGCCACCGCCATCGCCCGGCAGGGGCTGGAAGCGGCGCTGGATCAGCCGCTGAGCCGCATTATGGAACAGGTGCAGCTTGCCCTCGACAGCAGCCAGACCACCCCGGACGTGATCTATCTGACCGGCGGTAGCGCCCGCTCACCGCTGATCAAAAAGGCGCTGGCGGCCAAGCTCCCGGGTATTCCGCTGGCCGGTGGGGATGATTTTGGCTCAGTAACCGCCGGGCTGGCCCGCTGGGCGCAGGTGGTTTTCCGCTAGCCCTTGCCCGGCGCTGCCGCGCAGCAGGTCTGTCCTGATCGCGGCGTTGCAGATTACGCTGGAATATTCCTGGTCTCCCACGCAAAATGGCCTGTTCGTCCGGACAGGCCTGTCCACTTTCCTCCGCTTCCGGGGGCGTATTATCCATACCGTAGCCAGTCGTCTGCGGTCAGTAATCTTTGCATGCCGCAAGGGGGCGTGATTGAAAAGGGTGTCTGCGATCTTCGCAGCGGTCCGGCGTTGCCGGCCGCGGTTCCTGGCAGGCTGGCTGGTCAGCTGCGGATTGCTCTTGCTGCTGATCGCCCCGCAGGCGCAGTCGGCGCCCCGACAACTGGGAACAGATATCCCCGTCGAATGGTACGCGGACGACAGCGGCCAGATGACCATCGATCGCTTTGCCGACCTGCCCGTGGACCAGCTCGCCACCACCCGGCAAATCCCCTCCTTCGGCTATTCACGCAAAACCCTGTGGCTGCGCAGCGAGCTGCCGGGTGATTGGTTTGCCGGCGAGTCGCGCTGGCTGCAGATTGGTCCCTCTTTCGTCGACCACCTGACTCTCTATTACCGGCCACTGGGCAGCGACGCGCCGTGGACCGCGCGGACCTTTGGCGACCGTGACCTGGCCCGGGAGAGCGATCTCCACTATCGGGAAAGCGTGCTGATCCTCCCTCCGCCGCCCACCGCCGCCGGCTATGAGATGGTCTTTCGCCTGCAGAGCACCAGCACCCTGATCCTGCTGGCCTCCCTCTCTTCTCCGCAGGCCTATCTGCAGCGGGCCACCGCCGACACCGCCTTCTGGAGCTTCTATTTTGGCCTCGCGGCGGTCGCCAGCGGCGTGGCGCTGTGGCTGGCCCTGGCCCTGCGCCGGCGTCTGCTGTGGGGCATCTGCTTCTTCTCGCTCAATTATCCGCTGGTGGGCGCCCTGCACGGCTTCCCGGAGTGGTTCTTCGGCCACGCCGCGCTGCCCTTCCAGGACTTTATGATCAGCAGCCTCTCCCTGTTCAGCTATGCCACCGCCCTGTGGCTGCACAGCGAGATATTTGATTTGAAGAAAAATATGCCGCGGCTTTACCGGCTGCTGATCGCCGCCGTGGCGCTCAACCTGCTGCTGCAGGTCAGCATTCCGCTGGGGTTTTACGGCCTCGCCATGCAGATTGAAGGGGTGATCTTTATCATTATCACTCCGGTGCTGCTGTTCACCTCCTGGTGGCTGTGGCGCAAAAAAGCTATCGACCGCAACACCCTCCTGCTGGGGCTCCTGCCGCCGTTCTATGTCGCCGCCGCGGTGCTGGTGCAGCTGTCGATCCACGGTATTATCCCGTTTCATATGGCGATCTATTCCCTCTGGCAGTATGCGCTGATCGTCCACATCATTACGGTGCTGATCATTGCCATCCTGCGGGTGCGGGCTGAAAACCGTCAGCTGGAGCAGAAGCAGCGCCTGGCGCGCGAGCTGCAGATCGAGCGCGAGGCCAGCTTCCACCAGCGGCAGTTTATGGGCATGGTGGCGCATGAATTCCGCACCCCGCTGGCGGTGATCCAGGCTGCGCTGGAGAATCTCCGCCTCTCGGCGGCGTCGGCCAGCCAGGAGGCGCGCTTCGATCGCATCGGCCGCGCCGCCACCCGTCTGGTGCAGCTCACCGATAACTGCCTCGCCGACGCCCGGCTCGCTTCCCACGATCTGCACGTCGACCGCCAGCAGACCGCCCTGCTGACGGTGATCACTATGGCGGCCTCGGTAGTGGCTATCTCCCATGACCATTACCTGAACATTCGCCATCACGGCGCGGTGGAAAGCCCGCAGCTACAGGCCGACGCCGGCCTGCTGTGCATCGCCATCGCCAACCTGCTGGATAACGCGGTCAAGTATTCGCCGCCGGGCGAAATCACCATCGATATTCACGCCGATGCCGGGCAAACAGAGCTGCGCATTCGCGACTACGGTCCTGGCCTCCCCGCCGGGCAGGCGGAACTGATCTTTGAGCGCTACCGACGCGGGGAACATACGTCGCCAGTGCCGGGCGGCACCGGTCTCGGACTGTATGTTGCGCGCCAGATCGTGCAGGCTCATGATGGCAAACTGTGGCTGGCCGAGCATGGCCCGGACGGCTGCACCTTTATTCTCACCCTCCCCACGGTTGCTTAAGAGGAGAACGACGCATGGCTTTACGGCTGGCGATAATTGAAGATAACCCCGATCTGCTGGATGAACTGCTGGCCTGGCTGGGCTATCGCGGCTTCGAGGTCTGGGGGACGTGCAGCGCCGAAGCCTTCTGGCGGCAGCTGCACAGCCATCCGGTGGACATCGTGCTGATAGATATCGGTCTGCCCGGCGAGGATGGCTTCAGCGTCCTGAGCTACCTGCATGAGCTGGGCCACTACGGCCTGGTGGTGGTCAGCGCCCGCGGCCAGCAGCAGGATAAACTGCAGGCGCTGAGCCTCGGGGCGGATGCTTACCTTATCAAGCCGGTTAACTTCGCCCACCTCGCGGAGACCCTGACCGCCCTCGGCGCCCGCCTGCGGCAGGATCGCCCGGCGGCCTCCCCGCCGCCGGAGACGGCCAGCGCCGTCTCTCCCCCCGCCACCGGGCTCTGGCGTCTGCACGAAGATAAACTGATCTCACCCGACGCCCGGACGCTGGAGTTAACCCAGCAGGAATATCGCCTGGTGGAACTCTTAATGCGCAATCGCAACGAAGTGTGCAGCAAGCTGGATCTCCATGCCTGCCTGTTCGCCCATGAAAGCGAGCCTGACCTGCACCGCATCGACGTGGTGGTTAGCCGCCTGCGCCACAAGGCTCGCCAGCAGGGGATCCACCTGCCCGTACGCGCCATCTTTGGTAAGGGGCTGGCCTTTATCTCCTGATAGACGGGGTATGTCGGCGGCCGTGCTGGATATGAATGACTCGCAAGTGTTAATTTTTCTCATTTTCTGAGAGAAATGAGAGGAATGAGACTGACGATGACCTTAAGAACTTTCTTATAGTGCTACTACATAAGGATGATGTCGTATGATTTTCATTGGACAGAAAAGCATATAACAAAACGTATTAGCCGTTCGCGGCAAATTCTGACACCATGCAACACAACCAAGGTATAAACAATGGCCATGCAAACGTGGTTAGTTTTATTGCTATGCATTTTTTTCTTCAGCATCTCTGTATACAGTTTTATTTCCTATCTGAAAGACAGGAGACGGCAGAAATTTACCTTCAACGATAAGCGTTCAATGCGTCGTAAATAATTCACTGTAGAATAATAAAAACATATTGTAGGCACTTTAATACAGTTAACACACCGCATACGCCCGGAGGATGTGTCACAGCATGGCGTTATGTTTTTGCGTAAGGAAATAACGCCATGAGAAACATTAATGTCACCATCAATACCCGTAACACCTTTGTCCGTGAATCGCTGGTCGCCATGGTCAATGACCTCACCCGGGGCGATCAGCGGGCACGCTTTTCCTGGCGGAATAATGACCTGTCAGGGGAAGACATCATCATTTGCGAAGTGATCCCCGGCGAAATCTACCTGTGCAATACGCTGATTAAAAACAGGAAAAAAGGCAGTTCGCTGATTATCCTCCACAGCTACGACCAGCTGCCGGAAGAGGATTTCATGATTAACTGCCTGAAAGGGGTCATTTTTGTCTCGCTCAAGACGGCCAGTATTCCGCAACTGCTGACGATTATTAAAAGCGAGCTCCAGCATTGTATGGCGCCTTCGGCCACCGACGACGCAGGCCGGGAGCTCAGCTGCGCCAGCTGCCCGCATCGCGTGCTGTCGCGCTCCCAGACCGCCGTGGTGCACGGTATTCTCGAAGGTCTCGATATGAGTAAAATCGCCGCCCTGCAGCGCGTCAGCCCCCGCACCGCCGCTTATCATAAGAATAAGATTATGGAAAAATACAGCCTGAATAATAACCACGACTTTTTCCAGTTTATGAATCTGTTACGTGAGCGCTGGTAGGCAAATAGCGTGCAGAAGAAAATAAGATTTTCACCTGGCTATATTGTCGGAAATCTGAAAATAGCCGCTGAATGCTAAAAAAGCGCCAGCGCTGCCAGACATAACGTTAAACTCTGACGCTTCCTCGGTATAAAGACGTTACCGCGCGCCTTTATATAAGAAAAAAGACTATTTACGAGGAAAACTGATACTTCGTCACATTGCCCCTGACGTGCCTGTCAGGGGTCTTTTTTTCCATGTGGAATGGCGCCCTCTGCGCGAGGGCGCGGCTGGATCAGGCTTCCACTTTCTCCGCTTCCCAGTCCGGCTGCGCTTCCTCGTCGGTGAGCAGACCTTCATTTTTCGACAGCATGGCGGTGGCGATGCCGTTGCCCAGCACGTTGATGGCGGAGCGCCCCATATCGAGGAAGTGGTCGATGCCCATCAGCAGCAGGATCCCGGCAACCGGAATATGGAAGCTGGGAATGGTGGCCGCCAGCACCACCAGCGCCGAGCGCGGCACCCCGGCGATGCCTTTTGAGGCCAGCATCAGGGTCAGCATCATGACCGTAATCTCGCTGAAGCTCAGCGACACGTTATAGGCCTGAGCGATAAACATCGCGGCGAAGGAGCAGTAGACCATCGAGCCGACGAGGTTGAATGAGTAGCCAATCGGCAGGACGAACGAGACGATATTGCGCGAACAGCCAAACTTCACCAGCCGCTCGAGGGTCTTCGGATAGGCCGCTTCCGAGCTGCTGGTGGTAAAAGCCACCAGCACCGGATCTTTCAGCATGTTCAGCAGGCGGAAGACCTCTTTCTTGAGCACCATATAGCCGACGGCAATCAGCACCGCGCTGGTCAGCAGCACCGCCAGGTAATAACCGCCAATGAACGAAGCGTAGTTGAGCAAAATTCCCAGCCCCTGCGAGGCAATCACCGACGAGATGGCGGCGAAGATGGCCAGCGGCGCAACGTACATCACATAGCCCGTCACCTTCAGCATAATGTGCGACACCACGTTAAGGGCCGCCACCAGCGGCGCATTAAACTTCTCCCCCAGCGACGCACCGGCGATGCCAAAGAACATCGAGAACACCACGATCTGCAGGATCTCGTTGTTGGCCATCGCCTCGGTGATGCTGGTGGGAATGGTATGCGACAGGAACCCTTTCAGGGTCATGCCGCTGACCGCCAGGCCGGTATCCACCGCCTCTTTCGGCACCGTCAGGTTTAGCCCGGCGCCCGGGTGCTGGAAGGTGACGATCACCAGCCCGACGAGAATGGACAATACCGACGAGGTGATAAACCACACCATCGCCTTACCGCCCACCCGGCCAATGGTCGCCGTCTCGCCGAGGCGCATAATACCGACCGTCAGGGTGCTGAACACCAACGGCGCGATGACCATTTTGATTAAGCGCAGAAACAGATCGGTCAGCAGCGTGATGTTGTCTGCCCATGCGGAGATGGTGGTCGGCGTCGCGTAGGCATGGATAGCCGCGCCGGAGAGGATCCCCATCAGCATAAAAATGACGATGAAGAGCGTGAGTTTGTTTGCGTTTGCCACAGCAATGACCCCTGATTATTCAAGACGTTGATTTATAAGTGCATATTTTATTATTATGGAAATGCACTGATTTATTCACCGCATAAATCTAATTAAAGCCCTTGCGGATACAACTATTTTTTACTTTTTTAAACTAAAAGTTGATATCACCCCGGAAATCGGCGGCGAGACCGCCCGCCATCGCCGCCGTTATCCAGACATTTCTCAACCTTCTTTTCATAATTCCTCCATTTTTACGGCCCCTTCCCTCACTAAACTAGTATCATTCAGCGAAACGCTTCAGGATGAGACCGTAAACTAATGAAAGGCAGTAACATACGTCGTTGGGGCGCCGCGCTGGCGGTAGTGATTATCGCCGGGACCGCCTACTGGTTCTGGCACGATCGTGGAACGAGCGGCAGCGGGACGCCCGCCGCCGGGCAGGGTCCGCAGGGGCCGGGCGGCGCGCGCCATGGTCGCTTTGGCGGCGCGCTGGCGCCGGTGCAGGCCGCCACCGCGACCGAACAAGCGGTGCCGCGCTATCTTACCGGGCTGGGTACCGTGACGGCGGCCAATACCGTCACCGTCCGCAGCCGGGTCGACGGCCAGCTGCTGAGCCTTCACTTCCAGGAGGGGCAGCAGGTCAAAGCCGGCGATCTGCTGGCGCAGATCGACCCCAGCCAGTTTAAGGTGGCCCTTGCCCAGGCGCAGGGTCAGCTGGCGAAAGATAACGCCACCCTGGCCAACGCCCGCCGCGATCTGGCCCGTTACCAGCAGCTGGTGAAAACCAACCTCGTCTCCCGCCAGGAGCTCGACACCCAGCAGTCGCTGGTGGTGGAATCCGCCGGCACCGTGAAGGCCGATGAAGCGGCCGTCGCCAGCGCCCAGCTGCAGCTCGACTGGACGCGCATCACCGCGCCGATTGACGGCCGCGTCGGCTTAAAGCAGGTGGATATCGGCAACCAGATTTCCAGCGGGGATACCACCGGGATTGTGGTTCTCACCCAGACGCACCCGATCGACGTGGTCTTTACCCTGCCGGAAAGCACCATCGCCACGGTGGTGCAGGCGCAGAAAGCGGGCAAAGCGCTCAGCGTCGAAGCCTGGGACCGCACCAATAAACAGAAAATCAGCGTCGGGGAGCTGCTGAGCCTCGACAACCAGATCGATGCGACCACCGGGACCATCAAGCTGAAGGCGCGCTTTAGCAATCTGGACGACGCCCTGTTCCCCAACCAGTTCGTTAACGCCCGCCTGCTGGTGGATACCCAGCAGAACGCTGTGGTGATCCCTGCCGCCGCCCTGCAGATGGGCAACGAAGGGCATTTTGTATGGGTCCTGAACGATGAGAATAAGGTCAGCAAACACAGCGTCACTCCGGGGATTCAGGACAGCCAGAAAGTGGTGATCAGCGCCGGGCTTTCCGCCGGGGATCGCGTGGTCACCGACGGGATTGACCGCCTGACCGAAGGGGCGAAAGTGGAAGTTGTCACCGCCAGCAGCGGCGAGCAGGCGCAGCCCGCCCCGCGCCAGAGCGGTAAACACGGAGCGCGTTCCTGATGCAGGTGTTACCCCCAGGCCGCACCGGCGGCCCGTCCCGGCTATTTATTATGCGTCCGGTGGCCACCACGCTGCTGATGGTGGCGATCCTGCTGGCCGGGATTATCGGCTACCGTTTTCTGCCGGTCTCCGCCCTGCCGGAGGTCGATTACCCGACCATCCAGGTGGTCACCCTCTATCCGGGCGCCAGCCCGGACGTGGTGACCTCCGCCATCACCGCCCCGCTGGAGCGCCAGTTCGGCCAGATGTCCGGCCTTAAGCAGATGTCCTCCCAAAGCTCCGGCGGCGCCTCGGTCGTCACGCTCCAGTTCCAGCTGACCCTGCCGCTGGACGTCGCCGAGCAGGAAGTGCAGGCGGCCATTAACGCCGCCACCAACCTGCTGCCGAGCGATCTGCCCAACCCGCCGGTCTACAGCAAGGTCAACCCGGCGGATCCGCCGATCATGACCCTCGCCGTCACCTCCTCGGCCATTCCGATGACCCAGGTGGAGGATATGGTGGAGACCCGGGTGGCGCAGAAGATTTCTCAGGTTTCCGGCGTCGGTCTGGTGACCCTCGCCGGCGGCCAACGCCCGGCGGTGCGGGTCAAGCTGAACGCCCAGGCCATCGCCGCCCTCGGCCTGACCAGCGAAACCGTGCGCACCGCCATCACCAGCGCCAACGTTAACTCGGCGAAAGGCAGCCTCGACGGCCCGGCCCGCGCGGTGACGCTTTCCGCTAACGATCAGATGCAGTCCGCTGAGGATTACCGCCGGCTGATTATCGCTTATCAGAACGGGGCGCCGATCCGCCTTGGCGACGTCGCCAGCGTCGAACAAGGCGCTGAGAACAGCTGGCTGGGGGCGTGGGCCAACCAGCAGCGGGCCATCGTGATGAACGTCCAGCGTCAGCCGGGGGCCAACATTATCGACACCGCCGACAGCATTCGCCAGATGCTGCCGCAGCTCACCGAGAGCCTGCCAAAATCGGTGAAGGTGCAGGTTCTTTCCGACCGGACCACCAACATTCGCGCCTCGGTGCGCGACACGCAGTTTGAGCTGATGCTGGCCATCGCCCTGGTGGTGATGATCATCTATCTGTTCCTGCGCAACGTCCCGGCGACCATTATTCCCGGCGTCGCGGTGCCGCTGTCGCTGGTGGGCACCTTCGCGGTGATGGTGTTCCTCGACTTCTCCATCAACAACCTGACGCTGATGGCCCTCACCATCGCCACCGGCTTTGTGGTGGATGACGCCATCGTGGTGATCGAGAATATCTCGCGCTATATCGAAAAAGGCGAGAAACCGCTGGCCGCCGCGCTGAAAGGCGCAGGGGAAATTGGCTTCACCATTATCTCCCTCACCTTCTCGCTGATCGCGGTGCTGATCCCGCTGCTGTTTATGGGCGATATCGTCGGCCGCCTGTTCCGCGAATTCGCCGTCACCCTCGCCGTCGCTATTCTTATCTCGGCGGTGGTCTCCCTGACCCTGACGCCGATGATGTGCGCCCGCATGTTAAGCCACGAATCGCTGCGCAAGCAGAACCGCTTCTCGCGGGCCAGCGAGCGCTTCTTCGACCGGGTGATCGCCGTCTATGGCCGCTGGCTGAGCCGGGTGCTGAACCATCCGTGGCTGACGCTCGGCGTCGCCCTGAGCACCCTGGCGCTGTCGATCCTCCTGTGGATCTTTATTCCCAAAGGCTTCTTCCCGATTCAGGATAACGGCATTATCCAGGGTACCCTCCAGGCGCCGCAGTCGGTCTCCTTCGCCAGCATGGCCCAGCGCCAGCAGCAGGTTTCCGACATTATCCTCAAGGATCCGGCGGTGGAGAGCCTGACCTCGTTTGTCGGCGTCGACGGCACCAACCCGGCGCTGAACAGCGCCCGCCTGCAGATCAACCTCAAGCCGCTGGATCAACGCGACGACCGCGTTCAGACGGTGATTAGCCGTCTGCAGCAGGCGGTGGCCGGCGTCCCCGGCGTGGCGCTCTATCTGCAGCCGACCCAGGATCTGACCATCGACACCACGGTGAGCCGCACCCAGTACCAGTTCACACTGCAGGCGAACTCCCTCGAGGCGCTGAGCACCTGGGTGCCACCGCTGCTCAGCCGCCTGCAGGCTCAGCCGCAGCTGGCCGACGTCAGTAGCGACTGGCAGGACAAAGGCCTGGCCGCCTACATCAAAGTGGACCGGGACAGCGCCAGCCGCCTCGGCATCTCGATGGCGGACGTCGATAACGCGCTGTACAACGCCTTCGGCCAGCGGCTGATCTCCACCATTTACACCCAGGCGAATCAGTATCGCGTGGTGCTTGAGCAGGATACCGAAGCGACGCCGGGCCTGGCGGCGCTGGATAATATCCGCCTGACCAGCAGCGACGGCGGCATTGTGCCGCTGACCGCCATCGCCACGGTGGAGCAGCGCTTTACCCCGCTGTCGGTGAACCACCTCGATCAGTTCCCGGTGACCACCATCTCGTTTAACGTGCCGGACAACTATTCGCTCGGCGAAGCGGTGGAGGCGATCCTCGCCGCCGAACAGTCGCTGGATTTCCCGACCGATATCCGCACCCAGTTCCAGGGCAGCTCGCTGGCCTTCCAGTCGGCGCTGGGCAGCACCGTCTGGCTGGTCGTGGCCGCGGTAGTGGCGATGTATATCGTGCTGGGGGTGCTGTATGAGAGCTTCATCCATCCGATCACCATTCTCTCCACCCTGCCCACCGCCGGGGTCGGGGCGCTGCTGGCGCTGTGGCTGGCGGGCAGCGAGCTGGACGTGATCGCCATCATCGGCATTATTCTGCTGATCGGCATCGTGAAGAAGAACGCCATCATGATGATCGACTTCGCGCTGGCCGCCGAGCGCGAGCAGGGTATGCCGCCGCGGGAGGCGATCTATCAGGCCTGTCTGCTGCGTTTTCGCCCGATCCTGATGACCACCCTCGCCGCCCTGCTCGGCGCCCTGCCGCTGATGCTGAGCACCGGCGTCGGCGCCGAGCTGCGGCGTCCGCTGGGGATCGGCATGGTCGGCGGTCTGATGCTCAGCCAGGTGCTGACCCTGTTCACCACCCCGGTGATCTACCTGCTGTTCGACCGCCTGTCGCTGCATCTGAAGCGCCGCTTCCCGCGTCAGGAAGAGGAGGCGTAAGTGAAGTTTTTCGCCCTCTTCATTTACCGCCCGGTGGCGACGATCCTCATCTCGCTGGCCATCACCCTGTGCGGCATTCTCGGCTTCCGGCTGCTGCCGGTGGCCCCGCTGCCGCAGGTGGATTTCCCGGTGATCATGGTCAGTGCCTCGCTGCCGGGGGCCTCGCCGGAGACCATGGCTTCGTCGGTGGCCACCCCGCTGGAGCGCTCCCTGGGGCGGATTGCCGGGGTCAATGAGATGACCTCCTCCAGCTCGCTCGGCAGCACCCGCATCATTCTCGAGTTTAACTTCGACCGCGATATCAACGGCGCGGCGCGCGACGTGCAGGCGGCGATCAACGCCGCGCAAAGCCTGCTGCCGAGCGGGATGCCGAGCCGTCCGACCTACCGCAAAGCCAACCCGTCGGATGCGCCGATCATGATCCTGACGCTGACCTCGGACACCTACTCCCAGGGTGAGCTGTATGATTTCGCCTCCACCCAGCTGGCGCAGACCATCGCGCAGATCGACGGCGTCGGCGATGTCGACGTCGGCGGCAGCTCTCTGCCGGCGGTGCGCGTCGATCTCAACCCGCAGGCGCTGTTTAACCAGGGCGTGTCGCTGGACGCGGTGCGCACCGCCATCAGCGACGCTAACGTGCGCAAACCGCAGGGGGCGCTGGAGGACAGCGCCCACCGCTGGCAGGTGCAGACCAACGATGAGCTGAAGACCGCCGCCGACTATCAGCCGCTGATCGTCCACTACCAGAACGGCGCCGCGGTGCGGCTGGGGGATGTCGCCACCGTCTCGGATTCGGTGCAGGATGTGCGCAACGCCGGGATGACCAACGCCAAACCAGCGATCCTGCTGATGATCCGCAAACTGCCGGAAGCCAATATCATCCAGACGGTGGACAGCATCCGCGCCCGCCTGCCGGAGCTGCAGCAGACCATTCCGGCGGCCATCGATCTGCAGATCGCCCAGGACCGCTCGCCGACTATTCGCGCCTCGCTGGAGGAGGTGGAGCAGACGCTGGTGATTTCGGTGGCGCTGGTGATCCTGGTGGTGTTCCTCTTCCTGCGATCCGGGCGCGCGACGCTGATCCCGGCGGTGGCGGTTCCGGTTTCGCTGATCGGTACCTTCGCCGCCATGTACCTGTGCGGCTTCAGCCTTAACAACCTGTCGCTGATGGCGCTGACCATCGCCACCGGCTTCGTGGTGGATGACGCCATCGTGGTGCTGGAGAATATCTCCCGCCATCTGGAGGCGGGGATGAAACCGCTGCAGGCGGCGCTGCAGGGGAGCCGCGAGGTCGGCTTTACCGTCCTGTCGATGAGCCTGTCGCTGGTGGCGGTGTTTTTGCCGCTGCTGCTGATGGGCGGCCTGCCCGGCCGCCTGCTGCGCGAGTTCGCCGTCACCCTGTCGGTGGCGATCGGCATCTCGCTGGCGGTCTCCCTCACCCTGACGCCGATGATGTGCGGCTGGCTGCTGAAAAGCGGCAAACCCCACCAGCCGACGCGCAACCGCGGCTTTGGCCGCCTGCTGGTGGCCATGCAGGGTGGCTATGGTAAGTCGTTAAAATGGGTGCTGAAGCACAGCCGCCTGACCGGCCTGGTGGTGCTGGGCACCATCGCCCTCAGCGTCTGGCTCTATATCTCGATCCCGAAAACCTTCTTCCCGGAGCAGGACACCGGGGTGCTGATGGGCGGCATTCAGGCCGACCAGAGCATCTCCTTCCAGGCGATGCGCGGCAAGCTGCAGGACTTTATGCAGATCATTCGCGAAGATCCGGCGGTGGATAACGTCACCGGGTTTACCGGCGGCTCGCGGGTCAACAGCGGGATGATGTTTATCACCCTCAAACCGCGCGACCAGCGCCACGAGACGGCGCAGCAGGTGATCGACCGGCTGCGCAAAAAGCTGGCCAACGAGCCCGGGGCCAATCTGTTCCTGATGGCGGTGCAGGATATCCGCGTCGGCGGCCGGCAGTCGAACGCCAGCTATCAGTACACCCTGCTGTCCGATGACCTGTCGGCGCTGCGCGAATGGGAGCCGAAGATCCGCAAAGCGCTGGCGGCGCTGCCTGAGCTGGCGGACGTCAACTCGGATCAGCAGGATAATGGCGCCGAAATGGACCTGGTCTATGACCGGGATACCATGTCGCGCCTTGGCATCAGCGTTCAGGACGCCAACAACCTGCTGAACAACGCCTTCGGCCAGCGGCAGATCTCCACCATCTACCAGCCGCTGAACCAGTATAAAGTGGTGATGCAGGTCGACCCGGCCTATACCCAGGACGTCAGCGCCCTGGATAAGATGTTTGTCATCAACAGCGAGGGCAAGCCGATCCCGCTGGCCTACTTCGCCAAATGGCAGCCGGCCAACGCCCCGCTGTCGGTGAACCACCAGGGGCTGTCGGCGGCGTCCACTATCTCCTTTAACCTGCCCACCGGCCGCTCGCTGTCGGAAGCCAGCGAGGCGATTAACCGCGCGATGACCCAGCTCGGGGTGCCGTCCACCGTACGCGGCTCCTTTGCCGGTACCGCTCAGGTGTTTCAGCAGACCATGAACGCGCAGGTGATCCTGATCCTCGCGGCCATCGCCACGGTCTATATCGTGCTGGGGATGCTCTACGAGAGCTATGTGCATCCGTTGACCATCCTTTCGACGCTGCCCTCCGCCGGGGTGGGCGCGCTGCTGGCGCTGGAGATATTCGATGCCCCGTTCAGCCTCATCGCCCTTATCGGGATCATGTTATTAATTGGCATCGTGAAGAAAAACGCCATCATGATGGTTGATTTTGCCCTTGAGGCGCAGCGCACCGGCAACCTGACGCCGGAAGAGGCGATTTTCCAGGCCTGCCTGCTGCGTTTCCGGCCGATTATGATGACCACCCTCGCCGCGCTGTTCGGCGCCCTGCCGCTGGTGCTCTCCGGCGGCGACGGCTCCGAGCTGCGCCAGCCGCTGGGGATCACCATCGTCGGCGGTCTGGTGATGAGCCAGCTGTTAACGCTCTACACCACGCCGGTGGTCTATCTTTTCTTTGACCGTTTGCGGCTGCGTTTTTCGCGTCATTCCACTCAACCGGTAAGCGAATAAGATGACAGACCTCCCGGCCAGCGTGCGCTGGCAGCTATGGATAGTGGCGTTCGGCTTCTTTATGCAGTCGCTGGACACCACCATCGTCAATACCGCCCTCCCCTCGATGGCCAAAAGCCTCGGGGAGAGTCCGCTGCATATGCATATGATCATCGTCTCCTATGTCCTGACGGTGGCGGTGATGCTCCCGGCCAGCGGCTGGCTGGCCGACCGGGTCGGGGTGCGCAATATTTTCTTTACCGCCATCGTGCTGTTTACCGCCGGATCGCTGTTTTGCGCCCAGGCCAGCACCCTCGACCAGCTGGTGATGGCCCGGGTGCTGCAGGGGGTCGGCGGCGCAATGATGGTGCCGGTCGGCCGCCTGACGGTGATGAAGATCGTCCCGCGCGATCAGTACATGGCGGCGATGACCTTCGTTACTCTGCCGGGGCAGGTCGGCCCCCTGCTCGGCCCGGCGCTGGGCGGGGTGCTGGTGGAGTACGCCTCCTGGCACTGGATCTTCCTTATTAACATCCCGGTAGGGATCGTCGGGGCCATCGCCACCCTCTGCCTGATGCCCAACTACACCATGCAGACCCGGCGCTTCGATCTCGCCGGCTTTGTGCTGCTGGCGGCCGGGATGGCGACCCTGACCCTGGCCCTGGACGGCCAGAAAGGGCTCGGCATATCGACACGCTGGCTGGCGGGACTGGTGGCCATCGGCCTCGCCGCCCTGCTGCTGTACCTTTGGCATGCCCGCGGTAACGCCCGGGCGCTGTTCAGCCTTAACCTGTTTCGCAACCGCACCTTCTCCCTTGGCCTCGGCGGCAGCTTCGCCGGGCGCATCGGCAGCGGCATGCTGCCGTTTATGACCCCGGTGTTTCTGCAGATCGGCCTCGGCTTTAGCCCCTTCCACGCCGGGCTAATGATGATCCCGATGGTGCTCGGCAGCATGGGGATGAAGCGGATCGTGGTCCAGGTGGTCAACCGCTTCGGCTATCGTCGGGTGCTGGTCGCCAGCACTCTGGGCCTGGCGGCGGTCAGCCTGCTGTTTATGTTTAGCGCCCTGGCGGGCTGGTATTACGTGCTGCCGCTGATCCTGTTTCTGCAGGGGATGATCAACGCCAGCCGCTTCTCCTCGATGAATACCCTGACCCTGAAAGATCTCCCCGACGATCTGGCCAGCAGCGGCAACAGTCTGCTGTCGATGGTGATGCAGTTGTCGATGAGTATTGGCGTGACCATCGCCGGGCTGCTGCTGGGGCTGTATGGCCAGCAGCATCTGAGCCTCGACGCCGCCGGCACCCATCAGGTCTTTCTCTATACCTATCTGAGCATGGCGGCGATCATCGCCCTGCCAGCGCTCATCTTTTCCCGGGTACCGGATGACGTCGGCAGTAATACCGTCATTCGTCGACGCAACAGGAGTGGATCGTGAAATTTTGGCGCCCGGGCATTACCGGCAAGCTGTTCCTCGCTATTTTCGCCACCTGCATCGTGCTGCTGATCAGCATGCACTGGGCGGTGCGCATCAGTTTCGAACGCGGGTTTATCGATTACATCAAGCGCGGCAATGAGCAGCGGTTAACCATGCTCAGCGACGCGCTGAGCGAGCAGTATGCCCAGCATGGCAGCTGGGCGTTTCTGCGCAATAATGACCGCTTTATCTTCCAGCTGCTGCGCACCTTCGAACGGGATAATGACGACCGCTCGCCGCCGGGGCACGCCATGAAGCCGGGGGCGATGGACGCGCCGGACGCCGGTCCGGACGGGCCGCCGCCGGATGGCCCCCCTGACGGCCCGCGCCCGAGGCCGGAAATGCCGCCCCACGGCTGGCGCACCATGTTCTGGGTGGTCGATCAGTCTGGCCGCGTGCTGGTGGGCCCCCGCGAGCGCGTGCCGGAGGACGGCAGCCAGCGCAGCATTGTGGTCAACGGCGTGGAGGTAGGGAGAGTGATCGCCTCGCCGGTGGAAAGGCTAACCCGCAATACCGACATTAACTTCGACCGGCAGCAGAAGCGCACCAGCTGGCTGATCGTTGCCCTTGCCACCCTGCTTGCCGCGCTGGCCACCTTCCCGCTGGCCCGCGGCCTGCTGGCGCCGGTGAAGCGGCTGGTGGAAGGCACCCATAAGCTGGCGGCGGGCGACTTTTCCACCCGCGTGACGGTGACCGGCGGCGATGAGCTCGGCCGCCTGGCGCAGGATTTTAACCAGCTCGCCAGCACCCTGGAGCGCAACCAGCAGATGCGTCGCGATCTGATGGCCGACATCTCCCATGAACTGCGTACCCCGCTGGCGGTGCTGCGCGGCGAACTGGAGGCAATTCAGGACGGGGTCCGGCGCTTCACTCCTGAGTCCATTCCCTCCCTGCAGGCCGAGGTCGCCACCCTCACCAAGCTGGTGGACGACCTTCACCAGCTGTCGATGTCCGATGAGGGCGCGCTGGCCTACCAGAAAACCTCGCTGGATATCATCACCCTGCTGGAGGTGGCCGCAGGCGCGTTTCGCGAGCGCTTCGCCGGCCGGCAGCTGAGCATTCAGGTGTCGCTCCCGGAGCAGGCGATGATCTTCGGCGACCGCGACCGCCTGATGCAGCTCTTCAACAATCTGCTGGAGAACAGCCTGCGCTATACCGACAGCGGCGGCTGCCTGCACATTACCGCCCGCCGCAGCGGACGGATGCTGGTGATCGACTTCGCCGACAGCGCCCCCGGGGTCAGCGATGAGCAGCTGGCCCGCCTGTGCGAACGCTTTTATCGGGCGGAAGGATCGCGCAACCGCGCCAGCGGCGGCTCCGGCCTCGGGCTGGCGATTTGCCTCAATATCGTAGCGGCCCACGGCGGCACCCTGCGCGCCGACCATTCGCCTTTTGGCGGGGTTAGCATTAAAGTTGAGTTACCTCTGGAACATGATTTACCGAGAGACGTATGACTGAATTGCCTGTAGATGAAAACACCCCGCGCATTCTGATCGTGGAAGATGAACCCAAGCTCGGCCAGCTGCTGATTGATTATCTGCAGGCCGCCGGCTATGCGCCTACGCTGATTAACCATGGCGACAAGGTCCTGCCCTACGTTCGGCAGACCCCGCCGGATCTAATCCTGCTGGATCTGATGCTGCCCGGCACCGACGGCCTGACGCTGTGCCGGGAAATCCGCCGCTTCTCCGACGTTCCGGTGGTGATGGTGACGGCGAAAATCGAAGAGATCGACCGCCTGCTGGGGCTGGAGATCGGCGCCGACGACTATATCTGCAAGCCCTACAGCCCGCGGGAAGTGGTCGCCCGGGTGAAAACCATTCTCCGCCGCTGCAAGCCGCAGCGCGACCTGCAGGCGCTGGACGCCCAGAGCCCGCTGATTGTCGACGAGGGGCGTTTTCAGGCCTCATGGCGGGACAAGCTGCTGGACCTCACCCCCGCCGAGTTCCGGCTGCTGAAAACCCTCTCCCAGGAGCCAGGGAAAGTCTTCTCCCGCGAACAGTTGCTCAACCATCTGTATGATGACTATCGGGTAGTGACCGACCGCACCATCGACAGCCACATCAAGAACCTGCGGCGCAAGCTGGAGGCGCTGGACGCCGAACAGTCGTTTATCCGCGCCGTATACGGGGTTGGCTACCGCTGGGAAGCGGACGCCTGCCGGCTGGCGTAGTTAGCCTTGTCCCGGCTCGCGCTGCGCTTAGCCGGGCTACACGTTCACCGCCCTCTGCAATCCGTAGCCCGGGTAAGGCGTTTACGCCGCAACCCGGGGGAATTCCATAGAGCCTATCCCACCAGGCGTTATTAGTGCTGTCAGTATGAGCACTGCCCAGGTTCAAAATGGCAAACAAATTAGCCATGCTGAAAGATACCCAACTGATATTTACTCCCCTTCGCCGCGGCGCTACAATGCCCGCCCTTAATGTGGGGACACTCCCCCAACTCGCCGCACCGGGTGCGGCGAATCTGACCTGTCATCAGAACGAGAACACCATGTTTAAACCAGAACTCCTTTCCCCGGCGGGAACGCTGAAGAATATGCGTTACGCATTCGCCTATGGCGCCGATGCCGTTTATGCCGGCCAGCCGCGCTACTCGCTGCGCGTGCGTAACAACGAATTCAATCACGAAAATCTGCAGCTCGGCATCAATGAAGCCCACGCGCTGGGTAAAAAATTCTATGTGGTGGTCAACATCGCCCCGCATAACGCCAAGCTGAAAACGTTTATTCGCGATCTGAAGCCGGTGGTGGAGATGGGTCCGGACGCGCTGATCATGTCCGACCCGGGTTTAATCATGCTGGTGCGGGAAAACTTTCCGGCTATGCCGATCCATCTTTCGGTGCAGGCCAACGCCGTCAACTGGGCGACGGTCAAATTCTGGCAGCAGATGGGGCTGACCCGCGTGATCCTGTCGCGTGAACTGTCGCTGGATGAAATCGAAGAAATTCGCCGCCAGGTGCCGGAGATGGAAATTGAGATTTTCGTCCACGGCGCGCTGTGCATGGCCTACTCCGGCCGCTGCCTGCTCTCCGGGTATATCAACAAACGCGACCCGAACCAGGGAACCTGCACCAACGCCTGCCGCTGGGAATATAACGTGGCGGAAGGCAAAGAGGACGACGTCGGCAACATCGTCCACAAATATGAGCCGATCCCGGTGCAGACCGTGGAGCCAACCCTCGGCATCGGCGCGCCGACCGATAAAGTCTTTATGATCGAGGAAGCCAAACGCCCGGGCGAGTACATGACCGCCTTCGAGGACGAGCACGGCACCTACATCATGAACTCGAAAGATCTGCGGGCTATCGCCCACGTTGAGCGCCTGACCCAGATGGGCGTTCACTCGCTGAAGATCGAAGGCCGCACTAAATCCTTCTATTACTGCGCGCGCACCGCTCAGGTTTACCGCAAGGCGATCGACGACGCTGCCGCCGGCAAACCGTTCGATACCAGCCTGCTGGAAACGCTGGAAGGACTGGCCCATCGCGGGTACACCGAAGGCTTCCTGCGCCGCCATACCCATGACGATTATCAGAACTACGAGTACGGCTACTCCCTCTCCGAGCGCCAGCAGTTTGTCGGCGAATTTACCGGGGAGCGTAACGGCCCGTTGGCGGCAGTGGCGGTCAAAAATAAATTCAGCGTTGGCGACAGTCTCGAACTGATGACCCCGCAGGGTAACGTCAACTTCACCCTCGAGCATATGGAAAATGGCAAAGGCGAAGCCATGCCGGTGGCCCCGGGCGACGGCTATACCGTATGGTTGCCTGTGCCGGATGACCTGCCCCTGCAGTATGCGCTGCTGATGCGCAACTTTACTGGTCAGACAACCAGAAATCCGCACGGTAACTAGTTAATTTGCGTTATTTTTTCACGATGTAAGGATATTAGAATCGGATCACATACCGTTTCGATCGAAACAGGTATCATCCATTTCGCTGAAAAACATAACCCATAAATGCTAGTTGTACCAGGAACCACCTCCTTAGCCTGCGTAATCTCCCTTACGCGGGCTTATTTTTTTGTCTCTCCTCCGGCCTTCGCTGGCGTCATGCGGTACACTTTATGCAACATTGAGCAATAAAGGTTCCCTTGATGATGTCTACGTTTACTGCCAGCTTACTGATCCTTAACGGCAAAGGTGCCAATGAACCGCAGCTACGCGAGGCGGTTAACCTGTTGCGTGACGAAGGGATCGATATTCACGTCCGCGTCACCTGGGAAAAGGGCGATGCCGTACGGTTTATCGATGAAGCCCTGCAGCTGAACGTTGAAACGGTGATCGCCGGCGGCGGCGACGGCACCATTAATGAAGTGGCGACGGCGCTGGTGGAGCGCGGCAGCAGGATGGCGCTGGGGATTTTACCGCTGGGCACGGCCAACGACTTCGCCACCAGCGTCGGTATTCCGCAGGATCTGGCCAGCGCCCTGAAGCTGGCGATCGTCGGCCGCGATGTGCCGATAGATATCGCCCGGGTTAATGATAAGACCGGCTTTATTAATATGGCGACCGGCGGGTTCGGCACCCGGATCACCACCGAAACGCCGGAAAAACTCAAAGCCGCGCTCGGCGGTGTCTCTTATTTAATCCACGGCCTGATGCGCATGGATACCCTGAAGCCGGACCGCTGCGAGATCCGCGGGGAGAACTTTCACTGGCAGGGCGATGCGCTGGTCATCGGCATCGGCAACGGCCGCCAGGCGGGCGGCGGCCAGCAGCTGTGTCCGGAGGCGTTGATTAACGACGGCCTGCTGCATCTGCGCATTTTCACCGGCGAAGAGCTGATCCCTGCCCTCTTCAGCACCCTGGCGAATCCGGAAAACTCGCCGAATATTGTCGACGGCGTCTCCTCGTGGTTTGAGATCACCGCCCCTCATGAGATGACGTTTAACCTCGACGGCGAACCGCTGACCGGCAAAACTTTCCGCATGGAGCTTTTACCGGCGGCCCTGCGCTGCCGGCTGCCGCCCGACTGCCCGCTGCTACGTTGATCAGGTTTCGCAAAGCAAAGACGGCGCCCGGCTGGTATACAGCAGCCGGGTTCGTTGATTGAGCCGCTGAATATTAAGGTAAAACGGTACCTGCGGCTGCAGGAAAAACTTGGGCAGGATGTTGTTAATATGCTTCTCCTGCTCGGTTTCGCCGATGCTAGCAGAGACGGTTTCCGATCGCAGGAAGTAGTGCTGGCCGTCGCGGGTAAAGCTAAACCAGATGTTCTGGTTGATGGTAAACGATTCACCCTGCGGCGGCGTAATCTCTCCCCGGACAATCACCAGCCCACGGGTGCTATCAAATACGAAGCGTAATGAAATATCGCCCTGATAACCTGAGTTTAATAGCCGCATCTCACCGCTGCACTGGAAATGATTGCGCTGCCAGTATTGCCAGGATTTTATCGTCATACCGCTTAATACTCCGATAAATACGATAGCGATTAACCATTTAATTTCACGCCGGCGCATTGACTACCTCCTTAATGTAATATTTGGTGAGGCATTGATTATCACGCCATTGACTAAATGGCTGACGGCAGCGAATCACCGACACCCGCGCTTGCCCGGGATAAAGCGTCAAATAAATCCATGGATATTCTTCGCATTCAAATTTACTGCGCTTGATAAAATTGACATGACGAACATGGTCAACTACGTCATTATTGGCAAAGAAGTGACATTATTGCGAAAATTTAGCAATTATGGGCGAATAACTTTGCAAATAAGATTCGAATTCTGTTTGCCACGCAACAAATCCACAAACCAGACAACTCAGCAGCGCCGCAAGCCCCCACAAAAGAGAGCGTCGCGGCCTTAACCGCTTTTTTTCGGGCAAACTCGCAGCTGCGACCTCCTTATGAACAGGCTCGTCAACGGGCGCTTGTGGCTCCTCCGCCGTCGGTGCCTTCTCTACATCGCGCGGCTGAGATTCCGTAACCGTTAATGTTGCATCCAGCCTGACGCCTACCCTCGGCACCGTAATAATAATATCCTCGTCTACCCCCAGCTCCTTAAATGCCCGACGTAACAGGGAAATATTCTGGTAAAAACCGTTGCTGGTTACCTGGGCGCCATGCTTTATCCACACTTTCTCAAAAAAGGTTTCGCGGGCAACAGTATTGCCATCATGCTGAATAAGCAGTAATAAACAGCGGCTGGCCGGCATATTTAAGGAAACCGTTTTCGTCTCGTCAGCAATAAGTATTAGAGCGCTACGCTGAGGAAAAAAGGCAATTCTTCCATTAATCGTATATATTTTTTCCATCCCGTTCTCTGAGAATAGTAATCACGTGGATGAGCGGCAGGGGGTACCCTACTATAAATAGGGTAATCCGCCATGACGTTGATGACATCTTAAGATTATTCGCAGGCGAGTTTACTCTATTACTCAGCAGATCTGGAGGCGTAATACGCAGTTTTTCCTTGTTATTAGTAAAGTTTAAATGAATTTACAGAACGGAATATTTTGTACTTCGAATTGAAATTGGCTATTTATTTCAAAAAAAAAAATAATAAATACAAGTTATAATTCGTAAAAGATGCACTCACACAACAGATACTTTCATTTTAGATCTAAATACCACATTTACATTAATAGACGATATTTATAACTATAACTACATATCGTTTCAAAGTTTTATCTATAAAATGGGCGCATTTCCCGCGTGACAAATGCGCCATAAAGCTTAGTATGCCGCCACCTCGCGCGCCATTTCGCGCGTATATTGCCGACAGGCGTTGACCAGCATCTGCGTATAGGCCGTCCGCGCCTCGCCGCTGACCAGCGCATCGACCGTCAGGGTTTCAAGGATCTTCCCGTACTGCATCACCGCCACGGTCTGGCATAAATGGGCAATAATCCCGAGATCGTGAGTAACCATCAGGTAAGTGAGCTTAGCCTCCTGCTGCAATTCTGCCAGCAGATTGAGGATCTCCGCCTGCACCGACACATCCAGCGCCGACGTCGGCTCATCCAGCAGCAGTACCTGAGGCTCAAGAATCAGCGCTCTGGCTATCGCCACGCGCTGCCGCTGCCCGCCGGAGAGCTGATGCGGATAGCGCTCGCGAAAGGCACGGTTGAGGCCAACTTTGTCCAGCAGCGCATTGATCCGCCGGTCGCGGTCGTTGATACGATGGATCTGCAGCGGCTCTTCGAGGATATCGCCAATGGTGTGACGAGGATGCAGCGATCCGTAGGGGTCCTGAAATACCATTTGCACCTGACGGCAGCGCCTGCGGCTAATTTCATGCCCTAAGCGCTGACCATCGATGGCCAGCGCCCCCTGCCAGTGGGTAAACAGCCCCGCCAGGCACTTGAGCACCGTCGTTTTACCGGAGCCGGACTCGCCTACCAGACCGTAGATCTCGCCGGGCTTAACGTGGAAACTGACGTCATACAGCACCTGGTTACGCTTCTCCCCCTCGCCAAACGCGAGGTTGAGATGTTGAACTTCAATCATCATCCGCTCCTTATTCCGTTAACCAGCTGGCCTGACGCTGCAGCACCGGCAGTATCGGGCGACGATGCTGCATATCCGGCAGCGAGTTAATCAATCCCTGAGTATAGGGATGACGGGCGTTATCGAGATCTTTAGCAGCGATGGACTCCACTACCCGTCCGGCGTACATCACCAGTACGCGGTCGCAGAAACTGCGCACCAGGTTGATATCGTGGCTGATAAAAATCAGCCCTAGCCCGCGCGACTGAACCAGGTCATCCAGCAGGCCAAGCACCTGCAGGCGCACCGACACATCCAGCGCGGAGGTCGGCTCATCGGCAATGATCAGCTCCGGGTCGGTAATCAGCATCATGGCGATCATGATGCGCTGCCCCTGTCCGCCGGATATTTCATGCGGATAAAGCTGATAAACGCGCTCCGGCTGGCGAATACGCACCACCTCCAGCACCTCCAGCGCCCTGGCTTTCGCCTCATCTTTGCGCCCGGGATGATGAGTAAGCCAGGCCTCGGCGATTTGCTTACCCACGCAGACCACCGGATTAAGCGAATATTTCGGGTCCTGCATAATCATAGAGATACGTTTGCCGCGTACGCCGCGCATTTGCGCTTCGCTAAGATGCTGCAGATCGAGGTCGGCAAACTGCATCCGGCTGGCGCTGATGCGGGCCTTTTTCGGATGCAGCTGCAGCAGCGCGCGCCCAACGGTGGACTTACCCGAACCGGACTCGCCGACAATCGCCAGCTTTTCGCGCCCCAGCTGGAAGGAGACGCCGCGCACGGCATGGGTCACCGCGCTGCCGTTAACAAAGTCGACGCACAGATCGCGCACGTCGAGCAGCGGAGCATTATTCACTGCGGGGATCGAGGATGTCACGTAGGCCATCTCCTAAGAAGTTGAACGCTAAGCTGTTGATCAGAATCGCCAGCCCCGGAATTGTTACGACCCACCAGCACTCCATCATATAAGTGCGCCCGCTGGAGATCATCGCTCCCCACTCCGGCTCCGGCGGCTGCGCGCCGAGCCCGAGAAAGCCGAGACCGGCCGCGGTCAGAATGATCCCGGCCATATTCATGGTGATACGGATAATGACCGAGGGCAGACACAGCGGCACGATATGGCGCCAGAGGACGCGGGACGATGAAGCGCCCTGCAGACGCACGGCGGAGATAAAATCGGCCTGGCGCAGAGAGAGCGTTTCGGCGCGCGCCAGACGGGCTATCGGCGGCCAGGCGGTAAGCGTGATGGCGATAACCACATGCTCCAGCCCCGGCCCTAAGGCGGCGACAAACGCCAGCGCCAGAACCAGACTCGGGAAGGAGATGAAAATATCGGTGACGCGCATCAGCACCATATCGACTTTACCGCCGAAATAGCCGGCGCTGACGCCCAGCAGCAGCCCGAGCGGACCGACGGTCACCGAGACCAGCAGCACGATATAGAGCGTGATGCGCGAGCCGTACACCAGGCGACTAAAGATATCCCGGCCAAACTCATCGGTGCCGAACCAGTGCTGCGCATTCGGCGCGACCAGCGCGCTGTTCAGGTCCTGCACCAGCGGGTTATAAGGCGCAATCAGCGGCGCGAAAATCGCCACCACCAGCAGCAGAAAGATAATTCCTCCGCCGATGGCCGTCAGCGGGTTGCGCGCCATTTTGCCGATAAACCCGACGGCCCGCGCCGCCGCGCGTTGCAGCCGCTGACGGCCTTCGCCCGCACCGCCCGAAAGCGGCGAATCCAGAGAAACGGTCATGATTTTGTCCTCGGGTCAAAGAATTGATACAGCATGTCGGAGAGCAGGTTGAGCATCACGAAGATCACTCCCACCAGCAGCACGCAGCCCATCACCGCATTCATATCGCCCAGCAGCAGGCTACCGGTAAGATAGGAGCCGAAACCCGGCCATGAGAAGACGGTTTCAATCAGCACCGCGCCTTCCAGCAGCGCGCCGTAGGCCAGCGCCACCACCGTCAGCAGCTGCACGAGGATGTTACGAAACGCATGGTTCCAGATAACCTGACGCTCGGTCAGCCCTTTCACCCTCGCGGTAATAATGAACTCCTGCGACAGCTGGGCCAGCATAAAGCTGCGGGTCATACGGCTGATATAAGCCAGCGAGTGAAAACCCAGCAGCGAGGCGGGAAGAATCAGATGATTAATGGCGTTCCAGAACACCTGTCCGTTTCCTGCCAGCAGCGCATCAACGGTCATCAGGCCGGTACGGCGCGGCACAATGCCGTCCAGACCGAGGTCTACCCGCCCGGCGCCGCCCACCCAGCCGAGCCAGGCATAGAAAACCAGCAGCCCCATCATTCCGACCCAGAAAATCGGCGTCGAGTAGCCCGCCAGGCTGATAATGCGTACCACATAATCGGAGAAGCTATTGCGTCGCGCCGCCGCCAGCACGCCCAGCGGAATTCCGAGACCCGCGCCGACGAGAATCGCCATCGTCGCCAGCTCCATGGTGGCCGGGAAGACGCGGATAATATCGTCCACTACCGGTTTCCCGGTCAGCAGCGCATTGCCCAGATCGCCGTGCAGCAGGTTGACGAAATAGATGCCAAACTGGGTGGCCAGCGATTTATCAAACCCCAGCTGCTGGTAAACCTGCTGATAGGTACTCTGGTCAGCATCCGGACCGACGATCGCCAGCACCGGGTCGATAGGCATGACGCGGCCAATGGTAAAGGTCAGCAGCAGCAGGCCGAACAGCGTAATCACCACCTGCAGCAGCCGTTTGGATAAGCGCCGGCCGCGTGAGCCGGGTGCAAGGATTGCGGTACTCATCCTTTCTCTCCTTCGCGGACTTTATAGACGTCACGCAGAAAAGTGGTGGCGGAGGGGTGCGGCTGATACTCTCGTACCTCGTTGCGCACCACCACGGAATCGACCATCTGCGAAAGCGGAATTAAAGCCGGAACCAGCTGGTCGTAGCGCGCCTGGATGGCCTGGTAGTCAGCCACCTGTTTTTGCGGATCGCGTTCCAGCAGGGCCTGGTCAATCATCGTATTGAGCTGCGGGTCGTAAAAACCGGTACGCCAGCCCTGAAAGTTGGTCAGACGCGCCTCATCGCTGTTATCCGGGTTATAGACCAGCGCGCGCAGGCTGGAGTGCGGATGCGGCTCCATTCCGCTGCCGCCGCGTCCCACCAGCAGGTCAAATTTACGCTCGCGCATCGCGCCGTAGATCTGGTTACCGGTGCCGTTGATGATTTTGGCGTTAATCCCCGCCTGCATCAGCGTCGACTGCACGGCGATAGCGATGTTAAGAAATGGCTGATCGGAGAGGACCCGCAGCGTGGTATCAAAGCCGTTGGGATAACCCGCTTCCGCCAGCAGCTTTTTCGCCCGCGCCACGTCCAGCTTATAGCCAGGGTCAGGCAGCGTAGACGGCATACCCGCCTTAATCGGTCGCTGGTGCAGCACGCCGTAGCCCGGCATCAGCGCTTTATTGATACCCTGGTAATCAATCAGATAGCGCACCGCTTCGCGCACTTTCGGTTGGGCGAAGTGCGCCTCTTTCATGCTCATCGCCACGTAGTACATGGTGCCGCGCTGCACCGCATCGACGGTCAGCTGCGGGTCGCTGCGCAGGGCGTTAATATCGGAAACCGCCATATTGTTGGCAATATCGAGGTCGCCTTTTTCGATCATCAGACGCAGGGTTTGCGACTCCTGGAAATGGCGCAGCACCACGCGGCTCATTTTCGCCTCGCCGCGCCAGTAGTCAGGATTGCGCTTCATGCGCAGCACATCTTTTGCCTGCCAGGTTTCCAGCGTAAACGGCCCGGAACCGGCTTCATGGGTGGTCAGCCAGCGGTTACCCCAGTCGTCATCCTGCTGGTGGCTTTGCACCGTTTTACTGTCCAGCACCCCGAGGTTGCCCAGCGCCGCCAGCGAGTAAATCACCAGCTGCGGATCGTTATCTTTGGGTAACTCGATTTGCACCGTGAAGCGGTCCGGCGCGCTGACCTGGCTGTCGATATTTTTCTTACTGAAGCCATAGGATTTCCATACCGAGGCCTGAGCCAGGTTGAGGTGCAGGATGCGCCGCATTGACCACACCACGTCAGCGGCGGTCAGCGGGTTGCCGGAGTGAAACTTAACGTCGTCGCGCAGATGAAAGGTCAGGGTTTTGCCGTCGGGGCTGATATCCCAGGATTTCGCCAGCGCGGGCCTAACGTCGGTGAGCTGTTCAGGGTCAAGCTCCACCAGCGAGTCGTAGAGGTTGACCACGATACCCACCACTTCGTTACCGGTCATCGCCGCCGGGTCAAGGGTGAGCAAGTTATTCATATTCATGCCGATGATGAGCTGATCGGGCGGCGTTTTCGCCACCGCCGCCCCGCTTCCCATCGACACGGCGAGCGTGAATAAGCACGCTGCCAGTAGGGAGGTTTTTTTCATATCTCTGTTTGCCTGTACTGTAGGGTACATGTTGCCGGATGGCGGCATTTTCGCCTTATCCGGCCTACCGGGCCGCAGACCCGATAAGCGCAGCGCCATCGGGCATTTATTTTTTTGAATCAGTCGTGGCTAACGGTATTGGCTTCGATATACGCAAAATTAATGTCTTCGCCGAGGCCCGGACGTTGTGACAAATGCACAAATCCCTGGTCATCCATCGGGTCAACGATGCTATTGAGATAAGCCGCCGGTTCATCGTAGTCGAGGAACGGATGCAGCAGGCCGCGCTCGTACCAGCGGCAGTTGCGGATCGCGCCGACCACCGCCAGGCTTGCCGCGCCGTTGCCGTGGACTTCGCAATCCATGCCGAAAGATTCCGCCAGCGCCGCGACCTTCATGGTCGGGGTAATACCGCCCACGCCGTTAGCGCCGGCGCGCAGAATGTCGCAGGCTCCGGCTTTCACCCATTCGGCGCGCATGTGGTGCTTGCCGCCGAAGCTCTCCGGCCCGACGATGGGGATCGACAGGTTTTCCGCCAGCCATGCGTAGGAGGACATCGAATCCTCCTCCATCGGTTCTTCAAACCAGGCGAAATTGAGTTTTTCCAGCTCTTTGCCGATCCACAGCGCCTCGGCGCGGCTGTACCAGTGATAGCCGTCAATCATCAGGTCAATATCCGGCCCTACCGCTTCGCGCACCGCCGCGCAGGCTTTAATATCCATTTTGGGATTGGGCGCAAAAGAGATTGGCGGCATCCAGGTGTGCAGCTTGATGGCCTTGTAGCCGCGGGCGACCAGCTTTTCGGCAAAGGCGGCATACTCCTCCGGGGTCGACAGACCACCCGGCAGATCGTCGCCGCACATCGTGCTGCCGTAAGCCGGGACGGTGTCGCGATAGCCGCCGAGCAGCTTGTAAACCGGCATCTTAAGGCTGCGGCCTATCAGATCCCACAGCGCCTGTTCAACAAACGACAGCGCGCGCTCCGTTAGCTGATGTGCACTACCGCGCTGCCAGTGGTTAAGATCCTGCCAGATACGCTCGCGGTTAAACGGGTCCTGCCCCACCAGCACTTTGCGGAAAAAAGTATTCACCACGAACGGGCGCACGACTTCCGGAGGCGCAAACGAAAAACCCTGCGCCCCATCATCAGCGGTGATGGTCAGCATCGCCATTTTGGCCATGCTTTCAGCCCCCGGATGGGAGTGACCGGCGCTGTCGGAAACCCGACGTGTGGGATACTGGAAAACGGTGACATTCACAGATTCAATTTTCATGCTCAATCCTTATCACGGCCAAATCCGATCGATAGAAGCAAATCGGCAAAGTGGTTTCACATTATTGAAAATACGTTTCAATATCTAATCTAAGCACAATTACGTAGCAGTGCCTCGGACAAACACCGCTAAGCAAGGCAATAAATTTGGGCATTGGCACAACAAGACGTGACTGTTTTCACAAAAGATGAGTGAAATGTGAGGCGGATCGGCATGGAGAAAAAAGGGCGTGAGCGCAGAAAAGAGAGTGACCGACCGTGTACATCCCGGGATTTTCTGCGCTCACGAAAGCGTGAGTTATGCGACCGCCTCTGGCTCGGCGGTGAGGGCTTCCACCAGTTCAGGCAGCGCCCGGTAGCGGCCAGCGGCGGCCTGAAAACGCGCGTGCTGGCTATCTTCGGCAATCACCACCGTAGGAATACCCGCGGCCTGAGCCGCGCAAAAGCCGTTGAAGCTGTCTTCGATCACCAGGCACCGGCTGGCGTCGAGATTAAGCTTATCCAACGTCGTCAGATAAACCGCCGGATGCGGCTTGCCCTGTGCTTCATCATCCGCGCTGGAGATCACGTCAAAATAGTGCCACAGCGAGAGCTTGTTCAGCACGGCGGCGATAACCTGCCGGGACGAGGAGGTCGCGAGCGCAATTTTATAACCGGCATGGCGAAAATAGCGTAACGCCTCATGCACCCCGCGCATCGGCTCGCCTTCGGCGGCGATCAGGCCGGTAATGCGCTGCAATATGGCGTCTTCCAGCAGCGACGGGGCAACGTTAAGCTGAAAATAGCGGCACCAGGTGCCGGCGATCTCATCGAGGCGCTTGCCTTTGGTCAGGGTTTCGCACTCCTCGACGCTCGCCGTTGCCCCCCACTGCGCGAGGGCGTCGATTTGCGCCTGCCGCCACAGGCTTTCGGAATCAATAATCACGCCATCCATGTCAAAAATCACTGCCTGAATACTCATCATTCACCTCATTAAGGCTGGCATGCCTGGCACGCCAGCCGCATCACCTTAAGAGAACTCCACCTGCTCGCTGGCCGGCGCTTCCTTGTGGGAAAATCCCGGCTGCTCGACGCGGATAAACGCACAGAGGAAAAAGGCCACCACGTACAATGCGGTATAGGCGATGACGACCCCAATGGTGCTGAAGAACGGCAGCAGCACCACGGCGATCGCCGGGGCGAGAAAGTTCGACATCCCCGCCGACAGGTTATACACCGAAATCGCTGCGCCTTTGTGCTTCGGCTCCAGCGCCGGGAACACGGCGGCCAGCGGCACGAAGGCGGCGACAAAGATCCCCAGGGCGATGGCCGGGATCAGCGCCATCGCAAAGCTGTGGCCAAAGTGCTGAGGGATGTAGTAAAACGCCAGGCTGGAGAGCGCCATCCCGATGCAGCCGAACCAGCGCACCACCTTCATCCAGCCCAGTTTTTCGCCCAGAATGCCCCACAGCACGTTAGAGAAAATGGTGGTGAAGAAGAAGACCGCCCACACCTGGAGCCATTCCGAGGTGCTAAAGCCCAGCTCATCGACGAACATCATCGGCATTATCACCGCAAAGCCGAACAGCGAGAGGGTATTGATGATCCTGACCATGCTCGACAGCAGAATATTGCGGTTGGTATAGAGCAGCGTCGCGGCGCGGCCCAGCTCGGCAAACTTCTCGCAGGTGGTCAGGTTCTGCATATGCTGCGGCGTTTTAATATGGCGCAGGGAAGCCAGAGCAATCACGCCCCCGGTAACGCAGAAGGCCAGCGCCAGCCACAGGGTGCCCATTTCGCCAATGTGCGGAATGGTGAAACTCGGAATATAGCTGCCGAAGACGCCGATGCCGATGGAATAGACCGCCCAGAACCAGCCGATGGCCGAGCTGGCGTTGTCGCTTTTGACGTTATGGACAATCGCCACGATAAACGAGTAAAGGAATAGCGGATACGCGAAGCCGCGAATGCCGTAGAAAACCAGGATCAGCGCATAGTTGGCGTGACCGAGGCCGAAAACGAGGAACAGCACGTGGAATACGCACCACAGCACGAAGCCAATCATCATGGTTTTCAGCGGCGTAATAATTTCCGCCACCACGCCGGAAATCCACGCCGACAGCGCGGCGGCCAGGCCATAGAGGGTAAAGGCAAAGGAGGCCTCCGCCGGGGAGAATCCGAGCGCTTTGATATAGTGCGAGAGAAAGGCTAATTCAAAACCGTCGCCGGTCATAAATACGGCAATGGCGATGTATCCCCAGAGCAGGTTCAGGGGTAAACCGAGCCACTGTTTATTATTGATAGACATAATGACCTCGTTTTCAGGGTACAGGAGGCCGCTCCGGTCAGTTCACCGGAGCGGTTATGGTGATAAAAATTAATGCTGCCGATAATGCAGATCGTTTAAATACAGGGCCTTAAACTGCGCGTAGCGTTGCATCAGGGTGTGGTGGCGAACGGGATCCGCACGCCAGGTCTGCCAGACTTCCGGTTTTTCACATACCGCGGCAACCGGTTTGCCCGCCGCCAGGCAGGCCAGCCGCGCCGCGCCCAGCGCGCCGCCGGTCTCTCCGCCTTTGTGGGTCACCACCGGCATAGCGAGAATATCGGCCAGCAGCTGGGCCCAGAACGGACTGCGGGCGCCCCCGCCCACCAGCGAGCACTGCGCGATCGGCGTCCCGCTCTCTTTCAATACCTGCAGGCCGTCGTTGATGCCAAAGCTCACCCCCTCCAGCACCGCGTAGCCGAGCTGGGCGCGCAGGCTGGAGTGGGTCATACCCCAGAACATGCCGCGAGCGTCAGGATCGTTATGCGGGGTACGTTCCCCGGAGAGATAGGGCAGGAAGAACGGCGCGTTGGCTTTCTCCTCCTCGCTTAGCTCGGCAATCTCCGCCAGCAGCGCCACCTCCGTGGTGCCGGTCAGGCGGCAGAACCACTGCAAACAGCTGGCGGCGCTGAGCATCACGCTCATCTGATGCCACAGGTTCGGCAGAACGTGACAAAACGCATGGACCGCCGACTGCGGCGCCGGACGATAGGCGTCGGTCACCACAAACAGCACCCCTGAGGTGCCGAGCGAAATAAACGCGTCCCCCGGCGAGACCGCGCCGACGCCAATGGCGCTGACCGCGTTATCGCCGCCGCCCCCGGCCACCACCACCGAGGCGTTCAGCCCCCAGCGTTCGGCCACTTTCGGATCAAGGGTGGCGGAAACCTCGCAGCCTTCCACCAGCGTCGGCATCTGGCTGCGCGACAGACCGCACTTGTCCAGCAGCGCATCGGACCAGTCGCGCTTCGCCACGTCCAGCCACAGCGTCCCGGCGGCGTCCGACATATCGGAGACTTTCTTCCCGGTCATCCGGTAGCGCAGATAATCCTTCGGCAGCAGCACCGTGGCGGTGTGCTGAAAGTTTTGCGGCTCGTGACGACGCACCCACAGCAGCTTCGGCGCGGTAAAGCCGGGCATCGCCAGGTTGCCCGCCACCTGATGCAGCTCCGGCGCCATCTCCTCCAGCTCAGCGCACTCTGCGGCGCAGCGGGTGTCGTTCCACAGAATGGCCGGACGGATCGTCTCCCCCTTTTCATCCAGCAACACCGCGCCGTGCATCTGTCCGGAGAGGCCAATCGCCTTGACGGCCGGCCAGTGCTGGGCGCATTTTTCCCGCAGCGTGGCCATCAGATACTCCGTCGCCTCCCACCATAACTCCGGTGATTGTTCTGACCAGTGCGGATGAGGCCGCTGAATGCTCAGCGGCGCGCTATGGCTGGCGATAACCTGATTGTTCTCATCAATGACCAGCGCTTTGACTTCCGATGTGCCAAGATCGATACCCAGATACATAGCCACCTCTTATTTAATCAGCGTGTAAACGGCGGCGACTTTCTCGCGCATCAGCGCCAGGAAATCCGCGTTGTCGGCCAGGTCACCAAACAGGGCTTTATCGCGGGCGAAGACAGCCAGCGGATCCTGAGCCTCATACATCTCATGCACCGCCTGCTCATCCAGGATGCCGTCCTGGTACTGATACGGCAGGGTTCCCTTATGCCACTGCTCCATAAAGACGAAGAACAGCGCCGGCAGCATGGCGGTCGCTTCCGGGCGGACGCCGCGCTGATAGCATTCCTGCAGGGTTGGGGCGATCATCGCCGGAATTTTCGAGAAGCCGTCGGCGGCGACGCGCTGGTTGGTGTCCTGGATATGCGGGTTGGTAAAGCGCTTGAGCACCACATCGCGGTAGGTCGGCAAATCAATACCGTTATCGCCCAGGCATGGGATCACATCTTCCGTGATGTAGCGGTCGGCAATGGCGTAGATAACATCGGTGAGCGTGCTTTCGTGAATATACTGCTGGCCGATTAAGGTCCCCGCCCACGCAATGCAGCTGTGCGACGCGTTCAGGATGCGGATTTTCGCCTCTTCATACGGGATAACCGACTCGACCATCTCCACGCCGACCGCTTCCAGGTTCGGGCGGGCATCGCGGAAGTTGTTCTCCACCACCCACTGGATAAAGGTCTCGCCCATGACCGGCGCCTTATCGTCAATGCCGGTTTGCGCTTTGATACGGGCCGGCAGATCGGCCGCCGGACGCGGGGTGATGCGGTCCACCATGGTGTTCGGACAGGTGGTATTGGCCGCCATCCAGTCAATCACCGCCTGTTTGCCGGTAAGTTGCAGGAACTCCACCATCCCGTCGTGGAAGCGCTCGCCGTTATGACGCACGTTGTCGCAGTTGAGCAGGGTCAGCGGCCCGGCGTTGTCCGCCATGCGCTTTTCCAGAATTCGCGCGAGGGTGCCGTAAATGGTTTTGCATTCGCCTTTCAGGTCAGCCTGCAGATCGGGGTTGCTGGTTTCCAGCTGATGGCGGGTATTCAGGTAGTACCCCCCTTCCGTCACGGTAAAGGCGATAACTTTGGTTTGCGGGTTGGCCCCTTCATTAATCAGCGGCTGCAGCCCGGCCTGCCACGGCAGCAGTTTCTGAATTGAGGTGATCTCTTCATATTCACGCGCCCCTTCCGGGCTGACGGTCTCCAGGACGTAACGTCCGCCCTGCGCCGCCAGCGCCTGCACCACCTGCTCGGCGTCGTTGCGAATATTGCCCGCCGCGATGCGCCAGCGCTTATCGCCGGAAGCGATCAGACGATGCAGATACCACGCCTGATGCGCGCGATGAAAAGAACCTAGACCGATATGAAGCCATGTGAATTGATTGTTCATGTTCTGCTCTCCTTGAGTGGATGGCGCCACTGCAATTGATCATTTGACCAAAATAAGAGCCACGGATCACAAAAGATCAATTACCCATTTAAATTACAAATGACCAATAAAGAGCAAAAGCTTGCCAGTTATGGCAACCACGGCGAGAATGCGGATATTCGCCGGGCCAATTGCGTGCCCTGGCCAGCAACTTAGGGCGGGAAACCATGAGTAAAGAAGACGATATCCGGTTGGATCAGAAGGTGCGTGCCGCATGGATGTACTACATCGCCGGCCAGAATCAGAGCGAGATCGCCAGCCAGTTGGGCACCTCCAGACCGGTGGTGCAACGGCTGATCGCCGCCGCGAAAGAAGAAGGGATTGTGTCGATTAATCTGCACCATCCGGTGGCGAACTGCCTCGATTATGCGCAGTTGTTGCAGGAAAAGTACCGGCTTATCGAATGCAATGTGGTCCCCGCCTTTAGCGAAGAGAGTACCCTCGACAGCGTATCGTTTGGCTGCTATCAGCTGATGGCTCGCTATCTGCAGGATGATAAAGAGAAAATCATCGGCCTGGGCTCGGGCCTGACCCTGAAAAAAGCGCTGCAGCGCATCGATTTCGACAGCCTGAATACCCGCTGCGTGGCGCTGATCAGCGCCATGGACGCCGACGGGCAGTGCAACTATTACGATGACGTGCCCCTGCTGCTCACCCGCAAAATTAAGGCCAAGTACTATCAGTGGCCTGCGCCGCGCTACGCCCAGACCGCGGATGAGTATGAGATGTGGTGCACCAATCGCTTATTCCGCAGCGTCTCTGGCGTCGCCCGGGAGGCGGACGTCATTTTTGTCGGCATTGGTCCGCTGGGCACGCAAAGTCCCATCTTTAAAGACGGCTTTATCAATCAGGCGCAGATGGATGAGCTGACCGCCCGCGGCGGCATCGGGGAGATCCTCGGGCGGTTTATCGATGCAGAAGGCGAGGTGGTAGACAGCGAGATCAACCGCATGATCACCAGCTATGATATCCGCCAGAACCACTGCCCGCGGATTGCCGCGGCCTGTGGAGAATACAAACGACCGGCGATCCTGGCCGCCCTTAAAGGCGGCTGGATCAACGGTCTGGTGACCGATGAACATACCGCGCGCTGGCTGCTGACGCGCTAACGGCAATCAGCAGACGGCGACTCAGCTACTGCTCATCAATCGCGGCGGAATTTCAATCCGCTGCTGGCTGGCTTCGCCGGCGTCAATAATCGAAAAAACAGCGTCCAGCATCGCCGGTACGTCCTGCTGCACCATGTCGATATCGTGCCCCAGCAGATAGACAAACGGATCCCAGTCGAAGCAGCCCATCGGCGGCTGCTCGCTGCCGGTCAGCCCTACCTGCGACAGCCAGCGCACAACCCCTTCGAGGGATATCGTCGAGTTAACAAATATCCCCTGCAATAGCGTCTTCGCGCTGCCAAACCGCTCCTGCAGGCAGGCCTCAACGTGACCTTTCGAATAGCCGGGAGCCAGAATATTCGCCTGCGGCACGCGCAGCCCCTGCTCGTGATGCGCATCGTGAAAGCCGCGTAAGCGCTCGCTGGTGTTATGGTCGTTGCTGCGCCCGCCGATGAAGGTCAGCGGCGCCAGCTCTCCCCGACGGCGGGCGCTATTAGCGAGGATCTTGTGGGTCAGCGCTTTCGCGCCGCCGTAGTTATCTGAAATCACCGACGGAGAGAGAGACCCCGGCAGGTCGAGATTGATCGTGGGCACGCCCGCCTGCTGGCACAGAGCGGAAATTTTATCCGGATTGGTCGCCCCGGTCGCGATCACCCAGTCAACCTGCCAGGAGAGCATCGCTTTTACCGCTTCGAGCTCCAGATCCGGGCTTCGGCGCGTACAGGTGATAATCGGCAGCAGGCCACGCTCGCGGGCCATCTCCTCAAAGCGTTCGGCGACGGAGCCGAAGTAGCGGTTATCGTATTTGGGGATAATCATGCCAATGACGTGTGATTTTTTACTGCGCAGCATGCTGGCCTGGCGGTTAATCGCATAGCCCTGCTCCTCAGCAATCCGTGTCACCTTTTCGGCAAGCTTTGCGCTGATGCGGCGTTTTTTCCAGTTGCCGTTGAGGATTGCGCTCACCGCGCTCGCCGAAACGCCGGAAAGCTCCGCCAGGTCGTAAATCGTTATCTTCTTCATTTTTCCAACTTGCGTCACAAAATCATGTCGCTGTTAATTTCCCCACTTGCTCAATCGATGAAGCGAGAGCAACATAGCTTCATCGATTGAGCATCCATTTCACGCCAGGAAGTACGCGCGCATACCGCCTTAACATGCCAGCAAGCCTGAATAATGATGCTGATATTCAATAGGTTACCATGTTTTTGTCCATCACCTCGAACGCGATGCCCTCGGGTTCGATAGTTGCAACCAGACACGGCAAAGGATTATAAAATGAACCACTCTGTCTCCTCTATGAATACTTCCCTCAGCGGTAAAGTCGCCGCGATCACCGGCGCGGCGTCCGGTATCGGCCTCGAGTGCGCGAGGACCCTGCTGGGAGCTGGCGCAAAAGTGGTGCTTATCGACCGCGAAGGCGAAAAGCTCAACAAACTGGTCGCCGAACTTGGCGAAAACGCCTTCGCTCTGCAGGTGGATCTGATGCAGGCGGACCAGGTCGATAACCTTCTGCAGGGCATTTTGCAGCTCACCGGGCGTCTCGATATCTTCCACGCCAACGCCGGGGCCTATATCGGCGGGCCGGTGGCCGAGGGCGACCCGGACGTCTGGGACCGCGTGCTGCACCTCAACATCAACGCCGCCTTCCGCTGCGTGCGCAGCGTCCTGCCGCATCTGATCGCGCAAAAATCCGGGGATATTATTTTCACCAGCTCCATCGCGGGCGTGGTGCCGGTGATCTGGGAGCCTGTCTATACCGCGTCGAAATTCGCCGTGCAGGCGTTTGTACATACGACTCGTCGCCAGGTGGCGCAGTATGGCGTGCGCGTCGGCGCCGTACTACCGGGCCCGGTGGTGACCGCTCTGCTGGACGACTGGCCAAAAGCCAAAATGGATGAAGCGCTGGCCAACGGCAGTTTGATGCAGCCGATTGAAGTGGCGGAGTCAGTGCTGTTTATGGTGACGCGTTCGAAAAACGTCACCGTACGCGACATTGTGATCCTGCCGAACAGCGTGGATCTCTGATCCGTAACCAGCCTGTGAGAGGATGTGATGCAAAACGATACGCAAAACATTATTGGTGTGGATGTCGGTTCGGGCAGTGTGCGCGCCGGGGTATTCAATCTGCGTGGCGAGCTTCTCGCCCACGCGACCCGGGAAATTACCCTCTTTCGCAGCGCCGGAAACAGGGTGGAGCAGTCGAGCCGTGAGATCTGGCAGGCGGTGTGCTACTGCATTAAAACCGCCGTGGCCAGCGCCGGCGTCCCGCCGTCATCGATCGCCGGGATCGGCTTCGATGCCACCTGTTCGCTGGTGGTGATTGGCGATAACGACGTGCCGCTGGCGGTCGGGCCTTCGGACGATCCGGACCGCAATATTATCGTCTGGATGGATCATCGCGCCACCGGGCAGGCGGAAAAGATCAACGCGACGGGCCACCCGGTGCTGCAGTACGTTGGCGGCAAAATTTCGCCGGAGATGGAAACGCCGAAAATTCTGTGGTTGAAGGAGAATCGCCCGCACATCTATCAGCAGGCGCGCCACTTCTTCGACCTCGCTGATTACCTTACCTGGCGCTCAACCGGCGATGAAGCCCGCTCGGTCTGCACTGTGACCTGTAAATGGACCTACCTGGCGCATGAACAACGCTGGGATGCCGGCTACTTCCGCCAGATTGGCCTCGAAGAGCTGGCGGATGAAGATTTTGTCCGCATCGGCCAACGGATTGTCGAACCTGGAACCCCCTGCGGCGACGGTCTTTGCGCCACGGCGGCGGAGGAGATGGGCCTGCCGATCGGTACGCCGGTGGCGGTGGGGATGATTGACGCCCACGCGGGCGGCATCGGCACCGTCGGGGTACTTAACGGCGCGGTCAACAATATGGCCTACGTCTTCGGCACCTCCTCCTGCACCATGACCACCACTGAGGAAGCGGTGTTCGTCCCCGGCGTCTGGGGCCCATACTATTCGGCGATGGTGCCTGGCTACTGGCTGATTGAAGGCGGACAAAGCGCCGCCGGCGCGGCTATCGACCAGCTGCTGAGCTTCCATCCGGCGGCGGCGGAGGCTCACGAGCAAGCGAAAGCGGCGGGCGTCCCTCTGCCGGTCTGGCTGGCGGATCGCGTACTGGCGCAGACGGCTTCGCCTTCTGAGGCGGTAACGCTGGCCGCCGGTCTGCACGTGGTGCCCGAATTTCTCGGTAACCGCGCGCCGCTTGCCGACCCACACGCGAAAGCGCTGATTGCCGGGCTGGGGATGGAGCGGGACCTGGATAACCTGACCGCGCTGTACGTTGCCGGATTATGCGGGATTGGCTATGGCCTGCGACAGATCCTCGACGCCCAGCGCGCCTGCGGGATTGAGAGTGAAAATATCGTCATCAGCGGCGGGGCCGGACAGCATCCGCTGGTGCGTCAGCTGCTGGCCGACGCCTGCGGCGTTAGCGTCGTGAGCACCGTCAGCAGCGAGCCAGTGCTGTTAGGCTCCGCCATCCTCGGCGCGGTGGCGGGCAGAGTCGCGGCTTCGCTGCCGGAGGCCATGAAGCAATTCACTCAGGTGGATGCCACCTATCACAGCGAGACTGCGTTTAGCTCGTTACATCAGCGCAGATATGAGGCCTATAAGGCGCTACAACAGGCCGGCAGGCTGATTCGCGAATAACATCCCTCTTTTTTTAATAACAATAATGCTCCGCTGCTGTGCAGCGGAGACACTCATCTGCACTCTGAAATCGAGGTCAACATGTCCGTAAATAACAAACAGTGGTATGGTCTACCGCTCAACCTCATCTGGGGATATGTCGCCATCGCCGTGTTTATGACCGGCGACGGCTTTGAGCTGGCTTTTCTGTCGCACTACATCAAAACACTCGGATTCACCCCGGCGCAGGCTTCCTTTGCCTTTACGCTTTACGGTCTGGCCGCCGCCCTCTCGGCGTGGATTTCCGGCGTGGTGGCGGAAATCATCACCCCGCGCAAGGCCATGATGATCGGCTTCGTGCTGTGGTGTGTATTCCACGTGCTGTTCCTCGTCTTCGGCCTCGGTCGCGCCAACTATGCGCTGATCCTGCTGTTTTATGGCATTCGCGGCCTGGCCTACCCGCTGTTCCTCTACTCATTTATCGTCGCCATTATCCACAACGTTCGCAGCGACAGTTCCAGCTCTGCGCTGGGCTGGTTCTGGGCGGTCTACTCCGTGGGTATCGGCGTGTTCGGCAGCTATATTCCGAGCTTCACCATTCCCCACATTGGCGAAATGGGCACCCTGTGGCTGGCGCTGGTCTTCTGTGCCGCCGGCGGCATCATTGCGCTGGTGTCGATGCGTCATACCGAAACGCCGCGCCATATGCAGAACCTGACCACTCGCGAAAAACTCGGCGAACTGGGGCGCGCCGCGACGCTGATCTATACCAACCGCAGCATCCTGTTCTCCAGCATCGTGCGCATTATTAACACCCTGTCGCTGTTTGGTTTTGCGGTGATTATGCCGATGATGTTCGTTGATGAGCTGGGCTTTACCACCTCGGAGTGGCTCCAGGTGTGGGCGGCCTTCTTCTTTACCACCATCTTTTCGAACGTTTTCTGGGGGATCGTGGCGGAGAAAATGGGCTGGATGAAGGTGATTCGCTGGTTCGGCTGCATCGGGATGGCGCTTTCCAGCCTGGCGTTTTACTACATCCCTCAGCACTTTGGCCACAGCTTTGCGATGGCGCTGGTGCCGGCTATTGCCCTGGGTATTTTCGTCGCCGCGTTCGTGCCGATGGCGGCGGTGTTCCCGGCGCTGGAGCCGAACCATAAAGGCGCGGCGATTTCGGTCTATAACCTGTCTGCCGGGCTGTCGAACTTTCTGGCGCCGGCGATCGCGGTGGTGCTGCTGCCCTATTTCAGCACCATCGGGGTGGTGATTGCCTATACCGCCTTATATATTCTGGCCTTCTTCCTGTGCCCGTTAATCCGCGTTGAACAGCCTGGCATTACCCGCGCTCAGAGTACGAAACCATTTACCGCCAACGCGGCGGAGTCTTAATAAACCCGACATCTGCTATGAACAACGAGCAATCCGGGCGGTGACGCCCGGATTTTCGCCTTAGGCGATAGTCACTTTGCCGTCCAGATAGACATCCTGCACGGCATTGATCAGCTTCACGCCGTCGGCCATCGATTTCTTAAACGCTTTGCGGCCAAGGATCAGCCCCATGCCGCCGGCGCGTTTATTGATCACCGCCGTGCGCACCGCGTCGGCAAGGTCGGTCTCCCCGCCCGCCGCGCCGCCGGAGTTAATCAGCCCGGCGCGGCCCATGTAGCAGTTGGCCAGCTGGTAGCGCACCAGATCGATGGGGTTATCGCTGGTCAGTTTGCTGTACACCCGGTCATCGGTATAGCCGAAGTTAACCGCTTTGTAGCCGCCGTTATTCTCCGCCATCTTTTGCTTGACGATATCGGCGCCGATGGTGGCCGCCAGGTGGTTGGCCTGACCGGTCAGGTCAGCGGAAACATGGTAGTCGACACCGTCTTTCTTGAATGCCGAATTGCGCAGATAGGCCCACAGCACGGTGACCAGGCCCAGCTCATGGGCCCGCTCAAAGGCCGCAGAGATCTCTTCTATCTGACGACGCGATTGTTCCGAGCCGAAATAGATCGTCGCGCCCACGGCCACCGCCCCCATATTGAACGCCTGCTCAACGCTGGCGTAGAGGGTCTGGTCGTACTCGGTGGGGTAGCTCAGCGTTTCGTTATGGTTGAGCTTCACCAGGAAAGGAATGCGATGCGCGTAACGGCGCGACACCGAGGCCAGCACGCCGTAGGTCGACGCCACACAGTTACAGCCGGCTTCGATCGCCAGCTCGACGATATTCTTCGGGTCAAAGTACAGCGGGTTGGCGGCGAAGGAGGCCCCCGCCGAGTGCTCCACGCCCTGGTCGACCGGCAGAATGGACAGGTAGCCGGTCCCCCCCAGTCGTCCGGTGTTGTACAGGGTTTGCATATTGCGTAGCACCGCCGGCGGCCGGTTGTTATCCACCATCACCCGATCAACATAATCTGCGCCAGGCAGATACAGCTGGTCGGCCGGAATGGTTATACAACGGTGCTGCAAAAGGCTCTCGGCATCTTTGCCCAGCAACTGCGTAATATCAGTCATAGCAATCTCCCGTAAGGCCGGCCGGAGCCGGCATGCATTATCCCAACCCAATTATTTTGGGCAGGTTAAGCCTGGTACCGACTTAGCCTATTTTCCAGCCGGGAGGGCATTTTTTCAGGAGATTCTGCTGTCCCGTTACGCTGCCATTTACCACCAGGCATGGAAATGGTGCACCGGCCCGATGCCGTGGCCCACCTCCAGGGAGTCGGCCTGCGCCAGGGCCGCCGACAGCCAGGCCTTGGCCTCGGTAACGGTGGCCGCCCAGTCGGCGTGACGCGGACGCAGCGCCGCCAGCGCCGCCGAGAGCGTGCAGCCGGTGCCGTGCGTGTTTTTGGTCTGTACTCGCGGCGCGGTAAATCGCTGTTCCCCTTCGCGGGTAAAGAGCCAGTCCGGGCTCTCGGCATCGTCGAGATGGCCGCCCTTCATCAATACCGCGCCGCAGCCCAGCGCCAGCAGCGCCCGCCCCTGCTCCAGCATTTCGCGCTCGTTGCGCGCATGGGGTGCATCAAGCAGGGCGGCCGCTTCCGGCAGGTTCGGGGTGATCAGCGACACCTGCGGCAACAATCGTTGACGCAGGGTCTCCACCGCCGAGGCCGACAGCAGCGGATCGCCGCTTTTCGCCAGCATGACGGTATCCAGCACCACGTTGGCCACCCGGTAGCGCGCCAGCCGCTCGGCCACGGCTTCCACAATATCGGTTTCCGCCAGCATGCCGATTTTGGTGGTATCGATGCGCACATCGCTGAACACCGAATCGAGCTGCGCCGCCACAAAGTCCGGTTCAATACGATAGACCGACTGCACGCCGCGGGTGTTCTGCGCCACCAGGGCGGTGATCGCCGAGCAGCCGTAGGCCCCCAGCGCGGAGAAGGTTTTCAGATCGGCCTGGATACCGGCCCCGCCGCTGGGATCGGTGCCGGCGATGGTCAGAGCATTGATGCGTTTCATGCGCGCACCTCCTGATACAGCGCGTCAAGAAACGCCGGAACAAAGCTCCCGGGCCCCCCGTGACGGGCAGCGATTTCCCCGGCCTGCTTCATGAGCCCGCAGGCGGCGGCCACGTTTTCCAGCCGGTCTCCCGGCAGCGCCGCGCTCGCCGCCACCACCGCCGACAGCGCGCAGCCGGTGCCCACCACCCGGGTCATCAGCGCACTGCCGCCCGCCACGCTGAGCACCCGCTCGCCGTCGGTGACGTAATCCACCTCACCGGTGACCGCCACGACGGTGGTCAACTGACGAGCCAGCGCCTGGGCCGCCGGCAGCGCCGCGGCGGCCGTATCGGTGGTATCCACCCCGCGCCCGCCGGCGCTCATCCCGGCCAGCGCCAGAATTTCGGAGGCATTCCCGCGAATGGCCGCCGGCTGGAAGGCCAGCAGCGCGTGACAAAAGGCCGTGCGCACGGTCAGGGCGCCGACCGCCACCGGATCCAGCGTCCAGGGCTTGCCGGCCTGGCGGGCCTGCTCCACTGCGGCACGCATGGCCACTGCGCGATCTTCGGTCAGGGTGCCGACGTTGATTAACAGCGCATCGGCGATGGCGGCGAACTGCGCCGCTTCGCGGGGATCGATCACCATCGCCGGCGAGGCGCCGACGGCCAGCAGAACATTGGCGGTAAAGGTCTGCACCACGTCATTGGTCATGCAGTGCACAAGGGGGGAATGGGCGCGCAGCAGATGGCGCAGGTGCGCGACAGGCGCGGGATTCAACAGCTCAGGCATGGTTTGCTCCCGCCAGACGAGGTAGAAGCAATGACCCTGCGGTCTCTGACTTCCCTACGCTGGCATTATCCAGATCAGGTGGTACGGGTATTTCTCAGCCTTCAACGAAGAAGGGCACCCCGAGTCATTTAGTAAGAATTAACTTACTTTTTGGCAGCTTAGGGGAAGTTGCCCATTGAGGCAAGCCTGCCTTACAGGCTATAGAGTCCTTACAATGAAAGTGAACCTGATCAGCGAGCACTAGTCTTTCGTTAGGTATACGCCACAAATTTAGTTATGTAACAACTAACAGCAAGAGAAATATATCGACATAAAGATTTTAACCAACTAGAAAAAAGTCAGCATCCCTAATGAAGGGGAAGGCGGGCTTATGACAAGGGACCACACTATAAGTTGCTGATTTGCGATGTTATTCTCTGCTGTTGATATAAGGAGCTTTCGGTTCCTAAGTGACTAAATTTGAAAGGTTATTTATTTTTTGGAGCGAAAAAGGCAATTACTTTAGTAAATTTTTATAAACCATGTTCTCTGTAAGGTTAACGTAAGCAGTTCTGTGTTAAAAGCATGCTCAAAGGTCCAAAAGCGGAAGTTATAGCAACGACAAAAGGCCAGATAGCAGAAATACATAGTACCAGCATACAAGTTGTGCGATGGTCCTCCAAACTCTTCTAAACCTCATCCAGTCTGTTTCTTGTTTACTAATGGTTCATATAAATGATTCAACTCGTGACCAAGGATTAGGAACACCTCTTGTTTTGAGTCCATAGGTACTAAAAAGCGACATTTCTCAACTAACGGTTTATACTACACAGGATGAATATTAAAAAACAATAAAATCAATGTGTTATGTTTTGATTCTTTTCGTTACAATGTTAGTTATTTACATTTTCTATACTTTAACTTAAAGCTAGCTCAAGGGAGTTATGAATTCATAATTTTCTCGATCCTATATCAAATGGCTTATAATTTGGATCAATTGTGAGTAATGGCATGACATTGCTTCCTCCAGGATCCAACGGGAATTAAACTAACTATCAATAGGTCAATCAGAATTATGCGAAAAATAGCTACTACTCTCCTAGCCATTGCCTCAATCCTAGCAGTATGCCAATCATCCGTATCAGCACGGATGACATGTGCCATCAATGTAGACATGAAATACGTCAAGCCTCCAATGTCAAGAATTAAAGATGATACAGGCAATCTTCGTCCCCCATCACCGATGCAGCAGGTTCATACGGAAAGCATGTTAGCTGGGCAAGATATTTATATTCAAAGCATTAAGTCGGAAAAAGATCTGCGCCTAATGTTAGTAAGTGCTATCGCATGGAAAAATGGAATGGGAAATGTGTGGCTTGAAGCATCAAAAGAATATCTTCTAGCTTGGATTAAAACTTATGAGCCGGAATATCACCCCATTAATGAAACTGTTTTCGATCAATTAATTCAAACGTACGCAATTATTAAGTCAAATCTATCCCCCCAAGAGCGCAGCGATATAAACAAATATTTATATAATTGGGCAAATGGATACATAACTCGAATTAATAATGCACCAAAAGGAATATCTTGGTATAGTAACTGGCAAAGCCACAGAATTAAACTCATTACATTAATAGCTGTTGCAACAGATAACGATCACCTTTTTAACGAATCAAGAAGATTATTTCAAAAGCAAATTGAAGAAAACATGAATAGTGAGGGGGAAGTTGTTGACTTCAAACAACGAGATGCTATTCACTATGTTGTATACGACCTCCAACCACTACTACAGGCTGCACTTGCCGCAATGTCACGCGGTGAAGATTGGTATCATTGGATTGCCCCAAATAATGCATCACTTGAAAAAGGAGTAAATTGGCTGACCCCCTATGTCACAGGAGAAAAAACACATAATGAATTTATAAATTCAAAAATAAAACTTGACGCCATAAGAAAACAGCGCGGTCTAAAAAATTTCAATGGTATATTTCGGCCTGAGGAAGCTAAATCAGTTTACTGGTTAGCATCTGCATTCAATGCATCATATGAACCACTAGCTTTGAAGCTCCTCGCTAAACCTCCTTTAATTATGGATTGGTGCAATTAATTTCATTTCATTCATAGTCATCTAATTTATAATATGATGCATTCTGGTTAAGAATGCATCTTTTCACAGGACTAAGTCTCATTTAGTTAAATAGATTGTCACATCAACATTTGATAACCCGTGGCAATGGCCCAAAAGCAATGCAGTGGGAAATCAAAGTTTCTCGTCTTTCCCTGTAATCCTGTCCAAAATTCAGTGCAGTGCTAAATCAGAGAGCTTCGTCTTTCCGGAGACTTCGGATGAATTCAGCCGGAGTCATGTCATTTAATGATGAATGCGTTCTCTCATGATTATATTCCCTGCGCCAGTTGTCGAGTTTGTCCTGCGCATCTTCCAGCGACAGGAACCAGTGAATGTTCAGGCATTCATCCCGCAGACTGCCGTTAAATGATTCAATAAACGGGTTATCCGTTGGTTTTCCGGGGCGGGAGAAGTCCATTGTGACACCGTGCTCATACACCCATTATCCAGACTTTTCGAAATAAACTCGCTGCCGTTATCTGTCTGAATACGTACAGGCAGGCGCTTGCCCAACCCCCGCAACCTTTCCATCACACCGACCACATCCTCACCTTTCAGCGACTTTCCGGCATGGAACGCCACACACTCCCGACTAAAATTATCCACTACAGTCAGTGCCCGGAAACATCGTCCGTTAAACAGGTTATCCGACACGAAATCCACACTCCAGCACTGATCGACACCGGTCAGGACCGGACGTTGCTGACGATGTGCTGCACTGACATGCCTGCGGGGGCGCTTTTTGCGCAGGTTGAGGCCTTCCAGACAGTAAATCCGGTGTGTTTTCTTGTGGTGAACAGGCCAGCCTTCCCGCCGCAGCTGAATATGAATACGCGGGCAACCGTAGCGGATCCGGCTTTCCGCTATTTCCCTGATACGCAGGGTTATCGCCCGATCATCCGGCCGGCTCTGCCAGTGCTCGACCATTCTGCTCTGCCTCAGCTTTCCCCCGTTCGCCAGCTAATACAAAAGGCGTAATTTCTGATTAAAAATGTGTTTTTTGCAAGCAAAACTGGATGAATGTAAATGTGTGGTTATATTTAAAAAATCTGTAACAAACAGTCACCTGCGTTAAATCGGTAAAACCGAACGAACCATGCAATAAATGAGGATTGCAATGAAATTAACCCCGATAGTGAAAGGGTTAGCGTTAGCGGGCATGTTAAGTAGTCTCGCTTTCGCCGCCTGGGCAGATACGTCAGCCAAAGAGGCAACCGAAGCGACCAAAAAAGCGAACGATGCCCTCTACAACCAACTCCCCTTCTCCGATAACACCGATTTCACCAATGCGCATAAAGGCTTTATTGCCGCCCTGCCGCCAGAGGTCATCAAAGGCGAACAGGGCAATGTCATCTGGGATCCGGGCCAGTACGCCTTCATTAAAGAAGGGGAAAAAGCGCCAGAAACCGTAAACCCGAGCCTGTGGCGTCAGTCGCAGCTGATCAACATCAGCGGCCTGTTTGAAGTCACCGACGGGGTCTACCAGATCCGCAACCTCGATCTCTCCAATATGACAATCATTGAGGGCAAAGAGGGGGTCACCGTCGTAGACCCGCTGGTCTCAGCTGAAACCGCCAAAGTCGGCATGGATCTCTACTATAAAAACCGGGGTAAAAAACCGGTCGTCGCGGTGATCTACACCCACAGCCACGTTGACCACTACGGCGGCGTGCGCGGCGTGGTGGATGAAGCCGACGTCAAAGCGGGTAAAGTAAAAATCTACGCGCCGTCCGGCTTTATGGAAGCGGCGGTGGCGGAAAATATCATGGCCGGGAACGTCATGAGCCGCCGCGCCAGCTATATGTACGGCAACCTGCTGAAGCCGGACGCTAAAGGCCAGGTGGGCGCGGGCCTCGGGACTACCACCTCGGCAGGCACCGTCACCCTGATTGCGCCAACCAACATCATTGATAAGGATGGCCAGAAAGAGGTGATCGACGGCCTGACCTATGACTTCATGCTGGCGCCAGGCTCCGAAGCGCCGTCAGAAATGCTGTGGTATATCGAAGAGAAGAAATTGATCGAATCCGCAGAGGATGTCACCCACACCCTGCATAACACCTACTCGCTGCGCGGGGCGAAGATCCGTGAGCCGCTGCCGTGGTCGAAATATATCAACCAGGCGATCGTTCGCTGGGGCGATAAGGCTGAGATCATAATGGCCCAGCACCACTGGCCGACCTGGGGCAACGAGAACGTGGTTAACCTGCTGAAGAGTCAGCGTGACCTGTATCGTTACATCAACGACCAGACCCTGCGGATGGCTAACGAAGGCCTGACCCGCGATGAAATCGCCGCTAACTTTAAGCTGCCGGACGGCCTCGCCAATACCTGGGCTAACCGCGGCTACTACGGCTCGGTCAGCCACGATGTGAAGGCCACCTACGTGCTGTATCTCGGCTGGTTCGACGGCAACCCGGCCACCCTTGACGAACTGCCGCCGGAAGAAGCGGCGAAGAAGTTCGTCGAGTACATGGGCGGCGCGGATGCCATCCTGAAGAAAGCGAAAGAGGATTACGACCAGGGTAACTACCGCTGGGTTGCCCAGGTGGTGAGCAAAGTCGTCTTCGCCGACCCTAACAACCAGCAGGCGCGTCATCTGGAAGCCGATGCCCTGGAGCAATTAGGCTATCAGGCGGAGTCCGGCCCGTGGCGTAATTTCTACCTTACCGGCGCCCAGGAACTGCGCAACGGCGTGGTGAAAGGTCCGACCCCGAACACCGCCAGCCCGGACACCGTCCGCGCCATGACCCCGGAAATGTTCTTTGATTATCTGGCGGTCCATATCAATGGCGAAAAAGCGGGCAATGCGAAGTCGGTCTTCAATATCGATCTGGGCAATGACGGCGGTAAATATAAACTGGAACTGGAAAACGGCGTGCTGAACCACACCGCCAATGCGCAAGCCAATGAGGCGGATGCCACCCTGACGCTGGATCGCGCTACCCTGAATAAAATCATTCTCAAAGAAGAGACCCTGAAGCAGGCGGAAGATAAGGGGGAAGTTAAAATCAGCGGTAACGGGGCTAAACTCGATGAAATGTTGGGCTATATGGACCCGTTTGACTTCTGGTTTAACATCGTGACGCCGTAATGATTCGCTGACGGCTATCCTGGTATCAAGGCGGTGATCCCGCCTTGTTACCCTCTCCTGCCCGGTCAGTACTCCGCAGGCAGCGGTCGATCGATAGAGATCAGTTTGCCACGTTTCATCGTGATATATCCCCCCGCCTTTAAGTCCGCCAGCACGCGAAACACATGAGTGCGCGAAAGATTCGTACGCCGGATGATAAATAACGCCAGCCCCTCGTTTTCACCCTCATGCGTATGCTGCCGATACAAATAGCGATACAGCATCGGACGAATCGTCTGGTAGCTGGTGACCTGGCGACGTTCATTGTGCAGGTCGATGGTAAAGATACTCATGAACACCAACACCTTCGCCAGCGCCTCAACGCGCTGCGGGTGGGTAGCAATAAAAAGGCGATCAAAAGTGGCGTAGGAAATTTTACGCAGCGTCACGGTTGCGCTTCCGGTATATTCAAATTTCGCCAGCGGGCAATACCGCTCCATCAGGCCAATCGGCATATGCTCAATAGTATTACCGATATTCAACCCATCATCCGGCATTAATATGGATAGCGAACCCTCGGTGCAAAAATAAATATACCCCGGTTGCGGGCACCATTTTTTATTGGCGGCGAGAATAACCTCTTCACCTTCCACGAGGATATCGGCAAAAAAGTCGGCTATGGCTAACGTCTTATAATAACTATGTATTTCCTGGAAATTCATTCTCTGCCCTCGCCTGCGCCGTTAGCGACAGTATAGCAGTCCTCGCCGGCTAAAGACGAGGAGATCCTTTAGCGGCGCCGCGCCAGTCCCATATGGGACTATTCAGCGGAATATTAGTCTTTAGAATAAACGACAAGCCATTCACTTTTTAAGCGGGAGATATTTTTTATTTCCGCATAATAAATTACCTGAGAGGTAGTGATGAAATTAAATCAGATAGCCAAAAATCTGGCGCTGGCCGGAATGTTATCGTCTTTGTCGGTAACCGCCTTTGCCGCCGCGCAACAACAGGATGCCACACCGGCCACGCGGGAGGCGAACCAGGCGCTATACCGTAAACTGCCGTTTGCGGATAAAACCGACTTTAACAACGCCCATCAGGGATTTATCGCGCCCCTGCCGCCGGCGATGCTCAAAGGTGACCAGGGAAATATTATCTGGGATCCGGCCAAATATAATTTCGTCAAAGAGGGCGAAAAGGCGCCGGACACCGTCAATCCCAGCCTGTGGCGACAGTCGCAGCTGCTTAATATCGGCGGTCTGTTCAAAGTCACCGACGGCGTTTACCAGATCCGTAATCTCGATCTTTCCAATATGACCATTATTGAAGGCAAAACCGGGATCACCATCATCGACCCGCTGCTAAGCGCCGAACCGGCTAAAGAGGCTCTGGCGCTCTATTTTGCCCACCGGCCGAAAAAACCGGTGGTGGCGGTGCTGTTTACCCACAGCCATGTGGACCACTACGGCGGTATCCGCGGGGTGGTGGATGAAGCCGATGTCAAAGCCGGAAAAGTGAAGATTTACGCCCCGGACGGCTTTATGAAAGAAGCGGTTTCCGAAAATATCATGGCCGGTACCGCGATGAGCCGCCGCGCCAGCTATATGTATGGCAATCTGCTGAAGCCGGACGCCAAAGGTCAGGTTGGCGCCGGTCTCGGCACCACCACCTCGGCGGGTACCGTCACGCTGATCCCGCCGACCAACTACATTACCCATACCGGTCAGCAGGAAGTGATTGACGGCCTGACCTATGACTTTATGATGGCGCCGGGCTCGGAAGCGCCGTCTGAGATGCTGTGGTATGTCAAAGAGAAGAAAATGATCGAGGCGGCAGAGGATGTCACCCATACCCTGCACAACACCTACTCGCTGCGCGGCGCCAAAATCCGCGATCCGCTGGCGTGGTCGAAATACATCAACGCCGCCATCGACCGCTGGGGCAACGATGCGGAAGTGATTATCGCGCAGCACCACTGGCCGACCTGGGGCAACGACAATATCGTTAAGCTGATGAAAGGTCAGCGCGATATGTATCGCTATATCAACGACCAGACTCTGCGGATGGCGAATTTGGGCATGACCCGCGATGAGATCGCCGCCAACTTCAAGCTGCCGGAGTCCCTTGAGAAACAGTGGTCCAGCCGCGGCTACTACGGTTCCGTCAGCCACGATGTGAAAGCGACCTACGTCTTTTACCTCGGCTGGTTCGACGGCAACCCGGCCACCCTCGACGAGCTGCCGCCAGATCAGGCGGCGAAGAAGTTCGTGGAATATATGGGCGGCGCCGATGCCATCATGCAGAAAGCCAAAGCCGACTACCAGCAGGGGAACTACCGCTGGGTGGCGCAGGTGACCAGCAAAATCGTCTTCGCCGATCCGAACAATCAGCAGGCGCGTCATCTGGAAGCCGACGCCCTGGAGCAGCTCGGGTATCAGGCGGAAGCCGGGACCTGGCGCAACTTCTACCTCACCGGCGCTCAGGAACTGCGTAACGGCGTGCAGAAACTGCCGACGCCGAACACCGCCAGCCCGGATACCGTGCGGGCGATGACGCCGGAAATGTTCTTCGATTATCTCGGGGTGCATATCAACGGCGAAAAAGCCGGGGCGGCTAAAGCGGTCTTTAACATCGACCTCGGTAAAGACGGCGGCAAGTACAAACTGGAGCTGGAAAACGGCGTGCTTAACCATACCGCCAATGCGGTAGCCGACAACGCAGACGCCAGCATCTCGCTCAGCCGCGATACCCTGAATAAGATCATCCTGAAACAGGAGACGCTGAAGCAAGCTCAGGCTAACGGCGAGGTTAACATTCGCGGCAATGGCGCTAAGCTCGACGAAATGCTGAGCTATATGGACACCTTTGCCTTCTGGTTCAACATCGTCACCCCATAAGCGCCACGCGCCCCACGCTCCCCCGCCGCCCGTCAGGCCGCGGGGGAACTTTATCTTCAGGCAAACGCGCCGAGGGTTTGCCATCCCCCCGCCCGCGGCTCAAAATACGCTGAGGACAACTTTTTTGCGCGGAGGTATTTATGGCGCTTTATCACCATGCGCTGGTACTGATTAACAGCAGTCAGGACGGCGTCCCGCTGCTCGAGCATGCCGCCAGAATGGCGGAAGAGAACGGCATGCGCATCACTATCGCCCACATCAGCACCGACTACCGGGCGCTGAACTATGTTTCCGACAGCCTGCGCGACGATCAGGTCTCGCAGGAGGTGATCCAGGCCAAAGCCCTGCTCAACGAGCTGGCCTGCACCGTCTCCCTGCCGGTGGATACCCTCTCGCTGGTGACCACCCGCCGCTTTGAAGATGTCGAAACCTGCGTTCGACAGCGGCAGATCGATTTAATTATTGCCGGGCACCATAACCGGCTGCTGGGCGTCCTCTCCTCACACTCGCTGGAGTACATCAACCACTTGACCATAGACGTGCTGATCAAGCACCTGCCCTAGCGCAAGGCGGCCTGCAGCAGGGAAAAACAGGCTTCGATAAGCGGCGGCAGCGCCTGCGGCCCGCGCATCAGGGCCACCGTGCGGGTCAACGCCGGCTGCTGCAGCTGGGCGACCTTGAGCGCCGGGTCCTGCAGATGGGTGGTGTACAGCTCCGGCAGTATCGCCACCGCTAAGCGCGAGCGCACCAGGCCATACAGGGTTTCGATATAGTCCACCTGGTAGCGGGTGGTCAGCGTCAGGCGATGGCTCTCCACTAATGCCGCCACCAGCCGCTGAATATTGCCCTTCGAGAAGACGGCAATGTCCCGCCCCACCAGCTGTTTCCACGGCAGATGCGCCTGCGCGGCCAGCGGATCGTCGCGGTGCAGCACCGCCACGAAGGGATCGTCGCGCAGCGGATAGACCAGCAGTTCTGCGGGCAGTGAGCTGTCGATCGCCCCGATGCCGAAATCAATCTCGCCGCGCAGCAGCGCCTGGATGAGCGCATCGTTGGTCTGATCGTGAAATTCAATACGCAGGCGGGGAAAGGCCTGGGCCAGGGTCTGCGGCAGCAGCGGAAACAGCAGCGAACTGACCGACGGCACCAGGCCGATGCGCACCGTCCCGTCGCCGCCCGCCTCGACGATCTGCTGCATATCGAAAAAGGCCGCCTGCGCCACGCTGAGGATCCGCTGGGCGTGGGGTAAAATCGCCGCCCCCAGTTCAGTCAGGGTGACCGCCGAAGCGGTGCGGTTGACCAGCTTGCCGCCGAGCACCGTTTCAATCTGCCGCAGAGCGCTGCTCAGCGCCGGCTGGCTAATCGCCAGCCGACTGGCGGTATCGGTAAAATGGCGCAGCTGGGCCAGGGTGACGAAATACTGAAGCTGTTTAAGAGAGAGCGCGGGCAGCCGCTGCCAGGGTTCGTTCATCATCGGGTTCGCTACGGTGGTCCTGCACAATAACCCGAGCTTATCGGGTGATAAATTTATTCATCTGGGCAAACGTTTGCTGTGCCCCTAGAGTATCCGCATTATCCTTGTGCCGGAGTGGTTATGTCCAGCAATGCTCAAGTCCGCCGTCGCGCCGTGCAGGCCGCGCGCGGCGAATCCCCGTTTGATCTGCTGCTGGTCGATGCGCAGATCGTCGATATGGCCACGGGCGAAATCCGCCCGGCTGACGTCGGTATCGTCGGCGAGATGATCGCCAGCGTCCACCCGCGCGGCAGCCGCGTCGACGCCCATGAAGTGCGTTCCCTGTCCGGCGGCTACCTGTCGCCCGGCCTGATGGACACCCACGTGCACCTTGAAAGCTCCCACCTGCCGCCCGAGCGCTACGCCGAAATCGTCCTCACTCAGGGCACCACCGCGGTGTTCTGGGATCCGCATGAGCTGGCCAATGTGCTCGGCGTCGAGGGCGTGCGTTACGCGGTAGACGCCAGCCGCCACCTGCCGCTGCAGGTGATGGTCGCCGCGCCGTCGAGCGTGCCCTCCACCCCCGGACTCGAAATGTCCGGCGCCGATTTCGCCGGCGCGGAAATGGAGACCATGCTCGGCTGGCCGGAAGTGCGCGGCGTGGCGGAAGTGATGGATATGCACGGCGTGCTGCACGGCAGCGAGCGGATGCAGGAGATTGTCCAGGCCGGTCTCAACAGCGGAAAACTGATTGAAGGCCACGCCCGCGGGCTGAGCGGCGCCGACCTGCAGGCCTACCTCGCCGCCGGCGTCACCTCCGATCATGAACTGACCTCGGCGGACGACGCGCTGGAAAAACTGCGCGCCGGGCTGACGATCGAGATCCGCGGCTCGCACCCCTACCTGCTGCCGGATATCGTGGCGGCGTTGAAAACGCTGCCGCACCTCTCTTCGCAGATCACCGTCTGCACCGACGACGTGCCGCCGGATATGCTGCTGGAGAAAGGCGGGATCATCGCCCTGCTCAACCTGCTGATCGAGCATGGATTACCGGCGGTCGATGCGCTGCGTTTCGCCACCCTCAACGCTGCTATTCGCCTGCAGCGCCACGATCTCGGGCTGATTGCCGCCGGGCGACGCGCCGACCTGGTGGTGTTTGATTCTCTGGAGAAACTGGCGGCCCGCGAAGTCTACGTTGGCGGGGAACGGCTGGCCCATGCCGGCCGCCTGCTGAAGCCGATCGCCCCGGCGCCGGGCGTGACGCCGCCGCGCGATACCTTGCAGATAGCCCCCCTCGCCGCCGATGACTTTATCCTGCGCATCAAGGGCATTCGCCACGGCGTTGCCCGCCTGCGCCATATCCGCGGCGCGCGCTTCACCCAGTGGGGTGAGGTCGAAGTGCAGATCCGCGACGGCCAGGTCCAGCTGCCCGCCGGCTTCAGCCTGATCTGGGTCAAGCACCGCCACGGCCGCCATCAGGCGACGCCGCAAATCGCCCTGCTTGAAGGCTGGGGCGAGCTGCGCGGCGCCATCGCCACCAGCTATTCCCACGATTCACACAATCTGGTGGTGCTCGGGCGCAATGCTGAGGATATGGCGCAGGCGGCCAACCAGCTTATCGCCTCCGGCGGCGGGATGGCGCTGGCGCAACGGGGCGAAATCCTCGCCCATGTGGCGATGCCGATTGCCGGCATGCTGTCGGATCTCCCGGCGGCAGAGCTGGCGCGTCAGTTCCGCGAGCTGCGCGATCTGAGCAGCAAAATCGCCGACTGGGAGCCGCCGTACCGGGTCTTTAAGGCCATTGAAGGCACCTGTCTTGCCTGTAACGCCGGGCCGCATTTAACCGATTTGGGTCTGACCGACGGCGGCAGGCGCCAGATAGTCGACCCGTTGATAGCCTGCCGGGAAACCCCGGCGCCAACGCCTCACAACAATAATCCTCAGGGAGCCTGAGCATGGCCGATAACACACTTCACTCTTCCGCCCGCGATAACTGGCTGGAGCGCCGCTTTGCGCTGCGCTCGCGCGGCGGCACGCTGCGCAGCGAATGCCTGGCCGGGATCACCGGTTTTCTCGCCGCCGCCTATTTACTGGTGGTCATCCCGGGACTGCTGGCGATAGGCGGAATGGACAAAGGCGCCGCCACCACCGGCACCATTCTGGTCTTCGTCGTCGGCTCGCTGCTGATGGCGTTTTACGCCAACCTGCCGTTTATCGTCGGCCCGGGCATTGGCGGCTCAGTGCTGGTGGGGGTCACGCTGGCCGGTAGCGAGGGGATTGGCTGGCAGACAGGCCTCGGGATCGCCTGCTGGTCGGGGGTTCTCTTCTTCCTGCTGACCCGCTTTGGCCTGCGCGAAGTGGTCACCCGCTCGGTTCCGCAGTCGATCAAGCTGGGGCTGACGGCCTCCATCGGCCTGTTCGTCGCCGTCCTCGGCTTTCGCAACGCCGGGCTGGTGCTCGCCAATGCCAAAACCAACGCCCTGATGCTCGGCGACTTCCTCGCCCCCGGCGCGCTGGTGGCGCTGTGCGGCCTGTTCCTGGCGATAGCCCTGCAGGCGCGTAAGGTGCCGGGCGCCATTTTGTGGGCCATTCTGTGCGCTACCCTGGTGGGGATCCCGTTCGGCGTCACGAAACTGCCGACGCATTTTATCGATGTCCCCCACTCGCTGGCCCCGGTGCTGGGAGAGGTTGACCTGCTGGGGGCGTTAAACATCGCCTTCCTGCCGTTCCTGTTCGTCTTTTTCGCTTCTGAGTTTTTCTCCACCATGGGGACGACGCTGGCGGTGGGCGGCGAGGCGGGCCTGCTGGATGAAGAAGGCAACATGCCGCAGATTAATCGCCCGTTTATGGTCGATTCGATTGCCGCGGCGCTCGGCCCGTGGGTAGGTATTCCGGCGGCGACGGCGCTGATTGAGTCCTCGGCGGCGGCGGAAGCCGGGGGCAAAACCGGCCTCACCGCGCTGTCGGCGGCGGTGATGTTCCTGCTGATGCTGCTGTTCACGCCGGTGGCGCTGATGATCCCGAAGGAGGCCACCGCCCCGGCGCTGATCCTGATCGGCCTGAACATGTTCAGCGGCCTGCGCAAAGTGGATCTCGGCAACTTCACCGACGGCCTGCCGGTGCTGATGATGGTGATGATCACCCTCATCGCCAACAGCTTCGGCACCGGCATCGCCGGCGGGCTGCTGTTTTACATTGTGATCAAGGCCATCGCCGGCAAGTGGCGGGAAATCCCGATTGGCCTGTGGGTGCTGGCCGTCCCGCTGGTCTACTACTTCGCGACCTTAGTTAGACATTAAGCCCTTCACAATGTGATTTCACCTCTTCATATAACAAACGCACCGCGGCAGAGAGCTGTTTGCGGTGCGGACAAATCAGGTTCAACGGCACCACATCCCCCTGGTAACGCGGCAGCAGGCGCCGCAGGCGGCCCGCCCGCAGATCGTCGCTGACGTCGAGCATCGATTTATAGGCAATGCCCTCCCCGGCCACCGCCAGCCGGCGGATCACCTCCGCGTCATCGCTCATCACCGTGCCGGAGACCTTCTGCTGCAGAACTTCGCCGTCGAGGCTCAGCGACCAGCGGTCGAACGGGCGGCCGCGCAATATATAGATCAACGCATTGTGCTGGCCGAGCTCCTCAAGGGTCTGCGGCTCGCCGTGGCGGGCGATCCACTCAGGAGAGGCCACCAGCACCCGACGATTTTCCGGCGCCACCGGCAGCGAAATAAACGAGGCGTCATCGTTATTGCCATAGCGAAACGCGACGTCCACCGGATCTTTAAACACGTCGGTCAGCTGGTCGGAAAAGAGCAGCCGCAGGCGCAGCGCCGGGTGGCGTTGCCGAAAGTCGCGGAACAGGGTCAGGAGCAGGTTACGCCCGAGATCCGACGGCACGGCGATCTGCAGCATGCCGCGAATTTCATCGTCCGGGGTCTGGATCTTCTGCAGGCCGGCCTCGAGGGTATCGAGCATCTGGGTGGCATACGGCAGCCAGGTCTCCCCCTCCGGCGTCAGGCGCAGGCTGCGGGTCGAGCGGGCGAACAGGCGAATATTGAGGATCGTCTCCAGACGCTTAATCGCCGCGCTCACCTGCGCCGGTTGCTGCCCCGCCTCGCGCGCGGCGTCGCTAAAACTGCCCAGTGCCGCGGCGCGGACAAATAAGGTCAGATCTTCCAGCCTGAACATGCCGATTCTCCCCTGCTTCAGATTGCTCCCAAAATAGGCATCACCGTCGCTGCAACGCAAGCGGCGCAGGACTTGCGCCGTGTTTTGCTTACACTTTTTAAAAATCCAGTGCTTGCCATTTCAGCAACGCATCAGGAATGATACGAGGCTGCTATTTTGAGTCCAGGTAATATTGAGGAAACTATGCGTAAAACAAAAATGATGCTTCTGGGCGTACTCCTTGCCACCGCCGGCGCCAGCTGGACGGCTTCTGCCGCGGGGATCGATCAGTATGCGCTGAAAGAGTTCACCGCCGACTTCACCCAGTTCCACATTGGCGACACCGTTCCGGCGATGTACCTCACCCCCGAATACAACATCAAAGGGTGGCAGCAGCGTAATCTGCCCGCGCCGGACGCCGGCAGCCACTGGACCTATATGGGCGGTAACTACGTGCTGATCACCGACACCGAAGGCAAAATCCTCAAGGTGTACGATGGCGAGATCTTCTATCATCGCTGATCCGCTCAAACTCCGCATCCGCCCCGGCGAACCAGCGGACTCTCCGGCGCTGCGCCAGCTCTTTCTGCGGGCGCGCAGTATGTCGTGGACCTGGCTTCCCTCCACGACGTGGCGGCTGGAAGATTTCGATGCCGCCACCGCGGATGAACAGCTGTGGGTCGCGGAATACGACGGCCTGCCGGTGGGCTTTGCCGCCGTATGGACCGCCGATAACTTTCTTCACCATCTGTTCGTCGACCCGGACTGGCAGGGCAGACATATCGGCAGCGCGCTGCTGGCGCAGGTCGAACGGACCTTTACCGCCAGCGGGACGCTGAAGTGCCTGATGGAAAATAAAAACGCCCTGCGCTTCTACCAGCGTCACGGCTGGACCATCGAAGCACAGGGCGCCTCGCCCGAGGGCGGATACTGGCTGATGCGCTCGCCGCGGCCTTAAACGGCGCGGAAGGCAATCTCACCCGGGATCACTTCTCCCTGCCAGTACATCTGGGCCGCCACCCGACCCGCCAGCTGGCGGTAGATGTCGGTAAATTCGCTTTCCGGACGCGCCACCACCGTCGGCGTGCCGTTATCCAGATCTTCCCGCAGCGTAATATGCAGCGGCAGCTGGCCCAGCAGCTGGGTGTGGTATTTCTCGGCCAGTTTTTGCGCGCCGCCGGTGCCGAAGATCGGCTCATGGTGCCCGCAGTTGCTGCAGATATGCATGCTCATGTTTTCCACGATCCCCAGCACCGGCACTTCCACTTTTTCGAACATCACGATGCCTTTTTTGGCGTCGATCAGCGCGATATCCTGCGGCGTGGTGACTACCACCGCGCCGGTGACCGGAATGTTCTGCGCCAGCGTCAGCTGGATGTCGCCAGTGCCCGGCGGCATATCCAGCACCAGGTAGTCGAGATCCGGCCACAGGGTCTCCTGCAGCATCTGCATCAGCGCCTTGCTGGCCATCGGCCCGCGCCACACCATGGCGTTGTCGTCGGTCACCAGGTAGCCGATGGAGTTGGTGGCCAGACCGAACTTCATGATCGGCGCCATATGGGTACCGTCCGGGGAGGTCGGGCGGCTGTCTTCCGCGCCAAGCATGGTCGGAATCGACGGGCCGTAGATATCGGCATCCAGAATGCCCACCTTCGCCCCTTCCGCGGCGAGCGCCAGCGCCAGGTTTACCGCCGTGGAGGATTTACCGACGCCGCCTTTCCCGGAGCTGATGGCGATAATGTTCTTCACGCCGTTGATGCCGGGCTGGTTTTTCACGCGCTTGAGGGTCGCGATGCTGTGGGTCAGCTTCCAGTCGATGGCCTTCGCGCCAGTGATGCGCAACAGCTCGGCGCTGCACTGCTCTTTGAGCGCTTCGAAGGCGCTGCTCCAGACGAACGGCATTTGTAGCTCGATATGAACGGTATCGTCCAGCCAGGCGACATGGTGCAGTGCCTTGAGGGTGGTGAGATTATGCTTCAGGGTTGGGTGCTGGAAATTGGCCAGCGTCCCGGCGACCATCGCGCGGAGGCGCTCGGGGGATTTGGCCTGGGATTGCGAATTCATCCCGACTCCTTTGTTGTTTTGAGATGCTTTCAGTAATCACAGAGTTTATCACAGGAAAGGATTATCCATATATGGGCAGCCATTTATGGCGCACCCACAGCCCTTTTGGTAATATCGGAAGCCCTTTTTACAACAGAAGATGTAATGCTCACTATGACTCAAGTCGCGAAGAAAATTCTGGTAACGTGCGCCCTGCCGTACGCCAACGGCTCCATCCACCTCGGCCACATGCTGGAGCACATCCAGGCTGATGTCTGGGTCCGTTACCAGCGAATGCGCGGCCACGAGGTCAACTTCATCTGCGCCGACGACGCCCACGGCACGCCGATCATGCTCAAGGCGCAACAGCTCGGTATCACCCCGGAGCAGATGATTGGCGAGATGAGTCAGGAGCATCAGACCGATTTTGCCGGCTTCGACATCAGCTACGATAACTATCACTCGACGCACAGCGACGAGAACCGCGAGCTGTCGGAGCTTATCTACACCCGTCTGAAAGAGAACGGTTTTATCAAAAACCGCACCATCTCTCAGCTCTACGATCCGGAAAAAGGCATGTTCCTGCCGGACCGTTTTGTGAAAGGCACCTGTCCGAAGTGTAAATCTCCGGACCAGTACGGCGATAACTGCGAAGTGTGCGGCGCGACCTACAGCCCCACCGAACTGATCGACCCGAAATCGGTGGTCTCCGGCGCCACGCCGGTGATGCGTGACTCCGAACACTTCTTCTTCGACCTGCCGTCGTTCAGCGAAATGCTGCAGGCGTGGACCCGCAGCGGCGCGCTGCAGGAGCAGGTGGCGAACAAAATGCAGGAGTGGTTCGAATCCGGCCTGCAGCAGTGGGACATCTCCCGCGATGCGCCGTACTTCGGCTTCGAAATTCCGAACGCGCCGGGCAAATATTTCTACGTCTGGCTGGACGCGCCGATCGGCTACATGGGCTCTTTCAAGAACCTGTGCGACAAGCGCGGCGACACCACCAGCTTCGACGAATACTGGAAGAAAGACTCCACGGCCGAGCTGTATCACTTTATCGGCAAGGACATCGTCTACTTCCACAGCCTGTTCTGGCCGGCGATGCTGGAAGGCAGCCAGTTCCGTAAACCGACCAACCTGTTCGTGCATGGCTACGTGACGGTCAACGGCGCCAAGATGTCTAAGTCGCGCGGCACCTTCATTAAGGCCAGCACCTGGCTGAAGCACTTTGATGCCGACAGCCTGCGCTACTACTACACCGCCAAGCTCTCTTCGCGCATCGATGATATCGACCTCAACCTGGAAGACTTTATCCAGCGCGTTAACGCCGACATCGTCAACAAGGTGGTTAACCTCGCCTCGCGCAACGCCGGCTTTATCAGCAAGCGTTTTGACGGCATGCTGGCCGCTGAGCTGGCCGACCCGGCGCTGTACAAAACCTTCACCGACGCGGCGGAAAGCATCGGCGAAGCGTGGGACAGCCGCGAGTTCGGTAAGGCCATCCGCGAAATCATGGCCCTCGCCGACGTGGCCAACCGCTATGTTGATGAGCAGGCGCCGTGGGTGGTGGCGAAACAGGAAGGCCGCGACGCCGACCTGCAGGCCATCTGCACCATGGGCCTGAATATGTTCCGCGTGCTGATGACCTGGCTGAAGCCGGTCCTGCCGCAGCTGGCCGCGCGCGCGGAAGCGTTCCTCAACAGCGAGCTGAGCTGGGACGCCATCCAGCAGCCGCTGCTGGCGCATAAGGTCAATCCGTTTAAGGCGCTGTACAACCGCATCGAGATGAAGCAGGTGGAAGCCCTGGTGGAAGCCTCTAAAGAAGAGGTGAAAGCCACCGCGGCGCCGGTCAGCGGCCCGCTGGCGGACGATCCGATTCAGGAAACCATCACCTTTGACGATTTCGCCAAAGTCGACCTGCGCGTGGCGCTGATTGAAAACGCGGAATTCGTCGAGGGCTCCGACAAGCTGCTGCGCCTGACGCTGGATCTTGGCGGCGAGAAGCGTAACGTCTTCTCCGGCATCCGCTCCGCTTATCCGGATCCGCAGCCGCTGATTGGCCGCCTGACGGTGATGGTCGCCAACCTGGCGCCGCGCAAAATGCGCTTCGGCATCTCGGAAGGGATGGTGATGGCCGCCGGCCCTGGCGGGAAGGATATCTTCCTGTTAAGCCCTGACGACGGCGCGAAGCCGGGTCAGCAGGTGAAATAATAAAAAAGCCGGAGAATATCTCCGGCTTTTTTTTGCCCGGCGGCGCTACCCTTGCACGGGCCGACGGGTTTTGTAGGCCGGGTAAGGCGAAGCCGCCCCCCGGCTAACCATCACGCCTTCGGGTTATGCACCCGCTGGGTCAGGCCGCGCAAGAAATTGCGCAGAAACTGGTCGCCGCACTCGCGGTAGTTTTTGTGGTCAGGCGACCGCATCATGGCGGTCACTTCCGGCACCGAGACGCGGTATTTCTGCTCGCTCATGATCGCCACAATATCATCCGTTTTCAGCGAGAAGGCGATCCGCAGCTTTTTCAGCACCGTATTGTTATTCACCCGGCGCTCCAGCGCCAGCTCCGGCGCCGAATCGTCTTTACCGCGCTTGTCATAGATAAGGCCGTTGAGGAAACCCGACAGGATAATGTCCGGGCAGCGGACAAAGCCCTCTTCATCCTCTTTCGTCGTCCAGGTGTCAAAGCTGGCGGAGGTGGATTCCATGTCGGATAGCGCAAGAATGCGCACCATATCGTTATTATTGACTTTCAGGGTGTAGCGCAGGCTACGAAGAATATCATTACTGAGCATGAGTGCCTTTTACTGTCGATGATGCAATGGGGCGCAGTGTAGCAGCTTTACAGGCCAATCGCCTCTTTCAGGCTTTTTAAATAGCGCCGGCTCACCGGCACCGTTTGCCCGGCGCGCATCAGCAGCTCCGCCTGACCATTCTCCTCCAGGCGAATCTCCTTCAGGTGCGCCATATTCACCAGATACTGGCGATGACAGCGCAGCAGCGGCGTGCGGCTCTCAAGGGTGCGCAGGGTCAGCTCGGTAAACCCCTCCTTGCCCTCGCGGTCGGTCACGTAGATCCCGCTCATCCGGCTGCTGACGAAGGCCACATCCTCCATCTGCAGCAGCCAGATACGGCTGTGGCCGGTACAGGGTATGTATTTCAGCGTCTGCCGGGCGTCATCCAGCAGCGACACATCCTGCAGATTACGCTCCTGGCGCAGGCGGGCGAGGGTTTTCTCCAGCCGGGCAGCTTCAATCGGCTTGAGCAGATAGTCAAAGGCGTGCTCCTCAAAGGCTTTCACCGCGTATTCATCAAAGGCGGTGAGAAACACGATATAGGGGCGGTGCTCCGGGTCGAGCATCCCGACCATCTCCAGGCCGCTGATGCGCGGCATCTGGATGTCGAGAAACAACACGTCGGGACGCAGCTTATGGACTGCGCCAATCGCCTCCACCGCGTTGCCGCATTCGCCGACGATCTCGATATCGCGCTGAGTCTCCAGCAAAATACGCAGGTTTTCCCGCGCCAGCGGCTCATCATCGACGATCAATACTCTCAGCATGCATTCTCCTCCAGGGGCAAACGTAGGGTGACACGGGTAAAGCGCTCCGGTTCGCAGGTGACGCTGATGCCGCAGTCGGCGCCAAAACGCGCCCGAAGCCGCCTGTCCACCAGATTCATCCCCAGCCCGCTGGCCTGAGGGTTGGCCCGGTACAGCCCGGCGTTATCTTCGATATCCAGCTGCAGCCAGCGATCGTCCTGGCTGGCGCGAATGGTAATTTCGCCGACGCCAAGATGTTGCGATGTGCCATGCTTAATGGCGTTCTCCACGATCGGCTGCAGGGTAAAGGCCGGCAGCTGGTGATGCGCCAGCCCTTCCGGCACCGCCATCTGGATCTGCAGGTTAGCCTGAAAGCGGGCCTTCTCAATCTGCAGGTAGGCGTTAACATGCTCGATCTCATCGGCGAGGGTGACGATTTCTGTCGGCCGCTTCAGGTTCTTGCGAAAGAAGGTCGACAGATACTGCACCAGCTGGCCGGCCTGCTCGCTGTCGCGACGGATCACCGCCTTCAGGGTGTTAAGCGCGTTAAACAGGAAGTGCGGGTTGACCTGGGCATGCAGAAGCTTGATTTCGGATTGCGTCAGCAGCGCCTTCTGCCGCTCGTACTGCCCGGCGAGGATCTGCGCCGACAGCAGCTGGGCAATCCCCTCCCCCAGGGTGCGGTTGATCGAACTGAACAGGCGGTTTTTCGCCTCATACAGTTTGATGGTGCCGATCACCCGCTGGTTCTCGCCACGCAAGGGGATCACCAGCGTCGACCCCAGCTTACAGTGCGGATGAATCGAGCAGCGGTAGGGCACCTCGTTGCCGTCGGCATACACCACCTCCCCGGTCTCAATCGCCCGTTGCGTATACGAGGAGGAGATAGGTTTGCCCGGCAGGTGATGGTCGTCGCCGATGCCGGTAAACGCCAGCAGCTTGTCGCGGTCGGTGATCGCCACCGCGCCGATATCCAGCTCCTGGATAAGCACCTGGGCCACCTTCATGCTGTTCTCTTCGTTGAACCCCTGACGCAGGATCCCCTCGGTGGACGCCGCCACCTTCAGCGCCGTGGCGGAAAAGGCGGAGGTGTACTTCTCGAACATCGCCCGCTTGTCCAGCAGAATGCGCATAAACAGCGCCGCGCCGACGGTATTGGTCACCATCATCGGCGCGGCAATGCTCTGCACCAGATGCAGGGCGTCCTGGAACGGGCGGGCGATCAGCAGAATAATCATCATCTGCACCAGCTCGGCCACGAAGGTGATCGCCCCGGCGGTCAGCGGGCTAAAGACTTTGTCCGGCCGGCCGCGCTTGACCAGCACGCTGTGCACCAGACCGCCCAGCAGCCCCTCGACGATAGTGGACACCATGCAGCTTAAGGCGGTCATCCCCCCCAGCGAGTAGCGGTGCAGGCCGCCGGTCAGCCCCACCAGCCCGCCGACCACCGGGCCGCCGAGCAGGCCGCCCATCACGGCGCCGATGGCGCGGGTGTTGGCGATAGAGTCTTCGATATGCAGACCAAAATAGGTCCCCATAATGCAGAAAATGGAGAAGGTGACGTAGCACAGCAGCTTGTGCGGCAGGCGAACGGTGACTTGCATCAGGGGGATAAACAGTCGGGTTTTGCTCATCAACCACGCGATGACCAAAAATACGCACATCTGCTGAAGCAGCAGCAACACCAGATCAAACTCGTACATACCCGCAAACCACACATTCCTGAAAGCGCGTACCTTACACTGCCTGGCGGAGACTTTCTTTGAAGCCCTGCATAAAAATGAAAAATGACGGGCAGGATCACACTTTTTTGCAGCGCGTGACGCAGCGAAAGCGGCAAAAAGCCCGGCGCGGCGCGCTAAACCGCAATTAATGTTTCATTAACACCTGTGCTTCACCGTATAATCCCCCTGTTAACATCAGGAGTCTATTATGAAGCCAGCGAAAATCGCGGTCGTCACTCTCTTCTTACTTATGGCCATCGGCGGGATCAGCGGCGTGATGCTGGCCGGCTATTCCTTTATTGTACGTGGCGGTGTCGGCTGAGCCAGCGGGCCAGGCGCTCAAATGCGCGGTCGACAATAATCGCCGCCAGCGCCACCAGCAGCGCCCCCTGCACGATATAGGCGGTATTAAACCCGCTCAGGCCGATGATGATCGGCGTCCCAAGCGTATTGGCCCCCACCGTCGAGGCTATCGTCGCGGTACCAATATTGACGATGACCGAGGTGCGGATCCCCGCCAGGATCACCGGGGCCGCCAGCGGCAGCTCCACTTTGCACAGACGCTGCCAGCCGGTCATGCCCATCCCTTCTGCCACATCTGACACGCCCGACGGTATCGACCCCAGACCGGCCAGAGTCCCTTGCAGCACCGGCAGTATGCCATACAGCGCGAGGGCGATCAGCGCCGGCAGCCAGCCAAAGCCCAGCACCGGCACCGCCATCGCCAGCACCGCCACCGGCGGAAAGGTCTGCCCGATAGCGGCGATGGTCTCCACCAGCGGACGAAACGCGCTGCCCGCAGGCCGGGTGACCGCCACCCCAGCCCCCAGCCCGACAGCGGTCGCCGCGAGGCTGGACGCCGCCACCAGCCAGCCGTGATCGACAGTGAGCGCCCAGAAGCTCTCCTGCTGGTAGACCGGCCGCGGCAGTTCCGGAAACAGCCGGCTGAACAACGGCGCGCTGTAGGGCAGCCCCGCCAGCAGGCCGATAAACATCGCGCTAAGCCACCACAGCGGCTCACGAAGCGCCTTCATGACTCGCCTCCTGGCGCAGCAGATCGGCAAAATGCAGCGTGCCGCAGGGGTGCCCCTCGGCATCCACCACCGGCAGCGCCTCGCAGCGCCGGGCGACAAACTGCGACAGCGCTTCCCGCAGGGTCATGGTGACGGTCAGCCCCTCGCCCGCCAGCCGCTCGTCGGGACGCAGATAGTCCCGCACCTCGCGCAGCGACAGCAGGCGCACGCCCAGCTCGCTGCGGCCAAAAAAGGTTTGCACAAAGCGATTCTCTGGCCGCAGGAGCATCTCCAGCGGCGCCCCCTGCTGGACCACCTCGCCGCCGTCCATCAGCACCAGGTGGTCCGCGAGACGCAGCGCTTCGTCAATATCATGGGTCACCAGAACAATCGTCCGCCCCAGCAGGCGATGGATGCGCAGCATCTCCTGCTGCAGCGCCTCACGGGTCACCGGGTCGAGGGCGCCGAAGGGCTCATCCATCAGCAGTACCTCCGGGTCTGCCGCCAGCGCCCGCGCCACCCCGACCCGCTGCTGCTGGCCGCCGGAGAGCTGGTGCGGGTAGCGGTCGCGCAGCGTTGCCTCCAGCCCCAGCAGCGCCATCAGCTCGTCGACCCGGTCGGCGATCCTCCCCCGCGGCCATTTTTGCAGCTGCGGCACGGTGGCGATATTCTGCGCCACCGTCCAGTGGGGAAACAGGCCGATGGACTGGATGGCATAGCCCATCCGCCGCCGCAGGGTCAGGAGCGGCTGCTGGCGGATGTCTTCGCCGGCAAAGCGAATCATGCCCCGGTCCGGCTCCAGCAGGCGGTTGATCATTTTCAGCGTCGTCGACTTGCCCGAGCCGGAGGTTCCCACCAGCACCGAGAAAGCGCCTTCGCGCAGCTGCAGGGTCAGGTCCTTCACCGCCGGGTGGCCGGCAAACGCTTTGCTGACCCCTTCAAATTCAATCATTGGCCTCTCCTTTCAGCCAGGCGCCCCACAGGGCGAACAGAGCATCCACGACCACCGCCAGGGCAATGGTCGGCACGACCCCGAGCAGCACCAGATCCAGCGCGCTGCTCAGCAGCCCCTGGAACACCAGCGCGCCAAAGCCGCCGGCGCCGATCAGCGCCGCCACCACCGCCATGCCGACGGTTTGCACGCTGACCACCCGCAGGCTGCGCAACAGCACCGGCATCGCCAGCGGGAGCTGCACCAGACGAAAGCGCTGTCCGGCGCTCATGCCCATCGCCGTCGCGCTCTCCAGCGCATCCCGCGGCACCTGCTGCAGGCCGGTCACCACCCCGCGCACCAGCGGCAGCAGCGCATACAACGTCAGGGCGATCAGGGCCGGCGCCACGCCGGTCCCGGAGACGCCCAGCTCGCCCAGCGCCGGGAAATAGCGCGCCAGACCGGCAAGCGGGGCAATCAGCAGGCCGAACAGCGCCACCGACGGGATAGTCTGGATCACATTGAGCACGGTGAAGGCCGGCGCCTGCCAGCGCGGACGCCGCCAGAGCCATACCCCCAGCGGCAGGCCAATGATCAGGCCCGGCAGCAGGGTGCCAAACAGCAGAAGCAGATGCTGGCGCAGGGCGTCGTCAAACACCTCCTGGCGGTTGGCATACTCCTTCAGCAGCGAGAGCTGATCGAGCGCCCCGGCGGCGAGCAGGATGATGGGCAGAAGCCAGACTTGCGCATTGAGCAGCCAGCGCCACAGCGGCCGGGCGGTAAGATGACGAATGGCCTCGCTGGCCAGCAGCAGGCAGAGCGCCAGCGACAGCCACAGACCGCTGCCGGGCGAGGTGCGCGCCAGCGGCGAGCCGTGCCGGGAGAGCTCAATCGCCGCCTGGCCGCTGCCCCAGATAAGCAGCGGGAAGAGCAGTTCGGCCAGCAGCAGATGGAGAAGCGGCGCAACCCTGCCCGGCAGCCAGCAGAGCAGGATCCCGGCGAGGGCTGCCGCCAGCTGAACGCCGGCGAGCCAGGGCATCACCTGCAACAGCCCGCGCCCTTCCCCGGAGAGTAAGCGATTCGGCGCGTAAGCGATAAACGGCAGCGCCAGCGTAACCAGCAGCAGGCCTGTCAGCAGCAGGCCGACGCGGTGAGTACAGCGAATGGTCACCGGTGGCTTACTTCAGCAGGCCTTTCTGCTGCAGATAATCTGCCGCCACGCGCTTCGCATCCTGGCCTTCCACCGCGATGCGGGCGTTGAGCTGTTGCAGGGTCTTTTCATCGAGGCTGGCGAAGACCGGCTTCAGCCAGTCGGCAATCTGCGGGTAGGCTTTAAGCACCGCCTCGCGCACCACCGGCGTCGGGGCGTAAATCGGCTGCACGCCCTGCGGGTCGTTCAGCGTCTGTAACCCCAGAGCCGCCACCGGGCCGTCGGTGCCGTAGGCCATCGCCGCGTTGACGCCGGAGGTCTGCTGCGCCGCCGCTTTGATGGTCACCGCCGTATCGCCCCCGGCCAGCGACAGCAGCTGGTTCTGGTTGAGTTTGAAGTCATACGCTTTTTCAAACGCCGGCAGCGCGTCCGGGCGTTCAATAAACTCCGCCGAAGCCGCTAGCTTAAATTCGCCGCCCTGCTGCAGATAGCGGCTGAGGTCGGCCAGCGAGGTCAGATGATTTTTCTCCGCCAGCTCCTGGCGCACGGCGATGGTCCAGGTGTTGTTAGCCGGAGCCGGGGTGAGCCATACCAGCTGATGTTTCTCCTGATCCAGGCGTTTCACCTTCTCATAGCCCTGCCGGGCATTCTTCCATGCCGGGTCGTTTTCATCTTTAAAGAAGAAAGCGCCATTGCCGGTATACTCCGGATAGATATCCAGCTCGCCGGCGACAATCGCCCCGCGAACCACCGGCGTGGTGCCGAGCTGGATTTTATTAATCGTTTTGACGCCGTGGTTTTCCAGCACCTGCTGGATCATATTGCCCAGCAGCGCCCCTTCGGTATCAATTTTCGAGCCGACCTTCACCGGCTCCGCCGCCTGCAGCGGCACACTTATCAGGGCGGCCAGCGCCAGCGCGCCGGACCATTTCGTCGCCATCTTCATCCCGCTTCCCTCAGTTCTTTTGCGCTTCGCTTACAGAAGCTTAAGAGAAAAGCGTAGTCCATTTGCCAGCGATACGAAAAAGAAAAGGCCGATTAATCGGCCTTTAACGTGTGACGTTGGGCTTAAGGGCTCTGCCTTACAACAGCTCAAACTCGCTCTGCTTCACGCGGGCGGAGTCCACGCCGATAAAGACATTGAATTTGCCCGGCTCAGCGACGTATTTCATTTGCTGGTTCCAGAACTTCAGCGCGTCGACGTCGATCGGGAAGCTGACGGTTTGCGTTTCACCCGGCTTGAGGGTGACCTTTTTAAAGCCGCGCAGCATTTTCACCGGCCGGCTCATGGAGGCGGTGACGTCCTGCAGATACAGCTGAATGACCGTCGCCCCTTCGCGTTTGCCGGTGTTGGTCACCTGCACGCTGGCGGTCACGCTGCCGTCGCGCGGCAGGGTGGCCGACGACATGGTGACATCGGAGACGCTAAAGGTGGTGTAGCTCAGGCCGTAGCCAAACGGGTACAGCGGGCCGTTGGCCTCATCGAAGTAACGCGAGGTGTACTTGTTCGGCTTCTCCGGATTATACGGCCGACCGGTATTCAGATGGCTGTAGTAGGTTGGGATCTGCCCCACCGAGCGCGGGAAGGACATCGGCAGCTTGCCCGACGGGTTATAGTCGCCAAACAGCACGTCGGCGATGGCGTGGCCGCCTTCGGTGCCGGCAAACCAGGTCTCCAGCAGCGCATCGGCTTGCTGATCCTCTTTCACCAGCGCCAGCGGACGGCCGTTCATCAGCACCAGCACCAGCGGTTTGCCGGTGGCTTTGAGGGCGGCAATCAGATTGCGCTGGCTCTGCGGCAGGGTGATGTCGGTCCGGCTGGAGGCCTCATGGGCCATCCCCTGCGCCTCGCCCACTACGGCGACCACCACGTCGGATTGCTTCGCCGCCGCGACGGCTTCGTCGATCATTTCCTGCGGCGAGCGCGGGTCAACCTGCACTGCTTTCTCATACAGATTGAGGAAATCGACAATGCCTTTGTCGTCGGTAACGTTCGCCCCTTTGGCGTAAATCACTTTGCCGTTATCGCCCAGCGCTTCTTTGATGCCGGTCAGGACGGTCACCGACTGATCGGCCACGCCCGCCGCCGACCAGCTGCCCATCATGTCGCGTTTGCTGTCCGCCAGCGCGCCCACCACCGCGATAGTGCCGGATTTTTTCAGCGGCAGCGTATCGAGACGGTTTTTCAGCAGCACCAGGCTCTCGCGGGCCACTTCGCGCGCCTCTTTACGATGCAGACGGCTTTCCGCGTTGGTGTCCTGCGGGTCAGAATCTTTTGGTCCCAGGTGGCTGTACGGATCGTTGAACAGCCCCATGTCATATTTGACGTTGAGCACGTGACGGGTGGCGTCATCCAGCTCAGCCATGGTCACCTTGCCGGATTTCACCAGCCCCGGCAGGTATTTGCTGTAATACTCGTCGCTCATGCTCATGTTGATGCCGGACTTCAGCGCCACGCGCACCGCGTCTTCCGGGTCGGAGGCCACGCCGTGCTTGATCAGCTCTTTGATGGCGCCGTGGTCGGAAACCGTGATGCCTTTAAAGCCCCACTGGTCGCGCAGGACATCTTTCAGCAGCCAGGAATCGGCGGTCGCCGGGGTGCCGTTCAGCGAATTCAGGGCCACCATCACCGCGCCGCTGCCGGCATCGAGACCGGCTTTATACGGCGGCATATAGTCGTTGAACAGGCGCTGCGGGCTCATGTCGACCGTGTTGTACTCTTTCCCGCCCTCCACCGCGCCGTAGGCGGCGAAGTGCTTGACGCTGGTCATCACTGAATAGCGGTCAGCCGGGCTCTTGCCCTGCATCGACGCCACCATCGCCTGGCCCATCATCGTGGTCAGATACGTGTCTTCCCCGAAGCCTTCGGAAGCGCGTCCCCAGCGCGGGTCGCGGGAGACGTCGACCATCGGCGCCCAGGTCATGTTCAGCCCGTCATCGGCGGCTTCATAAGCTGACACGCGGCCCACGGTTTTCACCGCGTCGAGGTTAAACGACGAGGCCAGACCGAGGCTTATTGGGAAGACAGTGCGCTGGCCGTGCAGCACATCGTAGGCAAAGAACAGCGGGATCTTCAGGCGACTAAGCTGCATCACCTGATCCTGCATGACGCGGATATCCGGACGGGTGACGGTGTTAAAAATCGCTCCCACCTGGCCCGCTTTGATCATCTCGCGGATTGCTTCTTTCGGGTTATCCGGGCCGACGCTTATCAGACGCAGCTGGCCGATTTTCTCGTCCACGGTCATTTTTTTCAGCAGGTCGGTAACAAAGGCATCCCGCGCCTGCGGGGTCAGGGGGTGGTTACCAAACAGTTCATCCGCCAGCGCGGGTTGCAGCGCCAGACTCACGGCGACGCCTACAGTGCAGAGCCATTTCATTGTTATCTCGCTTTTTCTCAGACGGGGACTTGGTAAAACATAATAAAAACCGCAGTTTGCCATATATATAAACAACGCGCCCGCAGAATGCTAAGGTTCTTCTCTGATTTTTGCGAAACATTCATGCATCAAATTGTCATACAAAGCGCTATGCTTATCCTCGATATTTCGCGCACCACCACAAGGAGTGGAACATGTCATCTGCACCCACTAACACCCATAAAACGTTTCTGGCTGACCTGGCGCGCCTGGTTGGCCCTTCGCATCTGCTGACCGACCCGGCAAAAACCCAGCGCTACCGCAAAGGCTTCCGCTCCGGCCAGGGCGAAGCGCTGGCGGTTGTCTTTCCCGGCACCCTGCTGGAACTCTGGCGCGTGCTCAACGCCTGCGTCGACGCCGATAAAATCATTTTGATGCAGGCGGCCAACACCGGCCTGACCGAAGGCTCCACCCCCAACGGCAATGATTACGATCGCGAGATCGTGATTATCAGCACCCTGCGCCTGGATAAGCTGCATCTGCTGGACAAAGGCGAGCAGGTGCTGGCCTGGCCCGGCACCACTCTCTATTCACTGGAAAAAGCGCTGAAACCGCTGGGGCGCGAGCCGCACTCGGTGATCGGCTCATCGTGCATCGGCGCGTCGGTGATCGGCGGGATCTGCAACAATTCCGGCGGCTCCCTGGTGCAGCGCGGGCCAGCCTATACCGAGATGTCGCTGTTCGCGCAGATTGACGCCGACGGTAAGCTAAAGCTGGTCAACCATCTGGGCATCGATCTCGGCAGTACGCCGGAGCAGATCCTCAGCCGACTCGACGACGAGCGGATCAGCGATAGCGATGTGCTGCACGATGGCCGTCACGCCCACGATCACGACTATGTTACCCGCGTGCGCGATGTCGATGCCGACACCCCGGCGCGCTACAACGCCGACCCGGACCGCCTGTTCGAATCCTCCGGCTGCGCGGGTAAACTGGCGGTTTTCGCCGCGCGTCTCGATACCTTCCCGGCGGAGAAGCGCCAGCAGGTGTTTTACATTGGCACCAATCAGCCGCAGGTATTGACCGAGATCCGCCGCCATATCCTCGCCGAGTTCCAGCATCTGCCGGTGGCCGGGGAATATATGCACCGCGATATTTACGATATCGCCGAGAAGTATGGCAAAGACACCTTCCTGATGATCGACAAGCTCGGCACCGACAAAATGCCGTTCTTCTTCACCATGAAGGGGCGCACCGACGCGATGCTGGAGAAAGTGTCGCTGTTTAAGCCGCACTTTACCGACCGGTTTATGCAGAAGCTCGGCCACGTCTTCCCGGCGCATTTACCGGAGCGGATGAAAACCTGGCGCGACAAATATGAACACCATCTGCTGCTGAAGATGGCCGGCGACGGCATCGAAGAAGCGCAGCGCTGGCTGACAGCGTACTTCCAACAGGCCGAGGGGGAGTTCTTCGCCTGCACGCCGGAGGAAGGCAGCAAAGCGTTCCTCCATCGCTTTGCCGCCGCGGGCGCGGCGATCCGCTATCAGGCGGTGCATGCTGACGAGGTGGAAGATATTCTGGCGCTGGATATCGCCCTGCGCCGTAACGATACCGAGTGGTTCGAACATCTGCCGCCGGAGATCGACAGCCAGCTGGTGCATAAGCTCTACTATGGCCACTTTATGTGCCATGTGTTCCATCAGGATTACATCGTCAAGAAAGGGGTCGACGCCCATGCGCTGAAGGAGCAGATGCTGGCGTTGCTAAAAGCCCGCGGCGCCCAGTACCCGGCGGAGCATAACGTGGGTCATCTGTATGAAGCGCCGGAGAGCCTGCAGCAGTTCTATCGCCAGAACGATCCGACCAACAGCATGAACCCGGGAATCGGCAAAACCAGCAAGCAGAAATACTGGGGTGAAGCGGCCCCGGCGCCGGCCTCCCCGACGGATCCGCAATAATCGGCGGCAGGACTATTCAGCCTGGCGCTTCTGTATTACGCTGCACGCCGGAGAATGTCTCTCCGGCAGATTCAGGAGCGCCGCCATGCCTGCAGAGGCCCCGTTACTCGACAGTGATTTAGAAATTCGTGAAGCGCTGCCCGACGATGCGCACGCCATCGCCGCGCTGTATGTCTGGCACGTGCTGAATGGTCGCGCCTCCTTCGAAGAGATCCCCCCCACCGTTGACGAAATGCGTAAACGGATCCAGACCGTGCGCGATAACGGGCTGCCCTGGCTGGTAGCGCTGTGGCGCGGGGCTATCGTCGGCTACTGCTACGCCACTTTCTATCGCCCGCGCCCGGCCTATCGCTACACCCTAGAAGAATCGATCTACGTGGAATCCGGAATGGGCGGGCGCGGCATCGGCAGCGCGCTGCTGTCGCGGCTGATCGCCGAATGCGAGAAAGGCCCATGGCGGCAGATGCTGGCGATCATCGGCGATGGCCATAACAATGCCGGCTCGCTGGCGATCCATAAAAAGTTCGGTTTTACCGTGGCAGGTCAGCTGCGCAGCGTCGGCTATAAGATGGGCGACTGGCGGGATACGTTGATTATGCAGCGCGCGCTGGGTGACGGCGACTGGACGCTGCCGGAGTAATATTCGGCGTCACATCCCGCGGCTCGCGGCATAAACCCCCCAGCCCGATTGCCCGGCGGCGCTGCGCTTGCCGGGCCTACGAAGGAGGCGAACCCGGCGCCAAATAACGTAGGCCGGATAAGGCGTCAGCCGCCATCCGGCACAACGCGGCACTCGGCGTGATTGCCCGGCGGCGCTGCGCTTGCCGGGCCTACTAAGGGGCGGAACCTGGCGCCAAATAACGTAGGCCGGATAAGGCGTCAGCCGCCATCCGGCACAAACGTGGCACGGTGCCGGGTATATTGCCCGGCGGCGCTGCGCTTGCCGGGCCTGCGAAGGGGGCGAACCCGGCGCCAAATAATGTAGGCCGGATAAGGCGTCCGCCGCCATCCGGCGCAAACACGGCACGGTGCCAGGTATGTTGCCCGGCGGCGCTGCGCTTGCCGGGCCTGCGAAGGGGGCGAACCCGGCGCCAAATAACGTAGGCCGGATAAGGCGTCAGCCGCCATCCGGCAC
>NZ_JBEAHS010000046.1:0-74323 GCF_040062505.1 Klebsiella sp. JN_Kp127
CGCCCGGCGGCGCTGCGCTTGCCGGGCCTACGGGTTCCGCGGCCACCGGTTGGACTGTAGGCCGGATAAGGCGTTAGCCGCCATCCGGCATAAAGACGAGTACCCGCTTTGCTGTTGACCGCCCGGCGGCGCTGCGCTTGCCGGGCCTACGGGTTCCGCGGCCACCGGTTGGACCGTAGGCCGGATAAGGCGTTAGCCGCCATCCGGCATAAAGACGAGTACCCGCTCTGCTGTTGACCGCCCGGCGGCGCTGCGCTTGCCGGGCCTACGGGTTCCGCGGCCACCGGTTGGACCGTAGGCCGGATAAGGCGTTAGCCGCCATCCGGCATAAAAACGAGTATCCGCTCTGCTGTTGGCTGCCCGGCGGCGCTGCGCTTGCCGGGCCTACGGGTTCCGCAGTCACCGGTTGGACCGTAGGCCGGATAAGGCGTTAGCCGCCATCCGGCGTCTTGTCCGACACGCGGCCCTACCGGGCTGCCTGAGAAGATTAATGCCCTTTTCGTGCCGCCGTCAGCTCGGCGATACGCACGATCACCTGCACCGCTTTCTCCATCCCTTCCAGGGTGACAAACTCATGTTTGCCATGATAGTTGTAGCCGCCGGTAAACAGGTTCGGGCATGGCAGTCCCATAAACGAGAGCTGCGCCCCGTCGGTACCGCCGCGGATCGGCTTCATCTGCGGTTCGATATCGCAGTCCACCATGGCCTGGCGGGCAATATCGACCACATGCGGATGGGCGATCACCTGCTCATGCATGTTGTAATAACTGTCCTCGATCACCAGCTCGATATAGCAGTCCGGGTGCAGCCCCTTGCCCACCTTTTTGGCGATCTCCATCATCTTGCGCTTGCGCGCCTCGAAGTGCTTACGGTCAAAATCGCGGATGATGTAGTGCATCTCGGCCCGATCGACGCTGCCTTTGATGCTGGTGAGATGATAAAAGCCTTCATAGCCTTCGGTGGTCTCCGGCGCCTCGTCGGCCGGCACTTCGGCATGAATCCGCGCGGCCAGCGACAGCGCGTTGACCATCACCCCTTTCGCGGTGCCGGGGTGCACGTTGTTGCCGACGATCTTAATGGTCACCGAGGCGGCATTGAAGTTTTCAAACTCCAGTTCGCCGACCCCGCCGCCGTCAACGGTATAGGCCCAGCGGGCGTCAAAGGCCTCGACGTCGAAATGTTTCGCCCCTTTTCCGACCTCTTCATCGGGGGTGAAGGCCACGCGGATATCGCCGTGGGGGATATTTTTCGCCTGCAGGGTCGCCAGCGCGGTCATGATCTCGGCGATGCCGGCCTTGTCGTCCGCCCCCAGCAGCGTTTTTCCGTCGGTGGTGATCAGCGTCTGCCCCAAAAGCTGATGCAGAACCGGGAACATCACCGGGGAGAGCACCTCATCGCCGATACCCAGCGCAATATCGCCGCCGCGATAGTTTTCGACAATCTGCGGGTTAACGTTTTTGCCGCTGAAATCCGGGGAGGTGTCGACGTGAGAGATAAAGCCGATGGCCGGGATATCGCCCTCGACGTTGGCGGGCAGGGTTCCCATTACCGTCCCTTTTTCACTCAGCGTTACCTTGACCAGTCCCATTTCTTCCAGCTGCGCCTGCAACAGGCGTAACAGCTTCCACTGCCCTTCCGTGCTGGGGACCTGACGAACGCCAGGCTTCGACTGCGTGTCCAAAGAAACGTACTGCAAAAAACGCTCAAGCAATTTATCCATGTAGCCACCCTCTTCTTTTGTGACAACATTATTGATAAGCCAGAAAAGACAAATATTGCGTCAGGTCATTCTTAGCCCGTAAAGCGAAATTTAATAACGGAACCGACGTTATGGTGTAAAGGTAGACTATGCAGGCGTATCAAGGATTGGCGATTACCCTCGTTTGCCGTAGAATGCTGGCCCTTATTAAAAACGTGCAACCCCAAAGGTGGTTAATCACAAACCCCGCAGCGGTCGGAAGTTTCCGTTGCGTCTACATGGGACAGAGTCAAAAATTGAATATACAACCGCGTTCGCGTTCGCCGCTGGTGCAACTGGCGGGAATTCGCAAAAGCTTTGATGGTAAAACGGTCATCGATAACCTTAACCTGACCATCAACAATGGTGAGTTTCTCACCCTGCTTGGCCCCTCTGGCTGCGGTAAAACCACCGTTCTGCGCCTTATCGCCGGCCTGGAAAACGTCGACAGCGGACGGATCCATCTCGAAGATCACGATATCACTCATGTTCCGGCGGAAAACCGCCACGTTAATACCGTATTCCAAAGCTACGCCCTGTTTCCGCATATGACGGTGTTCGAGAACGTCGCCTTCGGCCTGCGCATGCAGAAAACCCCGGCGGCGGAAATCACTCCGCGGGTGATGGATGCCTTAAAGATGGTGCAGCTGGAGACGTTTGCCCAGCGCAAACCGCACCAGCTCTCCGGCGGCCAGCAGCAGCGCGTGGCCATCGCCCGCGCGGTGGTCAACAAACCGCGCCTGCTGCTGCTCGATGAGTCCCTTTCGGCGCTGGATTACAAGCTGCGCAAGCAGATGCAGAACGAACTGAAAGCGCTGCAGCGTAAGCTCGGCATCACCTTCGTCTTCGTCACTCACGACCAGGAAGAGGCCCTGACCATGTCCGATCGCATCGTGGTGATGCGTGATGGCAAAATCGAACAGGACGGCACCCCGCGCGAGATCTACGAAGAGCCAAAAAACCTGTTCGTCGCCAGCTTTATCGGCGAGATCAATATCTTCGACGCCACGGTCATTGAACGCCTCGACGAACAGCGCGTGCGGGCCAGCGTGGAAGGGCGTGAATGCAACATCACCGTCAATTTTGCGGTGGAGGCCGGCCAGCGTCTGCATGTCCTGCTGCGCCCGGAAGATCTGCGCGTCGATGAGATCCACCACAACAGCGACGCCGACGGCCTGATCGGCTATGTGCGCGAGCGCAACTATAAGGGCATGACCCTCGAGTCGGTGGTGGAGCTGGAAAACGGCAAAATGGTGATGGTCAGCGAATTCTTTAACGAAGACGACCCGGATTTCGACCACTCTCTTGACCAGAAAATGTCTATCAATTGGGTGGAGAGCTGGGAGGTGGTGCTGGCCGATGAAGAACACCAGTAAATTCCAGAATGTGGTGATCGCCACCATCGTCGGTTGGCTGGTGCTGTTTGTCTTTCTGCCCAACCTGATGATCATCGCCACCAGCTTCCTGACCCGCGACGACGCTAACTTCGTCAAGCTGGTCTTCACGCTGGACAACTACTCGCGGCTGCTGGATCCGCTCTATTACGACGTGCTGCTGCATTCGCTGAACATGGCGCTGCTGGCGACCCTCGCCTGCCTGGCGCTGGGCTACCCGTTTGCGTGGTTCCTTGCCCGGCTGCCGCAGAAGGTGCGGCCCCTTCTGCTGTTCCTGCTGATCGTTCCCTTCTGGACCAACTCGTTGATCCGCATCTACGGGCTGAAGATTTTCCTCAGCACCAAAGGCTACCTGAACGAGTTTCTCCTGTGGCTGGGAGTGATCGACACGCCGATACGCATTATGTTCACCCCGTCGGCGGTGATTATCGGCCTGGTGTACATCCTGCTGCCGTTTATGGTGATGCCGCTCTACTCCAGCATTGAGAAACTGGACCGCCCGCTGCTGGAAGCGGCGAAAGATCTCGGCGCCAGCAAGCTGCAGACGTTTATCCGCATCATCATTCCGCTGACCATGCCGGGGATCATCGCCGGCTGCCTGCTGGTCATGTTGCCGGCGATGGGGCTGTTCTACGTTTCCGACCTGATGGGCGGCGCCAAGAACCTGCTGATCGGCAATGTGATCAAGAGCCAGTTCCTCAATATTCGCGACTGGCCGTTCGGCGCGGCAACCAGCATTACCTTAACCCTGGTGATGGGCCTGATGCTGTTGATTTACTGGCGCGCGGCGCGCCTGCTGAATAAAAAGGTGGAGCTGGAATGATCGGTCGACTGCTGCGCGGCGGCTTTATGACCGCCATCTACGCGTATCTCTACATCCCTATTATTATTCTGATCGTTAACTCGTTTAACCGGTCGCGTTTCGGCATCAACTGGCAGGGGTTCACCACCGACTGGTATAGTCTTCTGATGAACAACGATAGCCTGCTGCAGGCCGCCCAGCACTCGCTGACCATGGCGGTGCTGTCGGCGACCTTCGCCACCCTTATCGGCTCGCTAACCGCCGTGGCGCTGTACCGCTACCGTTTTCGCGGCAAACCGTTCGTTAGCGGCATGCTGTTTGTGGTGATGATGTCGCCCGATATTGTCATGGCCATCTCCCTGCTGGTGCTGTTTATGCTGATTGGCGTCCAGCTTGGCTTCTGGTCGCTGCTGTTTTCGCATATCACCTTTTGCCTGCCGTTTGTGGTGGTCACCGTTTACTCCCGGCTGAAAGGCTTCGATGTGCGGATGCTGGAGGCGGCGAAAGATCTGGGCGCCAGCGAGATGACCATCCTGCGCAAAATTATCCTGCCGCTGGCCCTGCCGGCGGTGGCGGCCGGGTGGCTGCTGAGCTTCACGCTGTCGATGGATGACGTGGTGGTCTCCTCGTTCGTCACCGGTCCGGGGTATGAAATCCTGCCGCTGAAGATCTATTCGATGGTCAAGGTCGGCGTTTCGCCAGAGGTGAACGCTCTGGCAACGATACTGTTGGTTCTGTCGCTGGTGATGGTCATCGCCAGTCAGTTAATTGCACGTGATAAAACTCAGGGGACGTTAAAATGAAAAAATGGTCACGCCACCTGCTCGCGGCGGGCGCTCTGGCAATCGGCATGAGCGCCGCCCACGCGGACGACAGCAAAACGCTCTACTTCTACAACTGGACCGAATATGTGCCGCCGGGCCTGCTGGAGCAGTTCACCAAAGAGACCGGCATCAAGGTTATCTACTCGACCTACGAGTCGAACGAAACCATGTACGCCAAGCTCAAGACCTATAAAGACGGGGCGTACGACCTGGTCGTCCCGTCGACCTACTTCGTCGACAAGATGCGTAAAGAAGGCATGCTGCAGAAGATCGATAAAAGCAAGCTGACTAACTTCAGCAACCTCGATCCGCAGATGCTGAACAAACCGTTCGACCCGAATAACGACTACTCCATCCCCTACATCTGGGGGGCGACGGCCATCGGCGTCAACAGCGACGCTATCGATCCGAAAACCGTCACCAGCTGGGCCGACCTGTGGAAGCCGGAATACAAAAGCAGCCTGCTGCTGACCGACGACGCGCGCGAAGTGTTCCAGATAGCGCTGCGTAAGCTGGGCTATTCCGGCAACACGACCGACCCGAAAGAGATTGAAGCCGCCTATAACGAGCTGAAAAAACTGATGCCCAACGTCGCGGCGTTTAACTCCGATAACCCGGCGAACCCGTATATGGAAGGCGAAGTGAACCTCGGCATGGTATGGAACGGTTCGGCTTACGTCGCCCGCCAGGCCGGTACGCCGCTGGAAGTGATCTGGCCGAAAGAAGGCGGCATCTTCTGGATGGACAGCCTGTCGATCCCGGCAAATGCGAAAAATGTCGACGGCGCGCTGAAGCTGATTAACTTCCTGCTACGCCCGGATGTCGCCAAACAGGTCGCGGAAACCATCGGCTACCCCACGCCAAACCTGGCGGCGCGCAAAATGCTCAGCCCGGCCGTGGCCAACGATAAATCGCTCTATCCGGACGCCGCCACCATCGAGAAAGGCGAATGGCAAAATGACGTCGGCAGCGCCAGCGCTATTTATGAAGAGTATTACCAGAAGCTGAAAGCGGGCCGCTAATCCCGCCGGGCGGAACCGCGGTTCCGCCCTTTTTTTGCTCTCACTTTAGCCCCTCAGGGCGCGCCAGAGGATCGCCGGCAGCTTGCGCCAGCGCGGCCGATGGTAAAAATCCACCAGCCGCTGCGCCACCGCTTCCTGCCCCCGGTGAGTAATAAACCAGGGCGGCAGGGGCATCAGCGTCAGTTCGCCATGCCACAGACTGCGCGGAAACGGCCGAAACGGCGCCTCAATCACCGTGCGCTCGGTTTTCTCCAGCATAAAGCTGTTATGCACCTTGCCCTGCCCGCTCTGAATATCGTCGAGCCTGTGGCCGGGAAACGCCCCCCACGGGCAGGGAGCTAACAGGAAGGCCACCCCGCTCCAGCAGTTGATCGCCACCGTGCCATAGCGCAGCTCGGCGATCAGCGCGTTAAAACGCTTACGCCCAATCGCCTTGCGGGTGCGCGGGTGGATCACAATATTGGCCCCCAGCGTGCCCTGCAGCCGCTGATTGGCATAGCCGATCGCCTGGCGCAAAAAGCTTTCCGCGCTGTCGGCCTCAAGGCGGGTGATCGACAGCCCCGGGCCAAAGACCTCCTGCTGGCAGAAGTCCGGATCATCCTCGGTGTTCGCCACAATCAACGGCAGCGCGTCGCCGCGGGCTATCTCCAGCGGCTGACGGGCGCGCAGGCGAAAGTCAGTCAGCCGGTTTTCCGCGCCGGGGTAATAGTCCGGACGGGTATTGGCGGCGATCAGCCGGTACAGCTGACTAAGCAGGGCCGACGCCGGCTCCCAGCCTTGCTGCAGGATCAGCACCTGGCTGGCCACGCAGTTAAACCCGCCATTGTTCATCTTCTGCGTCGCCAGCTGCTGCGCCTGAAAAGCGATATCCGCCTCGCTCCACGGACCGGGGACGATAATGGTAGGGCTGACGCCGCCCAGCTCCGAGGTCACCCGTCGCGGGTTCAGCGGCGTCCCGGCGGCCCGACGCTGGCGAGCCGCCTCACCATCGCCCCAGACGATAGCGTCATGGCTCTCCCGCGAGCCGGTGATATGGATCTCATCGACAGCGGGATGGGTGGTCAGCCACGCCCCCGCCGGGGCGTCGCCGGTGACGATGCGGAGCGCATCCATGGCGATCAGCGGCGCCAGAGCCTGAGCCAGCAGATCGTGCAGATAATCATTCACCGGGTTGAGCTTCAGCAGGCAGACCTGATTTTCAATAAATAGTTTGTGTAATACGTCCAGCGGCGCGATAGCGGCCACATTCCCGGCGCCGAGCACCAGCGCCAGCTTGCCCTGTCGCGCGGCCGGCGGGATATCGTATGCGGCTGCCGCGCAGCGATCGAGATTGGCCCGGGTGACCCCCGGCTGCATCCAAATTTCAGCGCGAACACCAGACAGCAACAGTCGATCCCAGAGCGTGCCGGGCACCACCCGCAGCGCCAGGCGGCCGTCCGCCAGCGTCCGCAGCGGGATCCGCCGGAGGAAGGTTTTCTCCTCCAGCTGCTCCAGGGTGGCGATAAGCCCGTTGCAGCCGACCATCAGCGCGCAGGGGCCTGCCAGCCACTCTTCGCCCGTCAGCGGATCGCCTGGCGGTAGTCCTTTGGCCCTCGCCGCCGCCTCCACCCACGCAGGAGCAATTGAAGCCAGGGCATCCTTGATCTGGCGCAGGAGCGCCAGACGACGATTCACTGAGGTCTCCGCCCAGCGCTGGCGCGCCGCCGACAAGGCGTGCAGCGCTGCGTCATACTGAGAGCAGGTCGTCAGACCGGGTCGCGCGTGGCTCATTTTCCCTCACTCATTAAAATCTCTCCATAGGCCTGGCGCAGCTGATTCTTGAGCACCTTGCCCGTGGCGCTGACCGGTAGCGCATCGACAAATATCACCCGGTCCGGGATCTGCCATTTGGGCACCCGTTTCTCAAACCAGGCCAGCAGATCGCTCTCTTCCACTTCGCCCCCTTCCACGCGAACGCACAGCAGCACCGGCCGCTCGTCCCAGCGCGGGTGGCGGGCGGCGATGGCCGCCGCGCTGCGCACCGCCTGATGCGCGATGGCGATATTCTCCAGCTCAACGGTGGAGATCCACTCGCCGCCGGACTTGATGATATCCTTTGCCCGATCGCTGATCACCAGATAACCATTGGCGTCGAGCGTACCGATATCGCCGGTATCAAACCAGCCTGCCGCGGTCAGGGCGCTTTCGTCCTGACCATAGTACTGCTCCACCACCCAGTGCCCTCTGACCTGCAGATATCCCTGACTTTGGCCGTCCATCGGCAGTGGGTCCCCCTCGACATCCACCACCTGTAGCTCGATGCCAAAAATAGGCCGCCCCTGACCGGTACGCTGTTTTTGCTGCTTCGGCGCCGGGAGTGCGTCATGTTTGCTCAACAGCGTGTTAATGGTGCCGATGGGCGATGTTTCGGTCATTCCCCAGGCGTGGATCAGCGTAATGCCGTAATCGTGCTGAAAGGCCTCCATCATCGACGGCGGCAGCGCGGAGCCCCCGACAAACGCGCGTTTAAAATCAGGCAGCCGCATGTCCGACCGTCGCATCGCCGCCAACAGACCGGCCCAGATCACCGGCACGCCGAACGCCACCGTCACCTTCTCGGCGGCCAGCAGCTGCAGCAGGCTGTCGCCATCGAGGTGCGGCCCCGGTAGCACCAGCCGCGCGCCGACCATGGCGGCGATAAACGGCGTCCCCCACGCGTTGACATGGAACATCGGCACCACCGGCAACAGGCTATCCCTGGCCGAGATCCCGGCGGCGTCCGGCTGATTGCCGCTCAGGGCATGCAGGACCAGCGAACGATGGGTATTCAACACCCCTTTCGGTCGGCCGGTGGTCCCCGAGGTGTAGCAGAGCGAGGCCGGCGTCAGTTCATTGAGCGGCGGCCAGCGATAGTCTGCCATCCCCTGCTGCAACAGTTCGTCAAAAAACAGCAATGAGGGCAGCTGGCTGAGCGCCGCTTCGCTGCGGGGCGCCATCAGCACGACGTGTTTCACCGTCGGCAGCTGCGGCAGGAGCTGCGCCACCAGCGGCAAAAAGGTCTGGTCAAAGAACAGCACCTCGTCGGCAGCGTCGTTGAGGATATACCGCAGATGGTCAACCGACAGCCGCGGATTGACGGTGTGCGTCACCCAGCCGCCGGAGGCGACGGCAAAATAGATCTCCAGGTGGCGGCGATTGTTCCATGCGAGGGTGGCGCAGCGGGCGCCCGGCGGCAGCCCCAGCGACGCCAGCGCCGATGCCAGCCGCTGAGCGCGGCTGGCCACTTCCCCCCAGCTGCTGTGCTCCTTCTCACCGCCGGCGCCCACCGAGACGATCTCCGTCTCGCTGTGGTATTGCGCCGCATGGCTGAGCAGCGCGGTGGTAGTGAGATCCTGATAAATCATCGGTGACGGCATGGCGGGGTCTCCTTTACAGACTTCCGGGCGGGGGAACAGGGTCGCGGCGCGAACGTGCGGACGCCTATTGAATCTGGTCTACATTTGCCGGTCTGCACAAAAAAACGCACGGAAATCAGCGGTCACGCACAAAATTATCGCGGGTAATCGCTCAGAAAGGAGAAGCCGAGAATGATATGATGAAGGGCATTGCCCGGCGCCGGTCCGGGCGATATCGCCAGAGCGACCGCCGGGGGACTGACGATAGCCTGGAGTAAGTGATGCGCGCCTCAGAGGAAAGCGGATCAGCGTCGCCCGCCGTCGCGCTGGCCTTTGTCCTTCCCTTTTTCGGCTCGCCGTTGCACAAAATCTTCAATGATGCCGAAGATCCCGTTGAGGGGTTTCCACAGCACCACCAGCAGCAGCATGGGGCCGTATACCCGCACACCGCCCGTCGCGACCTGACCGGTAAACAGCAGGGCTAAGCCATCCAGCAGCAGGCACAACGCGCTGCCGGTGCCGATCAACAGGCACAGCAGGAAGAGGATCGGTCGGCTATCGGCGTATTCAGGTAGCGCACGCTGGCTCCAGACGCCAATGATAATGGCCGCGATCAAGGCGATCGATGCAATGACCAGGGGATGATGCATGGTCTGACTCCTGTCATGACGTGACATCCTTGTCAACAGCGCTGCCGGAAGCGGTGGGCGTCGCCCTGGCCCCCGGCAGGCTGATTCAGTTTACAGCGCGTTTTCCTGCAGCAGCTTATCGATAAAGGCGGGTACCACTTCGCTTGCCAGCCCGTAGTGCTTTTCGGCAAACTCGCTGCCCACCTGGCTGGGCTCGAGGTTCAGTTCAACGGTATGGGCGCCGTGCAGTCGCGCCTCGTGCACAAAGCCGGCCGCCGGATAGACGTGGCCGGAGGTGCCGATGGCGATAAAGATATCCGCTTCGGCCAGCGCGCTGTAGATTTCGTCCATCCCCAGCGGCATTTCGCCAAACCAGACCACGTGCGGACGCAGCGCCGCCGGGAACTGGCAGCAGTGGCATTTGTCCTCTGCGGTGACGTCCCCGGACCACTCCAGCACCTGGCCGCTCCACGAACAGCGCACCTTCAGCAGCTCGCCGTGCATATGGATCACCCGGCGGTTGCCGGCGCGTTCATGCAGATTATCGATATTCTGGGTGACCAGCAGAAAATGGTCGCCCAGCAGATCCTCCAGACGCGCCAGCGCCAGATGCGCCGCGTTCGGCGCGATCTCCGGACTCTGCAGCTGACGACGGCGGGCGTTGTAGAACGCCTGCACCAGCGCCGGGTCGCGGGCGAAGCCTTCCGGCGTCGCCACATCTTCCACCCGATGCTCTTCCCACAGGCCATCGGCCGCGCGGAAAGTTTTGATCCCCGACTCCGCCGATATGCCCGCGCCGGTTAACACCACCACTCTCGGTTTGGCCATCGCTTCAGGCTTCATCCTGTCCTCCCTAAAGAAAATCCGCTGACGCAGACGGTCACGCAACTGACGTTTATTGCGACGAAAACGGCTCAATCGATGTAAACGGCGCGACTGCATAGCTACCTCTGTGGTTAATGGCTCAGATGAAGGAAGGCCGCACCGCGCATTCCCCCGGCATCGCCGTGGCGCGCGCGCTCAATGCGCGGCACACTGGCGACCGGCAGAAGATGGCGCGGCAATCGCTGCGCCAGCCCTTCGCTAATGGCCGTAAAGTTAGATAATCCACCGCCGAGCACCAGCAAATCCGGGTCGACAATGGTCAGTATATTTCCCAGACACACCGCCAGCAGATCGAGATAGCGATCTACATGCGCCAGGGCGCGCGGATCGTGCTGCTGCCACTGCGCCACAATCTCCGGCGAGGTAAGCGGTTGCTGATAAAAATGTTCATACAGCCAGGCGAAACCGCGGCCGGAGAGATAATTTTCAATGCAGCCCAGCTGGCCGCAGCCGCAGCGAAGCAGCGGAAAATCACGCCCGACCACCTCCAGGGCATCCACCGGCAGACGAATATGACCAAACTCGCCGGTGATATAGCTATGTCCGGTAATCGATTTACCGTTCAACACCAGGCCGCCGCCCACGCCGGTGCCGAGGATCAGCCCCATCACCAGCGGGTATTGCGTAAACTCATCGTCCCACGCTTCCGACAGCGCGAAGCAATTGGCGTCATTATCGAGGCGCACATCGCGCCCCAGCCGCGCGCTGAGGTCGGCGCGCAGCGGCCGGCCGCTGGCGGCAGGCACGTTAGCGGCATACAGCGTGCCGTCCGCCGTTTCCGGCATTCCCGGGATACCGATCCCAACCGTCCCCTGCCGGTCGAAGCGCGCATCGGCCTCGCGGACCAGCGCCTCCACCGCCTGGAGAAAATCCTCATAACTGCTTTTCGGCGTGGCGACGCGTTTTTCCCACTGCAGCCGCCGCTCCTGATTAAATACGCCCAGCGCTATCTTGCTGCCGCCAATGTCAAATCCATAGTACATTTCAGCAATTCCTCTTGTGTCGTCAGCCAGGCCGACGATGACGATAAATTACTGGCCACTCAGCACCCTCGCCGGGTCGATACGGCTGGCGCGGCGGGCGGGATACCAGCTGGCCAGCAAACTCAGCAACAGTGCTGTCACCAGCACATAAAAGACGTCCAGCCAGTGCAGTTCAGACGGCAGGAAGTCAATAAAATAGATGTCGCCGGAGAGGAATTTATGCCCAATCAGGTATTCGATGCCGTTGATGATTGACGTCAGATTCAACGCGCAGATCACGCCGATCACCACCCCGAACAGGCTGCCTACCGATCCGGCTAATAAACCATACCACACGAAAATCGCGCGAATTAAGCCGTCTTTTGCGCCAAGCGTGCGCAGCACCGCAATATCGCCGCTTTTGTCTTTGACCGCCATCACCAGCGTCGAGACGATGTTGAAGCAGGCCACGCCGATCACCAGCACCATCGCCAGGTACATAATGGCGCGGATCATCTGGATATCGCGATACATATAGCCGTAGGTGCCAATCCAGCTCTTGATGTAGACGTAGCTGTTGGTCACCTCGCCGGCGTCGCGCACCAGCTTGTTAGCATGGAAAACGTCGGTGACCTTGATGGCGATGCCGGTCACGCTGCCGCCCATCTCCAGGTACTGCTGCGCATCCTGCATCGGGATCATGGCAAAACTATGATCGAGCTGGCCGCTCAGCTGTAAAATACCGGTCACATGCAGCCTGACGCGTTTCGGCTGCAGCAGTTGATGGTCGGCGTCGGCGTTAGGGATCATGATCGACACCCAGTCCCCCTGCTTCACGTGCAGGGCATCGGCGACGCCTTTACCCAGAATCACCTGCTGTTCGCCGGCCTTGAAGCCGGCCCACGCGTTATTCTGCACAAAGGTGGGCAGCGCGCTGAGCCGGGTTTCCTGCTGCGGGTCGACCCCTTTCACCTGGATGGCGCGCATATTGCTGCCGCTCTCCACCAGGCCGGTGAAGTTAATATAGGGCGCCGCCGCGACAATCCCCTTCACCTTCTGCACCTTCGCCAGCGCCTCCTGCCAGTTATTCCACGGCTGGTTCACGGGTTCGATTTCACCGTGCGGCACCACCGCCAGCACGCGGTGGTTCAGCTCGCGCTCAAAGCCGTTCATCGCGCTGAGACCGACGATCAGCACCGCCACCCCCAGCGCAATACCGATGGTGGAGATCACCGAGATCAGCGACACCATGCCGCCGCGCCGCCGGCCGCGGCTGAAACGCAATGCAATTAATAACGATAACGGAGAGGCCATTACTCGGCCCCCATCAGGGTCAGGTCGGCGGTCAGGCGGCCATCGCGCATCTCCAGCTGGCGGCTCATCCGCTTCGCCAGCTGCAGGTCGTGGGTCACCACCAGAAACGCGGTGCGCTGCGCGAGGTTCAGTTCGCCCAGCAGCTGGAAGATGCTGTCCGCGTTGCGGGCGTCGAGGTTACCGGTCGGCTCATCCGCCAATACCAGCCGCGGTTTGTTCACCAGCGCGCGGGCAATCGCCACCCGCTGGCGTTCGCCGCCGGAGAGCTCCGACGGACGGTGATGGCTGCGGTGTTCAAGCCCGACCGCATGCAGCATCGCTTTCGCCTGACGTTCAATGTCCGCCGGCTTCTTTTTGCCAATCAGCAGCGGCATCGCCACGTTTTCCAGCGCGCTAAAGTCCGGCAGCAGATGGTGGAACTGATAGATAAAGCCCAGCTCGCGGTTGCGCAGGTCGGCGCGCGCGGCGGTAGAGAGCTTGCTCATCGGCTGGCCGGAGAAAATCACGTCGCCAGAGGTGGGCGTATCGAGGCCGCCCAGCAGATGCAGCAGGGTACTTTTGCCGGAGCCGGAGGTGCCGACGATGGCCATCATCTCGCCTTCATCAATGCTGAAGCTGACATTGTGCAGGACATCGGTTTGCACATTGCCTTCCTGATAGCGTTTGCACAGGTTGTCGCATTGCAGCAGGATTTTATTCATAACGTAAAGCCTCAGCGGGTTGAGTGGCGGCAGCGCGCCAGGAAGGGTACAACGTAGACAACAATGCCAGCGCCATCGCCACCAGGGCGATCACGACGACCTGCAGCGGCTCAATCGCCACCGGCAGCGCCGCGCCGTCAAGGAAGGCGCCGATGATCGGCATTAAATTATTCAACTGGCTGGCCAGCAGCGCGCCAAGCACGGCTCCCAGCAGCGCGCCGACGATCCCGGCGCTGGCGCCCTGCACCATAAAGACGGCCATAATCTGTCGCGGCGTCAGCCCCTGGGTCTGCAGGATCGCCACTTCGCCCTGCTTCTCCATCACCATCATCCCCAGCGAGGTAATAATATTGAAGGCCGCGACGGCGACGATCAGGCTGAGCAGCAGGCCCATCATATTTTTCTCCATACGCACTGCCTGGAACAGTTCGCCCTTGCGCTCGCGCCAGTCCTGCCACTGGGTGCCCGACGGCAGCGTCTGCTGGCTGAGGGTATCTACTTGCAGTGGTTTATCCAGCCACAGGCGCCAGCCGGTGATATTCCCCAGCGGGTAGCGCATTAAACGGGAAGCATCGTCGATGTTGGTCAGCATCTGATAACCATCGACTTCGCTGTTGGCGGCGAAGGTGCCGATGACTGTAAACAGACGCTGGCTCGGCACGCGCCCCATCGGCGTAAACTGGCTGGCGGAGGGGACCATCACGCGAATTTTATCGCCGCGATTCACCCCCAGCTGGCCCGCCAGCTGCTCGCCGAGAATCACGTTATATTTGCCCGCCTGCAGATCGCTCTGTTTGACGTTCACCAGGTACGGTGTCAGGGGATCGTTCTGCGCCGGGTCGATGCCCAGCATCACGCCAACCGCCACGCTGCGCGCGCTCTGCAGCACCACGTCGCCGGTGGTGATCGGCGCCACGCGGGTGACGCCCTGGAGTTTCGCCTCGCGCTCCGGCAGCTGTTGGGGATTCACCGAACCCTGTTTGGCGCTAAGAATGGCCTGGGGCATCAGCCCCAGGATGTTGTTTTGCAGTTCGCGTTCAAAGCCGTTCATCACCGACAGGACCGTCACCAGCGCCATGACGCCGAGGGTAATACCGATGGTGGAAAGCCAGGAGACGAAACGACCGAAGCGGTCGGCTGCGCGCCCGCGCATATAGCGCAGGCCGATAAAGAGTGCGGCAGGTTGGTACATGTCATCCATCTGGTTGCTGATAGCCGATTCCCGAGTATATAAGCGATTAGGGGCAGCGTAAATGACTGATACCTGACGACTTTATTAGCAATAATCCTAAAAATCAAGCAAATACAAACGGATAGATAAGTACTTACTTATTAATCTTTACGCTTATCGACAGCGCTGACCTTTCTTCACTCAACACGCGATGGCAATTCGGGTTGGCGAATCCAGACCAATCGCGGATAATCTCACTATTGAATATCAGCGAGTTGCCCTCCATATCGGCAGAGCGAATCCCTAAGAGACCATGAAACCGTCTATGCCTGAACAATATCGATACTCATTGCCGGTGAAAGCCGGTGACCAGCGCCAGCTTGGCGAGTTGACCGGCGCAGCCTGCGCCACCCTGGTGGCGGAGATGGCCGAACGCCACAAGGGCCCGGTGGTGCTGGTGGCGCCTGACATGCAAAACGCGCTGCGTCTGAACGACGAGATCAGGCAGTTCACCGACAGCCTGGTGATGGGGCTGGCGGACTGGGAAACGCTCCCTTACGACAGCTTCTCGCCGCATCAGGACATCATCTCCTCCCGTCTTGCCACCCTTTACCAGTTACCCACTATGCAGCGCGGCGTGCTGATCGTCCCGGTCAGCACGCTGATGCAGCGCGTCTGTCCGCACAGCTTCCTTCACGGCCACGCGCTGGTGATGAAAAAGGGTCAGCGCCTGTCGCGCGATGCGCTGCGCGATCAGCTCGAGGGGGCCGGCTACCGCCATGTCGATCAGGTGATGGAGCATGGCGAATACGCCACCCGCGGCGCGCTGCTCGACCTGTTCCCGATGGGCAGCGACCAGCCCTACCGCCTCGATTTCTTTGACGATGAAATCGACAGCCTGCGCCTGTTCGACGTCGACAGCCAGCGCACGCTGGAGGAAGTGGCGGCCATTAACCTGCTGCCGGCGCACGAATTCCCCACCGACCAGACCGCCATCGAGCTGTTCCGCAGTCAGTGGCGCGACCGCTTTGAGGTGAAGCGCGACGCCGAGCATATCTATCAGCAGGTCAGTAAAGGGACGCTGCCTGCCGGTATCGAATACTGGCAGCCGCTGTTCTTCAGCGAGCCGCTGCCGCCGTTATTTAGCTATTTCCCGGCCAGCACGCTGATCGTCAACACCGGCGATCTCGAGGCCAGCGCGGAGCGTTTCCAGAATGAAGCCCGCGCCCGCTTTGAAAACCGCGGCGTCGATCCGATGCGCCCGCTCCTGCCGCCGGAACTGCTGTGGCTGCGCAGCGATGAGCTGTTCAGCGAACTGAAAAAATGGCCGCGCGTTCAGCTGAAAACCGAGCGCCTGGCCGAAAAAGCAGCGAATACCAACCTGGGCTACCAGACGCTGCCGGACCTCGCCGTCCAGGCGCAAAACAAAGCGCCGCTGGATAATCTGCGCCGCTTCCTCGACGCGTTTGCCGGTCCGGTGATTTTCTCCGTTGAAAGCGAGGGTCGCCGGGAAGCGCTGAGCGAAATGCTGGCGCGGATCAAAATTGCGCCGAAACACCTGCTGCGCCTGGAGGAAGCCACCGGCAACGGGCGCTATCTGATGATTGGCGCCGCCGAGCACGGGTTTATCGACAGTCAGCGCGGCCTGGCGCTGATTTGCGAGAGCGACCTGCTCGGCGAGCGCGTAGCGCGCCGTCGTCAGGATTCCCGTCGCACCATTAACCCTGACACGCTAATTCGCAACCTTGCCGAACTGCATATCGGCCAGCCGGTCGTTCACCTGGAACACGGCGTGGGCCGCTATGCGGGGATGACCACCCTGGAGGCGGGCGGCATCACCGGCGAATACCTGATGCTGACCTACGCCAACGATGCCAAATTATACGTTCCGGTCTCCTCGCTGCATCTTATCAGTCGCTACGCCGGCGGAGCGGAAGAGAACGCGCCCCTGCACAAGCTGGGCGGCGATGCCTGGACCCGGGCGCGGCAAAAAGCGGCCGAGAAGGTACGCGACGTAGCGGCCGAACTGCTGGATATCTACGCCCAGCGCGCGGCGAAAGCCGGGTTTGCCTTTAAACACGACCGCGAACAGTATCAGCTGTTCTGCGACGGTTTCCCGTTTGAAACCACGCCGGATCAGGCGCAGGCGATCAACGCCGTCCTCAGCGATATGTGCCAGCCGCTAGCCATGGACCGCCTGGTGTGTGGCGATGTGGGCTTCGGCAAGACCGAAGTGGCCATGCGCGCCGCCTTCCTCGCCGTGGAGAACCACAAACAGGTGGCGGTACTGGTACCGACCACCCTGCTGGCTCAGCAGCACTATGACAACTTCCGCGATCGTTTCGCCAACTGGCCGGTACGCATCGAAATGCTCTCCCGCTTCCGCAGCGCTAAAGAGCAGGCGCAGATCCTCGAGCAGGCCGCGGAAGGCAAAATCGATATCTTGATCGGCACCCATAAGCTGCTGCAGAGCGAGGTGAAGCTGCGCGATCTGGGGCTGCTGATCGTCGACGAAGAGCACCGGTTTGGCGTGCGGCATAAAGAGCGCATCAAAGCGATGCGCGCCGATGTCGATATCCTGACCCTCACCGCCACGCCGATCCCGCGAACGCTGAACATGGCGATGAGCGGGATGCGGGATCTGTCGATCATCGCCACGCCGCCGGCGCGCCGCCTGGCGGTAAAGACCTTCGTTCGCGAATACGATGCGCTGGTCGTGCGCGAGGCGATCCTGCGTGAAACGCTGCGCGGCGGCCAGGTTTACTACCTGTTTAATGACGTCGAGAACATCCAGAAAGCCGCCGACAAGCTGGCGGAGCTGGTGCCTGAGGCGCGGATCGCCATCGGCCACGGTCAGATGCGGGAGCGCGAGCTGGAGCGGGTGATGAATGACTTCCATCACCAGCGCTTCAATGTGCTGGTGTGCACCACCATCATCGAAACCGGGATCGACATTCCCACCGCCAACACCATCATTATCGAACGCGCCGACCACTTTGGCCTCGCCCAGCTGCACCAGCTGCGCGGCCGCGTTGGCCGCTCCCATCACCAGGCCTATGCCTGGCTGCTGACGCCGCATCCGAAGGCGATGACCACCGATGCGCAAAAGCGCCTCGAAGCCATTGCCTCGCTGGAAGATCTTGGCGCCGGCTTTGCGCTGGCGACCCACGATCTGGAGATCCGCGGCGCCGGGGAGCTGCTGGGCGAAGATCAGAGCGGTCAGATGGAGACCATCGGCTTCTCCCTGTATATGGAGCTGCTGGAGAATGCGGTAGATGCCCTGAAAGCCGGGCGCGAGCCGTCGCTGGAAGATCTCACCAGCCAGCAGACAGAAGTCGAACTGCGCATGCCTTCCCTGCTGCCTGATGATTTCATCCCCGACGTCAATACTCGTCTGTCGTTCTATAAGCGCATTGCCAGCGCCAAAAACGAACAGGATCTGGAGGAGATCAAAGTCGAGCTGATCGATCGTTTTGGCCGCCTGCCCGACGCCGCGCGCAATCTGCTGGATATCGCCCGTCTGCGTCAGCAGGCGCAGAAGCTGGGGATCCGTAAGCTGGAGAGCAATGAAAAAGGCGGCGTGATCGAATTTAACGAGAAAAACAACGTCAATCCGGTGTGGTTGATCGGCCTGCTGCAGAAGCAGCCGCAGCACTTCCGCCTGGACGGGCCGACGCGCCTGAAGTTCATGCAGGATCTCGAGGAGCGTAAGACGCGGATGGATTGGGTTCGCCAGTTCATGCGCCAGCTGGAAGAGAACGCCGTCGCCTGATCGCAGGGAGATACGGCCGGTACGCCGTATCTCCCTTTTCACATATCTGGCAATCTTTACAAACATTTTGCAATCCGCCTGGATTTCCCCACACAGACTCACGCCATAATCTCATCTCCTTTTTCATATAAAAATAACCAGTTATATATTTTGGAGTTATGGTAATGAGAAACCGTTTCCCCCTGGCGCTGGCGCTGGTCGCGCTGGTTGCCGCTCTGGCGCTGCCTGCGCGCGCTAACACCTGGCCCCTTCCCCCGCCGGGCAGCCGGCTGGTGGGGCAGAATCAGTTCCATGTGGTGCAGGATAACGGCGGTTCGCTGGAGGCGATTGCCAAAAAGTACAATGTCGGCTTTCTGGCCCTGCTGCAGGCCAATCCCGGGGTAGACCCCTATGTTCCGCGCGCCGGCAGCGTGCTGACTATCCCCCTGCAGACGCTGCTGCCCGATGCGCCGCGCGAAGGGCTGGTGATCAACCTTGCCGAACTGCGCCTCTACTATTACCCGCCGGGCAAGAATGAAGTGACCGTCTACCCGATCGGCATCGGCCAACTGGGCGGAACCACCATCACACCGACGATGGTCACCACCGTGTCCGACAAGCGGGCTAATCCGACCTGGACGCCAACCGCTAACATTCGCGCGCGCTACAAAGCGATGGGGATTGAGCTGCCGGCGGTGGTGCCTGCCGGTCCTGACAACCCGATGGGCCATCACGCTATCCGCCTTGCCGCCTATGGCGGAGTCTATCTCCTGCACGGCACCAATGCCGATTTCGGCATCGGCATGCGCGTCAGCTCCGGCTGTATTCGTCTGCGCGACAACGATATCAAGGCGCTGTACAACGCGATCTCGCCGGGCACGAAGGTGAATATTATCAACACGCCGATTAAGGCGTCGGTGGAGCCGGACGGCCGCCGTCTGGTCGAAATCCACCAGCCGCTGTCTGAGCATATCGATGACGACCCGCAGACCCTGCCTATTACGCTTAACGCGGCCATGAAGGCGTTCAAACAGGCGCCGCAGACCGACGGCACGGTAATGGAGCGCGCGATGAATTACCGCTCGGGCATGCCCATTGACGTTACCCGTCATGCCGACCCTGGTCCGCAGTCGCTGTAACCTCACGCTGCAGAAAACAAAAAACCCGCCTGACGGCGGGTTTTTTGTTGGCAAGGGTCAAACAGGGGTACAACAGGGTCTTACTCATCGCTGACCGGTGAAGGGGGCCGGGCAGCGACGCATCGGGTTTACTTGTAGATAACCGCGGTACCGTGAAGAGTATTCGGACCGGTTACCGAAGTAATACGGTATGAGGTGGCGCCCATTTCATCCGCTTTCTGCGCCAGCTGGTCTTCCAGCGACCCCAGGTTAGTCCCTGCGGACGCAGAGATGGTGCCCACTTTATGCTGGCCGGCTGGGGTGGACTGCACCTCAACAGCGGCAAAGCTGGCGAAAGAGAGGGAGCTAAGCACGGCGGCAATAGCCAGAGTATTAACGGTTTTCATGATTATTATACCTATGCAGATGAATTTTATAGTAGGGTCGTAAGCATTAACTTAACGATCGATAGGTAAATAATAATGTGATCTAAGTCACACGTCAACGCATTTTTATAACGATCGTTTAACTATTTATAAAATGCTTAATTTTCATACGCATATGAATTATTTATTTTTGAACCAACAGCGCTGGCCCCGGCGATCGTTTATTTTTATAATGGCCATTCACCAAACCAACATAGGTACAACGGCATCATGACAACTGACGTTCAAAGTTGCGCCAAAAAAAGCCGTGGCCGACCGAAGGTGTTCGACAGGGATGCGGCGCTGGACAAAGCCATGACACTCTTCTGGCAGCACGGCTATGAGGCGACCTCGCTCGCCGATCTGGTCGAGGCGACAGGAGCAAAAGCCCCCACCCTGTATGCGGAATTTGTGAATAAAGAAGGACTGTTCCGCGCAGTATTGGATCGTTACATTTCGCGCTTTGCCGCGAAGCACGAAGCCGTGCTGTTTGCTGAGGGAAAAACCGTCGATCGGGCGTTGCGCGACTACTTCACCGCGGTCGCCACCTGCTTTACCAGCAAAGAGACGCCGGCCGGCTGCTTTATCATCAATACCTCCGCCGCGCTGGCTGCCTCCTCGACGGATATCGCCAACACCATCAAATCCCGCCATGCGATGCAGGAGCAGGCGCTAACCCAGTTTCTGCAGCAGCGGCAAGCGCAGGGCGAACTGCCCGCGGGCCGCGACGTGGCGCAGCTCGCGCAGTTTCTCAACTGTGTCCTGCAGGGGATGTCCATCAGCGCACGGGAAGGCGCCGATTTCGACAAACTGATGCAAATCACTGACACCACTCTCCGTCTCTGGCCGCTGGTCCTCGAGTCCTGATGCGCCCCGCTTCCGGCGGTATTCTGCCGCCGGAACCGCCCGCCGTTTCGCTTTACCCCCACAAAATAGATTGATTTTTATTACCTTTTCTCGCGCAAGATAAACGCAAATGATATTGATTGCGATATTCATTATGTGCAAAATCCTTTTTTGAGTTTTTCCAGATGTTTCCCATTGTAACGAATACCGGCCGACGCCGGCCCATAACAACGACAAAGCAACTTGCTAATAAAAGGAATGGATATGAAAAAGCGCCTCTGGGTGCTCCACCCTCTGCTGCTGGCCAGCGCGCTGCCTGCGCTGGCGGCTCAATCTGATGAAGACAGCATCATCGTTAGCGCGAACCGCACCCACCGCACCGTGGCCGAGATGGCCCAAACCACCTGGGTCATTGAGGGCCAGGAGATTGAGCAGCAGGTCCAGGGCGGGAAAGAGTTCAAAGACGTGCTGGCTCAGCTGATCCCGGGCATCGATGTCAGCAGCCAGGGGCGCACCAATTACGGGATGAACATGCGCGGGCGCGCCATCGTCGTGCTGATCGACGGCGTCCGGCTCAACTCCTCACGCACCGACAGTCGCCAGCTCGACGCCATCGATCCGTTCAACATCGAACATATCGAAGTGATCTCCGGGGCGACCTCACTGTACGGCGGCGGCAGTACCGGCGGACTTATCAACATCGTCACCAAAAAAGGGCAGCAGGATCGGCAGGTCGATCTTGAGGTGGGCAGCAAGAGCGGGTTTGCCAACAGCAACGATCATGATGAGCGCGTCGCGGCGGCCGTCAGCGGCGGGACAGACCACGCGTCCGGGCGTTTATCGGTAGCCTATCAGCGTTTCGGCGGCTGGTACGACGGCAACAACGATGCGCTGCTCCTCGATAACACCCAAACGGGGCTCCAGCACTCCGACCGTCTGGACGTCATGGGAACGGGGACGATCGAGATCGACGACAACCGCCAGCTGCAGCTGGTCACCCAGTATTATAAAAGCCAGGGCGATGATGACTATGGCCTGTGGCTCGGGAAGAATATGTCCGCGGTGACCAGCGGCGGCAAAGCGTACACCACCGATGGGCTCAATTCCGATCGTATCCCCGGCACCGAGCGCCATCTGATCAGCCTCCAGTACTCCGATGCCGACTTCTTCGGTCAGAATCTGGTGAGCCAGGTGTACTATCGCGATGAATCCCTCACCTTCTATCCGTTCCCGACGCTCAGCAAAGGCCAGGTCAGCAGTTTCTCCTCGTCGCAGCAGGATACCGATCAGTATGGGGCAAAGCTGACCCTGAACAGTCAGCCGCTGGCGGGCTGGGATCTCACCTGGGGTCTCGACGCCGATCATGAGACCTTCAATGCCAATCAGATGTTCTTCGATCTGCAACAATCGCTGGCTTCCGGTGGGCTGCACAACGAATCGATCTACACCACCGGCCGCTACCCGGGATACAGCATCTCCAACGTCGCGCCGTTCCTGCAGTCAAGCTACGATCTGAACGATATCTTTACCATTAGCGGCGGGGTTCGCTACCAGTGGACCGAAAACCGGGTTGACGACTTTGTCGGCTACGCCCAGCAACAGGATATCGCCAACGGCAAAGCGCGCTCCGCCGACGCCATCAAAGGCGGCAAAACCGATTATGACAACTTCCTGTTTAACGCCGGGATCGTCGCCCATCTGACCGAGCGTCAACAGACCTGGTTTAACTTCTCGCAGGGCGTTGAGCTGCCGGATCCGGGTAAATACTATGGCATCGGGAAATACGGCGCCGCGGTCAATGGTCATCTGCCGCTGCTCTCCAGCGTCAACGTCGATGACTCGCCGCTGCAGGGGATCAAAGTTAACTCGTATGAGCTGGGCTGGCGCTACACCGGCGATAACCTGCGCACCCAGCTGGCGGCGTATTACTCGACTTCGGATAAGACCATCGTGGTCAACCGTACCGACATGACCATCGATGTTCAGTCCGACAAGCGGCGTATTTACGGCGTTGAGGGAGCGGTCGATTACTTTATTCCGGACAGCGACTGGAGCGTCGGCGGCAACTTCAACGTGCTGAAATCACAGGTGCAGACCGATGGCCGCTGGCAAAAATGGGACGTCACCCTCGCCTCGCCGTCCAAAGCCACCGCCTGGGTAGGCTGGGCGCCGGATCCGTGGAGCCTGCGCGTGCAGAGCCAGCAGGTGTTTGACCTCAGCGACGCCGCCGGCAACAAGCTGGAAGGTTATAATACCGTCGATTTTATCGGCAGTTACGCGCTGCCGGTGGGGAAACTGACCTTCAGTATCGAAAACCTGCTTAACGAAGATTATGTCACCATCTGGGGCCAGCGCGCGCCGCTGCTCTACAGCCCAACCTACGGCAGCTCGTCGCTGTATGAATACAAAGGCCGTGGCCGTACCTTCGGTCTGAATTACGCGTTAACTTTCTGACAAAAAAAGCCCCTCAGCCTGAGCGATTGAGGGGCTAATCATTACACAAATCTGTTTTTAGATTTTGTTGTTCAGGACCAGCTGGCCGTTGTTGTCCAGCGGGATCTGGCTGCCAGGATCGTGATCCATACGGATTTTCCCCTGCTGATCGCCTATCTTATAGGTCACATCGTAGCCCAGCATTTTGTCGGATTTGTCATACACCGTTTTGCAGCGCTGCTGCGTGGTGGTGTAGGTGTCGTTATCCTGCATCGCGCCCTGGATCTGGTTACCGGCATAGCCGCCGCCCAGCGCGCCCACCACCGTCGCCACGCTGCGTCCGTGACCGCCGCCGAACTGGTGGCCAATCACCCCGCCCGCCACCGCGCCCAGCACGGAACCGGCGATGCGGTTTTCATCCTGTACCGGACGACGATGGGTCACGGTGACATTACGGCATTCCTGGCGCGGCGTTTTCACGGTTTCTTTAATCGGTGTACTGGAGACCACTTGCGCATACTGCGGGCCGCGATCTAACACGTTGAGACCAGCGACAGCTGCAACGCCCAGCGCGGCAGCCACGCCTATCCCTATACCCGCCAACATAGATTTATTCACGGGAGATCCTCCTTTGTTGCTGTTGATACAATTTTGCAACCGGACCCGGGAAGGCGCAAATCAGATAGCGGATGAAAAGTGCGAGAATTCGCTGCAAATCAAAGGGATTCAGAGGATTCCGAGCGGGATCCCCGCCGGTTCAGCAGAAGAGCCCGGAGGCGCCGCCAGGGCGCGCTCCGGGTCGCGATAGCGATTAGTGCAGCTTGAGACGCGGGCGAATGATGCGGTTGATGCGACCAACCAGCATCATCAGGCCGGTTTTGAAATAGCCGTGCAGGGCGATCTGGTGCATACGGTACAGGGAGATGTACACGAAGCGCGCAATGCGCCCTTCCACCATCATCGAGCCGCGCATCAGGTTGCCCATCAGGCTGCCGACGGTGGAGTAATTGGACAGCGACACCAGCGAGCCATGGTCTTTATAGGTATACGCCTTCAGCGGTTTGCCTTTCATCTGCGCGAGGATGTTATTCAGCGCGCAGGTGGCCATCTGGTGCGCCGCCTGAGCACGCGGTGGCACAAACCCGCCTTCCGGACGGGCGCAGGAGGCGCAGTCGCCGATGGCGAAAATATCCGCGTCGCGGGTGGTCTGCAGCGTCGGCTCAACTACCAGCTGATTGATACGGTTGGTTTCCAGGCCGCCGATCTCTTTCATGAAATCTGGCGCTTTGATCCCGGCCGCCCAGACCATCAGATCCGCTTCAATATATTCGCCATCTTTAGTGTGCAGGCCGCCCGCATCGGCGCTGGTGACCATGGTCTGCGTCAGCACCCGTACGCCCAGCTTGGTCAGCTCATTATGCGCCGCGCCGGAAATGCGCGGCGGCAGCGCAGGCAGAATGCGTTCGCCCGCTTCGACCAGCGTGACGTTCAGCGCTTCGTTGGTCAGCCCTTTGTAACCGTAGCTGTGCAGCTGTTTCACGGCATTATGCAACTCAGCGGAGAGTTCCACGCCGGTGGCGCCGCCGCCGACGATGGCAATGTTCACTTTACCGTTAGCGCCAAGGTTCGCGGAGTACTTAAGGAACAGGTTGAGCATCTCCTGATGGAAACGACGCGCCTGATGCGGGTTGTCGAGGAAAATGCAGTTCTCTTTCACCCCAGGGGTGTTGAAGTCATTCGAGGTACTGCCCAGCGCCATCACCAGCGTGTCGTACGGCAGTTTACGCTCAGCCACCAGCAGCTCGCCTTTTTCATTGCGCAGTTCGCCGAGGGTGATGGTCTTCCCTTCGCGATTGATATCGACCACCGACCCCAGCTGGAACTGGAAGCCGTGGTTGCGGGCATGGGCCAGATAGCTCAGCGCATCAACGCCTTCATCCAGAGAACCGGTGGCCACTTCGTGCAGCAGCGGCTTCCACAGATGGCTGTGGTTACGGTCCACCAGGGTGATTTTCGCTTTCTTATGGCGCCCTAACTTTTTCCCCAGCTGAGTTGCCAGTTCCAGTCCGCCTGCGCCGCCACCCACAATTACGATTTTTTTCAATGGCGTAGTCATGTGCACCCCTAAAATTATTAACCAATTGTTAAATAAAAGTTATTAAAATAGCCTTTATTTAACAACAAGTTACGTCAATGAAACCATTCAGCACTGTCGAGAATACCATGAACGGTGCATTGGTCATACCAAAATTGATGTGCATCAAGTTTTGTCGCGTATTTTTTCAGCGAAACCAATAAGTGTAGACATGAAAAAACCCGCGCGGTGAACCCGGCGCGGGTTTGGAGACAGGGGAAAAAGGCTTAACCGAGGGTTTTAAACGCTTTCAGCCGCTGCAGGTGCGGCGAGATGTTTTTAAACTTATGGGTCTGCTCTTCATCCCAGATAATTTCATAATAGTGGTGCAGAAGGTCGGCGGAACGCTGGCTGTCCAGCGCTTCGTCCTGCCGGGAAAGCACCACCAGGCAGCGATCGCGGTTCTTCTCGCGAAAGTTGGTCACGCACTTGGTGGCGATGTCAGCATACTCTTCCGGTCGGTCGATTTTGCCTTCCATATTCTCATGCGGAAACAGGTTCGGATTGAACACCGCCTGACGAATATCGCACAGGAAACCAATCCGCTCAGCCCAGTAACCGCCGAGTCCAACGCCGCAGATCAGCGGCCGGTCATCGGCGGTAAGCTGCAGCATTTTATCGACCTCTTTCAGCAAATGCTGCATGTCGTGCTTGGGGTGGCGCGTGCTGTAGCTTATCAACCGCACGTCAGGGTCAATAAACTGCAACTGCATCACCTTCTCGTGGTTACCGGGGCTGTTCGAGTCAAAACCGTGTAAATAGATAATCATCGCATCCTCACCAGACAACAACGCCCCGCAGAGCGTTACGCGGACTTCGCCTCTTGCCAGCGCGCATGAAGCTGCTCCAGCTGGGCACTCACCGTTTTCCAACGGGCTGAATCCCTTAACTCCTGACGGGAAAAGGAACCTTTATGATACAATTTCGTAACACGCTCTGCTTTGATCGGCGACAGGTTATCCAGCACACTGACCGCGCCCTTACGATTATTGCAGACCAGTATCATATCGCAACCGGCGTCGAGCGATGCCTGGCCGCGTTCGGCATAGCTGCCCATGATCGCCGCCCCTTCCATCGACAGATCGTCGGAGAAAATCACCCCGTCGAAGCCCAGCTCTCCGCGCAGCACCGTCTTCAACCAGTACGCTGAACCGCTGGCCGGGCGCGGATCGAGCTCCGGATAAATCACATGCGCCGGCATAATGGCATCCAGACGCTGCTCGGCGATAAGGCTTTTGAATATCGCCATATCGTGGTCGCGGATAACCGATGCCGGACGCGGATCGAACGGGGTTTCTTTGTGCGAATCGGCAGTCACCGCCCCGTGTCCCGGGAAGTGTTTGCCGGTGGTTTTCATGCCCGCAGCGTGCATGCCGTCAATGAAGTGACGCGCCATCGTCAGCGCTTTCTGCGGATCTTCATGATAAGAACGTTCGCCGATCGCGGCGCTGATATGGCCGACGTCCAGCACCGGCGCAAAGCTAATATCGATGTCCATGGCGATCATTTCGCTGGCCATCAGCCAGCCAGCCTCGGCGGCCAGTTTGCCGCCCTCTTCCATCCCCAGCAGCGCGGCGAAAGACTGGGCCGCCGGTAAACGGGTAAAGCCTTCGCGGAAACGCTGAACGCGTCCCCCTTCCTGATCGACCGCCACCACCAGATGGTTACGGGAGGCTTCGCGGATCTGGCGCACCAGCTCCCGCAGCTGCGCCGGATCGTGATAATTTCGGGTGAAGAGGATCAACCCTCCCACCAGCGGATGCGCCAGAATCTCTCGCTCTTCCGCATCCAGTTCATACCCTTCAACATCCAACATCACTGGGCCCACACTGACCTCTCTTATCCTTTGCGTTCGTTGTCTAACTGACACCATGTTTCATCTGCCAGCGTGATAAATTGCCGATCCCCGCTCTGCCGCCAGCGCATTTCATACCAGCCCGCCATCAGCAGCAGTACCCACGGACGCCAGCGCGCCACCTGCCGCCATAGCTGCTGCGGGTCGATGGCCGCCCGCCGGGCATACGCCGTCACCAGCTGGCGGCGCTCGCCCGGGGCGATCCATACGGCGGCCAGCTCCAGCGCGATATCGCCATCGCCGGCATATTCCCAGTCGATCAGCTTCAGACCGGCGTCGCTGTGGATAATATTGCCGGCATGGACGTCCATATGCAGCGGCGCCAGGCGCAGAGGACGAGGCTCGCCCCGGCGGCACAGCCGCTGATGCCAGCGTAGCCAGCGCGGCGTGCGCCGGGCCGGATCGCTCCTCTGCCAGTACTGCGCCAGCAGCGGCCCGAGACTCACACGCCAGCCAAACCGCGGTTGCTGATGCAAATCATACAATAAGGCAGACAGCTGCGGGCAGTCAGGTAACTCGCTTTTCACCTCACCCGCGCAATACTCCACCACCATCCAGCAGGGCGAGTAAAACAGGGGGTTGGGCGCCAGCCTGGCAGGCAGCCGGCGCAGCGCGCGATACTGACGGCGAAAATAACAGGCAGCGGCAGACGGGTCGTGCGGCTGACGCAGCACTCGTCGCCGGTCGCCGTCGCTGATAATCACACTGCCGCCGCTGAGGCCGGTCTGGCTCAGCGAGGCGACAGGATGATAGTGGGGAAAGAAGCGCGACAAGAGCTCGTCGCGCGTTAGCTTATTGTTGCTGAACAGCACCTTTACCTGACCAGATAATCTCGCCGGTTTGCACCAGCATCAACTGCATCTTCAGCTCAGGCGCGTTGACGTTGCCGGTGGCATTGGAGTAAAGCACATACTGCGCGCCCACATTGCGGGCGATGCCCATGGCTTTGCTGCGGCTGCCGAGGCTGTCCTGCGGCGACAGGCCCAGCTGCTGCTTGGCGACCGCCAGCTGCTGCGGTGAAACAAGGGTAAATTTGCCGTTGCCCGCCAGCGCGTTGCGTAACGCGGTGGTAGCTTCTCCGGCATTCAGCGAACCGTTGGTGCGGTTGTTCACGCTGTCAACCAGCAGAATACTGCCGGCATTGACCCCGCCCGCCTGCAGCATCTGTCCCACCATCGGCTGCACCGCGCCGTTCCAGTCATAATGACGCACGCGCGGCGCCGGCTGACCCGACTGCTGATCCTGATGCTCAATCGGTCCTGGCTGCGACGGGACGGATGGCACCGCCGGTACCGTCGGCACCGTGGGCTGCGGCTGCGCAGGCTGCTGCGGCTGCGGTTTGGCCTCTTCTACCGGCGCGGGCTGCTCACGCAGCCCCGCACAGCCTGCGAGGAATATCGCCAGTGCTGTGATTAACGCATAGCGACACATTTTCATCATTATAATTACCCCTTACAGATAAAGATAAAGGCGGGCCTTATGCGCCCCCAGGATATTGGCGCTGCCATACAACGTCACCGAGGAGCGAGCCGGAACCACGATGGTGCGCGGCGCCTCCAGAGGGTGCATCTCCAGCCCTCGGGCGTCATACCAGAAAAAACGATAATGCACGGTGACCGGCTGTTGGCGCTCGTTATACAGCGTAGAGGAGGCGGTGGCCTGGATCTCCGTCGCCACGACGACAGGCTCGCTGGCGCTGATCCCGGCGGCCAGCACGCTCGACTCCATCACCAGCGCCTGCTGGTCAGAAACCGGGATCTCCGGATGTGAACTACATCCGGCTAGCAGCCCCGCCGCCAGACACGCGCCCAAAAGGGTCCTGAGCATGACGTTAGCCTTTGTGCGCCAGCATCGGACCCAGCGGACGACCGCCCAGCAGATGCATATGGATATGGTAAACTTCCTGGCCGCCGTGACGGTTGCAGTTGACGATCAACCGGTAGCCATCGTCGGCGAGGCCTTCATCGCGGGCAATCTTCGCCGCGACGGTCATCATCCGGCCCAGGGCCAGTTCATGTTCAGTGGTAACGTCATTTACGGTAGGAATCAGAACGTTCGGGACAATCAGAATGTGGGTGGGCGCCTGCGGGGAGATGTCGCGAAAAGCGGTCACAAGCTCATCCTGATAAACCATATCCGACGGGATCTCCCGGCGAATGATTTTGCTGAAAATCGTTTCTTCTGCCATGACTGATTCCTTATTAGTTTTATCCCGTACGCTGGCCTGCTTCTGCAGATAAACGCGGACGCACAGGTTACGGTAAGAGTATGAGCGACATCCTCCCTCTCTTTCAACCTGAAAGCTCTTTTTCTTATTCAACTATAGACTTAGCTGCTGAGGGAATAAGCATTTGGCGGACAGTTTGCGGGGTTATCGCCTCTGGAAGGCCGATCTGGTGACGTAAAAAAGGCAGCCAGTTGGCTGCCTTAGTCTCCCCGATACTACGTCTTAACTGTTACGGATGTACTCATCCATTTCAGTTTTCAGGTTATCGGACTTGGTACCGAAGATGGCCTGTACGCCAGAACCTGCCACTACCACGCCAGCGGCGCCCAGTTTTTTCAGGCCAGCCTGGTCAACTTTCGCTACATCCGCCACGCTAACACGCAGACGAGTAATACATGCGTCGAGGTTGGTGATGTTCTCTTTACCGCCGAAAGCGGCGACCAGAGCCGGAGCCATCTCGCTGGTTGCGCCAGCTTTGCTCTCTTCGGTGGTGTCTTCACGACCCGGGGTTTTCAGATCCAGGGCTTTAATCAGCACGCGGAAAATGACGTAGTACACGATCGCATAGCAGATACCGACGATCGGGAACAGCCACAGCTTGCTGCTGTTACCGGACAGCACGATAAAGTCGATCAGGCCGTGAGAGAACGAGGTACCGTCACGCATACCCAGCAGGATACAGATCGGGAACGCCAGACCCGCCAGGATGGCATGGATAACGTACAGGATCGGCGCCACGAACATGAACGAGAACTCGATCGGCTCGGTGATACCGGTCAGGAACGAGGTCAGCGCGGCGGAGATCATGATACCGCCTACTTTGGCGCGGTTTTCCGGTTTAGCAGAGTGCCAAATCGCGATAGCCGCTGCCGGCAGACCGTACATTTTGAACAGGAAGCCGCCAGACAGTTTGCCCGCAGTCGGGTCGCCTGCCATGTAGCGCGGGATATCGCCGTGGAATACCTGACCCGCCGCGTTGGTGTATTCGCCGATCTGCATCTGGAAAGGAACGTTCCAGATATGGTGCAGACCAAACGGCACCAGGCAACGCTCGATGAAACCGTAGATACCAAACGCCACCACCGGGTTCTGATAAGCAGCCCACTGGGAGAAGGTCTGGATCGCGGAACCGATCGGCGGCCAAATGAAGGAGAGGATCACGCCGGTGAAGATAGCGGCCAGACCAGAGATAATCGGTACAAAGCGCTTGCCCGCAAAGAAGCCGAGATATTCTGGCAGCTTGATGCGATAGAAGCGGTTGAACATGTACGCGGCGATAGCACCGGAGATAATACCGCCAAGCACGCCGGTATCAGCCAGGTGTTTTGCCGCAATCTCGTCAGCAGGTAAATGCAGCACCAGCGGCGCAACCACCGCCATGGTTTTCACCATGATGCCGTAAGCTACGACTGCAGCCAGTGCGGATACACCGTCGTTATTGGTGAAGCCGAGGGCCACACCGATAGCGAAGATCAGCGGCATGTTGGCGAAAACAGAACCGCCTGCTTCTGCCATGACGTGGGAGACCACGGCTGGCAGCCAGCTGAAGTTTGCGGAACCGACGCCCAGCAGGATACCTGCGATAGGCAGTACGGATACCGGCAGCATCAGCGATTTACCGACCTTCTGCAGGTTAGCAAATGCATTCTTAAACATAATTGAGAGTGCTCCTGAGTATTTGGTACTTTTTTACGTTTTCACGCATTGGCCCGGGGGGAGAACCGCGCCGTGGACAGGACATCTAAGCGCCCTTTATTTATTACACAGAGTAAAATAATTAACGGGATGATTGTTTGACGGCTATCACGTTTCAATCAGCCTTCCGGTAAAAATTTACATCAGCTTACATAAGTTGTATCCAGATGTTGCCAAAAAACCTTCACCGCCACTTTTGTGGCGGTGAACTTTACTCGCTTTGGCTATTAATTACGAGCCTTAAAATAATAAGCAGATCAAGCAGGTTGCAAGCGGGCGGGGTCAATGTGGAACAGCGTGGCAAAATTGTCGGTGGTCTGCTGAGCCAGTTGCTCCAGCGACACACCCTTCAGTACCGCCATGTATTCAGCAACGTCACGAACCATCGCCGGCTGGTTCTCTTTGCCGCGATGGGGTACCGGCGCCAGGTACGGCGAATCGGTCTCCACCAGCAGACGATCCAGCGGAACATAGCGCGCCGCATCGCGCAGTTGCTCGGCGTTACGGAAAGTGACGATACCGGAAAACGAGATATAGAACCCCATGTCGAGCAGCTTACCCGCCGTCTCCCTGTCCTCAGTGAAACAGTGTAGTACGCCTCCGCAATCCGTCACCTTTTCTTCACGTAAAATGGCCAGGGTATCGGCGCGAGCGTCACGGGTATGCACGATCACGGGCTTATTCAGCTCCCGGCCGATGCGGATATGGTCACGGAATGAGGTTTGCTGCTGGGCTTTGGTTTCCGGGGTATAAAAATAATCCAGCCCGGTCTCTCCCATCGCGACGACGCCCTCTTCCGCCGCCAGCGTGCGCAGCGTCTCCACCTCGTAGGGCTCGTCCTGGTTTAACGGGTGCACGCCACAGGAGAAAACGACATTGTCACGCCTCCCTACCAGCTCGCGCATACTGCGGTAGCCAGGCAGCGTCGTGGCGACCGCCAGGCAAAATTTCACATCGCGCGCGGCCGCTTTTGCCAGCACGTCATCGACGTTTTTGTGCAGAGTTTGATAATCCAGACCATCAAGATGGCAGTGGGAGTCGACTAAAAACATAATGTCTCACTCAGAGGTGGGAGACGGGTAAAACCGTCCCGGGTTGCAGGTAATGTTCCCAGCGCAGCAGGCGCTCGGTGAGCAGCAGTTCGCGGTTGACGCCGACGACGTTCAGCAATTGCTCGCGGCAGGTACAGACGTCATGGGCAATCGCCTGCAGCCGGGAGGCGGGCAGACTATGCGCCAACTGCTCCAGCAGCGGCCAGACATCCGGATTACTCACCAGGGCAATTCCCTGCTGTCGTTTTTGCGCATCGACCAGCAGCGATGCCAGCCAGTGCAGGCGAACCGCCGCCTGTTCATGATTGAGTATTGGCAGCAGCGCCAGCCAGTCACCGCTCGCCAGCGTGGTCGCCAGCGCCTGACACAGCTGCTGTCGCGCCGTCCACTGCGGCTCCTTAAGCAGCTCAAGCGCGGCGGCCGGCGCGCTGGCGCACAGACGTAACGCGGTCAGCAGCGCCTCCTGCGGCAGTTTCACCTCACGCTCCAGCCAGGCCAGGGCATAAGATTCCGTCGGCGGCGACAGGTGGTGCAGGCGGCAGCGACTGCGCAGAGTGGTCAGCAGACGCGCCGGCTCCTCGCAGGCGAGAAAGAACCAGGTATTTTCCGGCGGCTCCTCCAGCGTTTTCAGCAACGCGTTGGCGGCGGCATCGGTCAGCAAGGCGGCATCGCTAATCCATACCACCTTCGCCCCACCGAGGCGCGCGCGCTCATAGAGCTTGTCGTTGACATCGCGCACCGCGTCAATACCCAGCGCGCTCTTGCCTTTCTCGGGGCTCAGCGGGTAGTAATCAGGGTGCGTACCGGCCTGCATCAGCTGGCAGCTGTGGCAGTGACCGCAGCTTTTATGCCCTTCGGGCTGGCGGCACATCAGGAAGCGGCACAGCGCATACATCAACGCCTCGCCGCCCATCCCGTTCAGGGATTGTAACAGTAAGGCGTGGTGGCCTCGTCCGGCCTGATAGCTACCGACCAGTTGCTCGAACGAGGGGCGCAGCCACGGATACCATTTCATGCCGGTTGCTCCGCCATCCACTGGACGATCGTGGCGCGAATATCGCGCGCGACGGCATCCAACGGCTGCGTCGCGTCCACCGTGCGGATAGAAGGATCCGCCGCGGCCAGCTCAAGGTAGCGCGCGCGGGTACGATTGAAGAAGTTCATGGACTCCTGCTCAATGCGATCCAGTTCTCCGCGGGCGCGGGCGCGCCGCAGGCCCACTTCCGGCGTGACGTCGAGGTACAGCGTCAAATTAGGTCGAAAATCGCCGAGAACGGCGTCACGCAGCGTCGCCAGCATCGTGCGGTCAATCCCCCTGCCGCCGCCCTGATAGGCCTGAGTGGAGAGATCGTGACGATCGCCGATCACCCACTGGCCGCGAGCCAGAGCTGGCTTAATCACGGTCTCCACCAGCTGGACGCGCGCCGCGTAAAACATCAGCACTTCCGCTTTATCGTTAATCACTTCATCGCCCGTGGACTGGATATCCAGCACCAGGCTACGCAGTTTTTCGGCAAGGATTGTGCCCCCCGGCTCACGGGTAAACACCATATCGTGAATACCTGCCGACTGCAGCGTCTCCACCACCAGTTGACGTGCGGTGGTCTTCCCGGCGCCCTCCAGCCCCTCGATGACGATATAGTTACTGCGCATTTTTTTCCTTAAGTACTTTCAGATAGTCCTGCACCGCGCGGTTATGGCTGACCAGGTTTGTGGTAAACGTATGGCCCCCTTTCCCGTCGGCGACAAAATAGAGGTATGGCGTTTTCGCCGGATGGGCGGCCGCCTTCAGCGACGCTTCGCCCGGCACCGCAATAGGGCCTGGCGGCAGGCCGCTGATGGTATAAGTATTGTACGCGGTCGGCGTCTCCAGATCCTTACGCGTTAACTTACCATTATACCCTTCTCCCATCCCGTAGATCACCGTTGGATCAGTCTGTAAACGCATGCCGATGCGCAGGCGGTTGATAAACACCGACGCGACGCGATCGCGCTCTTCCGCCACCGCGGTCTCTTTCTCAATAATCGAGGCCATGGTCAACAGCTGATTCTGATCGTCATAGGGCAGATTATCCATCCGTCCTTCCCAGACCTTCGCCACTTCGGTGACCATTTTCTGATGCGCGCGCTTGAGGATGGCGATGTCGCTGGTATTGGCGGTGTACATCCAGGTATCCGGCCAGAACCAACCTTCCACCCAGTCGGCGTGGTCAAGACCTAGAGCCTTAGCCACCGTCGCGTAGCTATCGTCTTCAAGCGTGTGCTTCACGTAGGGGGCATCGCGCAGCTGACGAAGGTAGTCGCTGACGCGCATGCCTTCGACAAAGCGCAGCGGAAACTGCGCCTCTTTGCCGCTGGCCAGCAGCTGCAGCATTTCGCGTACCGTCATTTGCGGCGTGAAGCGATAGGTCCCGGCCTTGAAGTGAGACAGCTCAGGCTCCATCCGCAGCAGCCACTGGAACACGCGCGGACGATTGATCACCTTCTCGCGATAGAGATCCTGCCCCAGCGCCAGCCGGCCGGTGCCGGCTTCGAGGGTAAAGATGGTCTCTTCTTTAATCAGCAGCTTGCTGTCCGCCAGCTGGCGTACCTTCCACATTCCTGCCGCCGCGGCGATGCCCAACAGCACGACCAGCAACAGGATAAAACGTAACATTTTCTTCATACTAACCAGACAGCTCACACAAAGGGGCTAAAAAATGGTAAAGCTCGCGAGAGGACCAGACGGTCTCCTCCCAGCGACGAACCGGCACCAGCGGCATAAGCGCATTGCAGATCAGCACTTCATCGGCCTCCCGCAACGTCTCGGGACGCGCTGTCACTTCGACAACGCGAAACGTCGATGGTGCCAGCTGCGCGATACAACGCTGCCGCATTATGCCGTTGACCCCGGCATAATCGAGTCGCGGAGTAAAGACATCCCGTCCCTGACGCCAGAATAAATTCGCGGCACAGCATTCCGTAAGCCACCCGTCACTGTCAAGGACCAGCGCCTCATCGGCGTCCGTCTGTTCAAGATGAGAGCGGATCAGCACCTGCTCCAGACGGTTAAGATGCTTCAGACCGGCCAGACAGGGGTTGCGCCCCAGGGTCACCGGGCTTCGGGTCAGGGTAATGCCCTCCTCCCGCCAGCGCGCGTAGTGCGCCGGAAGCGAAGAGACGCTCAGAATGCGGGTGGGCGACGCGCAGCCCGCCGTGCTGTATCCCCTCCCCCCGACGCCGCGGGTGAGGACCACCTTAAGCACGCCCTGGGCGTGCGGCCGAGCCAGACGCTGCATCTCGTCGCTCAACGTCAGCCAGTCGTCAAATGGGATGCGTAATTTTTCGCAGGTCGTCTGCAAACGCTGCAGATGGGCGTCCAGTAACGCAACCTGCCCGTGCTGTATACGGGCGGTGGTAAAACAACCGTCGCCAAACTGGACGGCGCGATCGTTCGCCGCCAGCGTGTCCTGTTCAACGCCATTTATCAAGAACATAAAGGACTCCTTTTCACAGGTCGGTGAGTGTCTCAGGACACGGAGCAGAGGACAAGCGGAGAAAGCCGAATAAAAAAGGCCCGACGAACGGGCCTTTTGTTAAAGCAGTACCGGGGCAAGCCCTGTCACACTTTTTTGAAGATCAGCGAACCGTTAGTGCCGCCGAAGCCGAAGGAGTTGCACAGGGTGTACTCCATACCGGAAACCTGACGCGCTTCGTGCGGAACGAAGTCGAGGTCGCAGCCCTCATCCGGGTTGTCGAGGTTGATCGTCGGCGGAACCGCCTGATCGCGCAGCGCCAGGATAGAGTAAATCGACTCTACCGCCCCTGCCGCGCCCAGCAGATGCCCGGTCATGGATTTGGTGGAGCTCACCAGTACGCGGCTCGCCGCATCGCCGAAGACAGACTTAACCGCCTGCGCTTCCGCTTTATCGCCAGCCGGCGTCGAGGTGCCGTGGGCATTGACGTAGCCGATCTGGCCCGGTTCGATACCCGCATCGCGAATGGCATTCACCATCGCCAGCGCGGCGCCCGCGCCATCTTCCGGCGGTGACGTCATGTGGTAAGCATCGCTGCTCATGCCGAAGCCGACGATCTCGGCGTAGATTTTCGCGCCGCGTTTTTTCGCATGCTCGTACTCTTCCAGCACCACCATGCCCGCGCCGTCGCCCAGCACGAAGCCGTCGCGATCTTTATCCCACGGACGGCTTGCCGCCTGCGGGTTGTCATTGCGCGTGGAGAGCGCCCGCGCTGCGCCAAAGCCGCCCACGCCAAGCGGGGTACTGGCTTTTTCCGCACCGCCTGCCACCATCGCATCGGCGTCGCCATAGGCGATGATGCGCGCAGCCTGACCGATGTTGTGCACGCCTGAAGTACAGGCGGTCGCGATGGAGATACTTGGTCCACGCAGACCAAACATGATGGTCAGATGCCCGGCCACCATGTTAACAATTGTGGAGGGAACGAAGAATGGGCTGATCTTACGCGGTCCGCCGTTGACCAGCGAACTGTGGTTTTCTTCGATCAAGCCGAGGCCGCCAATACCGGAGCCGATCGCGGCGCCAATACGGGTAGCATTCTCTTCCGTCACTTCAAGGCCAGAATCCTGCATGGCCTGAACGCCAGCGACAATTCCATATTGAATGAAGGCATCCATCTTGCGCTGCTCTTTGCGCGAGATGATGTCATCACAGTTAAAATCCTTTACTAAGCCAGCAAATTTCGTTGCATAGGCGCTAGTATCGAAATGGTCGATCAGGCTGATGCCACTCTGACCGGCAAGGAGAGCTTTCCAGGTAGACTCTACGGTATTGCCGACAGGAGACAACATGCCCAGTCCGGTCACAACTACACGACGCTTAGACACGTTTGTCCTCCAGGGAGGGAAAATAGATTCTTGTGGGACAAAAAAAAGATAAAACTCAGGCGGTCGAATGACCGCCTGGAGATGTTCACTTACGCCTGGTGGCCGTTGATGTAATCAATGGCAGCCTGAACGGTGGTGATTTTCTCAGCTTCTTCGTCCGGAATCTCAGTATCAAACTCTTCTTCCAGAGCCATTACCAGCTCAACGGTGTCAAGAGAATCAGCGCCCAGGTCTTCAACGAAGGAAGCATTGTTGGTAACTTCTTCCTGCTTAACGCCCAGCTGCTCGCCGATAATTTTCTTAACGCGTTCTTCGATAGTGCTCATACTCTTAAATTTCCTATCAAAACTCGCTTTCGCGATGGTTTTCGTAGTGTATAAAATGTTGAAAAATTTGCAACTAAATCCCGGCAGGTCTTACCACGATTTTGCGCTATTTTGAGGCCGTTTGCCCTAAGAACGCAAATCTTTTCGCACAAAACCGCACACAGAACCGTGCGAAGTGCGCGGTTCCTGAACGTTTTGCACAAATCTCGGTCAGACCATGTACATTCCGCCGTTGACGTGCAGGGTTTCACCAGTGATGTAACTTGCTTCGTCAGAGGCTAAAAATGCCACCGCGCTGGCGATTTCATTTGGGGTGCCAAGGCGCCCCGCAGGAACTGCCGCCAGCGTACCCGCACGCTGCTCATCGGTCAGCGCACGCGTCATGTCCGTTTCAATAAAGCCCGGAGCAACAACGTTTACAGTAATACCGCGTGACGCAACTTCACGCGCCAGTGATTTACTGAAGCCGATCAGACCCGCTTTCGCCGCAGCGTAGTTGGCCTGACCCGCATTTCCCATGGTACCAACCACAGAACCGATAGTGATAATACGTCCATGACGCTTTTTCATCATAGCGCGCATTACCGCTTTTGACAGACGGAAAACCGATGACAGGTTGGTTTCGATAATATCGTTCCACTCGTCATCTTTCATGCGCATTAACAGGTTGTCGCGAGTGATCCCGGCATTATTCACCAGGATATCCACTTCGCCAAACTCTGCGCGCACATTTTCCAGAACAGATTCAATAGATGCCGGGTCGGTCACATTCAACATCAGACCTTTACCGTTGGCGCCTAAATAGTCGCTGATCGCCTGCGCGCCGCTTTCGCTGGTCGCAGTACCGATAACTTTCGCGCCGCGGGCGACGAGCGTTTCAGCGATGGCGCGGCCAATACCGCGGCTTGCACCGGTAACCAGCGCGATTTTTCCTTCAAAACTCATGGTTTTCCTCTTTTATTGCTCAAGCGCCGCAGACATCGCCGCCGGCTCGTTAAGCGCGGAAGCGGTCAGGGTGTCAACAATACGTTTGGTCAGGCCGGTGAGGACTTTACCCGGGCCAACCTCATACAGATGCGTGACGCCCTGAGCAGCCATAAACTCAACGGTTTTGGTCCACTGAACCGGGCTATACAGCTGGCGTACCAGCGCGTCGCGAATGGCGTCCGGCGCGGTTTCGCACTTCACGTCGACGTTATTTACCACCGGAATCGTCGGCGCGTTGAAGGTGATGTTCTGCAGCTCAAGCGCCAGTTTTTCCGCAGCGGGCTTCATCAGCGCACAGTGGGAGGGCACGCTCACCGGCAGCGGCAGCGCGCGTTTAGCGCCCGCGGCTTTACAGGCGGCGCCTGCGCGTTCGACGGCCTCTTTGTGACCGGCGATAACCACCTGTCCCGGGGAATTGTAGTTCACCGGAGAGACGACCTGCCCTTCGGCCGAGTCTTCACAGGCTTTGGCGATAGCCGCGTCGTCCAGACCGATAATCGCTGACATGGCGCCGGTACCTTCCGGTACGGCTTCCTGCATGAATTTGCCGCGCAGTTCAACCAGGCGAACGGCATCAGCGAAAGCGATAACGCCCGCGCAAACCAGCGCGGAGTATTCGCCAAGGCTGTGGCCTGCCAACAGCGCCGGCGCTTTGCCGCCCTGCTGCTGCCAGACGCGGTACAGCGCCACGGAGGCGGTCAGCAGCGCCGGCTGGGTCTGCCAGGTCTTATTCAGTTCTTCTGCCGGGCCCTGTTGCGTCAGCGCCCACAGATCGTAACCCAACGCTGCGGAAGCTTCACCGAAGGTCTCTTCAATGACCGGCCAGGTCGCCGCCATATCGGCCAGCATGCCTACGGCCTGAGAGCCCTGTCCCGGGAACACAAAAGCAAATTGCGTCATGTTTAAATCCTTATACTAAAAACGAACCAGCGCGGAACCCCAGGTGAAACCGCCACCAAAGGCTTCCAGCAAAATCAGCTGCCCACGTTGAATGCGGCCATCGCGGACGGCCTCATCCAGCGCGCAAGGGACTGACGCCGCGGAGGTGTTGCCATGGCGGTCGAGGGTCACTACGACGTTATCCATCGACATGCCCAGTTTCTTCGCCGTCGCGCTGATGATCCGCAGGTTTGCCTGATGCGGCACCAGCCAGTCCAGCGCTGAACGTTCAAGATTATTCGCGGCCAGCGTCTCATCAACGATATGCGCTAACTCGGTGACCGCCACTTTGAAGACTTCATTACCGGCCATCGTCAGATAGATCGGATTTTCCGGATCGACGCGATCGGCGTTCGGCAGGGTCAGCAGTTCGCCATAGCTACCGTCAGCATGCAGATGCGTCGAGATAATGCCAGGCTCTTCGGAGGCGCCCAGCACCACCGCGCCGGCGCCATCGCCGAAAATAATAATCGTCCCGCGATCGGCGGGATCGCAGGTGCGCGCCAGCACATCAGCGCCAACGACCAGCGCATAATCCACCGCGCCGTTTTTCACATACTGATCGGCGACGCTCAGCGCATAGGTGAAACCGGCGCAGGCGGCCGCGACGTCAAACGCCGGGCAGCCTTTGACGCCCAGCATAGACTGAATCTGGCAAGCCGAACTCGGAAACGCGTGCGTGCCGGAAGTGGTCGCAACGATGATCAGACCAATTTGCTCCGCGGACACGCCCGCCATCGCCAGCGCCTGCTTTGCGGCTTCAAAGCCCATCGTAGCAACTGTTTCATGCGCTGCGGCAATACGACGCTCACGGATACCTGTGCGGGTGACAATCCACTCGTCAGAGGTCTCTACCATTTTTTCCAGGTCGGCGTTTGTACGCACTTGCTCGGGCAGATAGCTGCCGGTACCAATAATCTTCGTATACATGTACGCTCAGTCACTCTTGGGTAATATACCCGCCTCGTTCAACCGCCGCGGCGTCAGTGGTGTCCATTCGTCCCGCTTTGCTGTCGGGCGTTCACGTCACTGTCGCTTTCCGGCAGCTCGAAACCAGCTGGGTATAAAGATTCCAGGCGCGCGGCGATCCGTTGAGGAATTTGCCGCTGCACCGCCTGCACTGCCTGCTCTATCGCGACGCTAAAGGCGCGCTGATTGGCAGCACCATGACTCTTGATCACGGAACCGCGCAATCCTAACAGACAGGCGCCATTATACTGGTCGGGGTTGAGGTGACTGAATCGCCTCGCCAGGCTTTTTTGTAACCAACGTTTTAGTAACAGCAGCCACCACGACCGTTTTTTGCCCTCTCCCTGAGATTTCAGCAGTGAAAGGAACATTCTGACAACACCTTCCATGGTTTTTAATGTGACGTTGCCCGTGAATCCGTCACAAACCAGCACATCGGTTTTTCCGGTCAACAGTTCATTGGCTTCAAGATAGCCGATGTAGTTGAGGGAAGGCAGCGTTTTGAGCACTGCGGCAGCATCGCGGATGCTGCTGAGGCCTTTCATCTCTTCTTCGCCGATGTTCAGCAAGGCGACGCGTGGATTGGCAATGCCGACCACCTCTTCCGCCAGCACCGCGCCCATCACCGCGAACTGCACCAGCATCGTGCTGTCGCAGTCGACGTTGGCGCCGAGATCCAGCACCACGGTTTTGCCCTTCTGCTGGTGTGGCAGAACCGTCACCAGCGCCGGCCGCTCAATACCTTCAATCGGTTTGAGCAGCAGTTTCGCCAGGCCCATCAGCGCGCCGGTGTTGCCGGCGCTAACGCAGGCTTCCGCCCGCCCTTCTTTCACAAGCTCCAGCGCCACGCGCATTGAGCTTCCGCGACTGCTGCGGATAGCCTGTGCGGGTCGCGCATCACTGGCAATAACTGACTGCGCAGGAATAATCTGCAGACGCGAACGTTGTTCGAAGTCAGCTTTGGCGAGTAATGGCGTGATGGCGTCGGGATCGCCGACTAAAAGAAGTGTGAGTTGCGAATTAGAGTTCAGTGCCTGCAGTGCTGCAGGCACTGTCACGGATGGGCCGAAATCGCCCCCCATGACATCTAACGCCAGGGTTAGACGTGTCAAGGTATCGTCGCTGCCCGGTTCGGTGATTCCCCAGTTGCCCGGGGAGTCCTCACTAAGCTTCATCACGCTGGCACCCGCGAATTTTCACGCTGCAGACGCAACAATCCGGGCATTGACGCTTCTGGTTACCGGGTTAACCGAGTGTCCAGGTACGCACACGCCCGCCATGGCCTGCAACGGGAAATCCTGCGAGTATCGCGTGATTACTTAGCGATAACCTTGCGACCGCGGTAGAAACCGTCGGCAGTGATGTGGTGACGCAGGTGTTTCTCACCAGAAGTTTTGTCTACAGACAGGCTGGTGACTGCGGTCAGCGCGTCATGGGAACGACGCATGCCACGTTTGGAACGGGTTGGTTTATTCTGTTGTACGGCCATGGACCTTACTCCTCAATTACTTACGCTTTAAGCTGGCTAATACGGCAAATGGGTTTGGTTTTTGTGCCTCTTCAGGCAGTTCGCCAAAGACCATGTCCGCGTCGGACACTTCACAGTGTTCAGAATCATGCACCGGAACTACGGGCAGGGAGAGGATAATTTCATCCTCGACCATTGCCTGCAGGTCGATTTCACCGAATTCGTTAACCTCAATCGGCTCATACGCTTCCGGTAGTGCTTCGGCCTGTTCGTCATTTCTGACGGGGCTAAAACAATACGTGGTGTGGACGTGATGGGAGAACGGTTTCCCGCAACGCTGGCATTCGAGGGTTACCGTTACCTTCGCATCGCCTGTAATGACGGCGAGACGCTGGTTATCGATAGCGAACGACATGCTGCATTCCACATCACTGTCCACGCTGACTACAGAATCGGCTACACGTTCAACCTGATCGCGGGCATAGATGCCTTCGTAATCAAGGCGTTTTTGAGCCGTGCGTACCGGATCAAGAGTCAGGGGTAATTTTACCTTTTGCATAGGGCGCGCATATTAACTTTGTAATGTCATAGAGTCAAAGAAAAAGGCAGCCTCAGGTTGCCTTTTGCCATTTATTCGCACACATTGCGGCGCATAGTTTAAGATGATGCTCTGCGAAGCGCTATATGTGGATGAAAAAATATGTCTGAACTTATCCTGGCGTCAACCTCTCCCTGGCGGCGCATGCTGCTGGAAAAACTGGGATTACCGTTTGAATGCGCGGCGCCTGACGTCGACGAAACGCCCCGTCCTGAAGAATCCGCGCGTCAGCTTGTCACCCGGCTGGCGCAGGCCAAAGCGCAGAGCCTGGCCTCGCGCTACCCCAATCACCTTATTATAGGCTCCGATCAGGTTTGCGTACTGGACGGTGAGATCACCGGTAAACCGCACACCGAGGAAAATGCTCGCAGGCAGTTGAGAAAGGCCAGCGGGTCAATCGTCACCTTTTATACCGGCCTGGCGCTGTATAACTCCGCCAGCGGTCATCTGCAAACCGAATGCGAGCCCTTTGACGTCCACTTCCGCCATCTCAGCGATAAAGAGATCGAAGGCTATGTGCGCAAAGAGAACCCGCTGCAGTGCGCCGGGAGTTTCAAGAGCGAGGGGTTAGGCATTACGCTGTTCGAACGGCTGGAAGGCCGCGACCCGAATACGCTGGTCGGGTTACCCTTAATCGCGCTGTGTCAGATGCTGCGCCGCGAAAACGACAACCCGCTGTTAGGCTAAGGCAAAAAAAAACGGCGGAACTGATTCCGCCGTTGCGCTTATTTGCTCTTCCGTAGCACCTGTAAACAGTGCTTCAGCTGGTTATCCAGCGGCGCCTCAACGCGCATCACCTCCCCGCTCCCCGGGTGGGTAAACTTCAGCGCAGCAGCGTGGAGGAACAGGCGGTTTAAGCCGGTACCAGAGAGTTGCTTATCAAATTCGCGGTCGCCATAGCGGTCGTCAAAGGCGATAGGATGGCCGGCATACTGGGTATGAACGCGAATCTGATGGGTGCGCCCGGTGACCGGACTGCAGCGCACCAGCGTGGCGAATTCATAACGCTCTTCCACTTTAAAGCGCGTCTCTGACGGCTTGCCTTCCTGACTCACGCGGACAATTCGCTCCCCGCTCTGCAGAATGTTCTTCAATAGCGGGGCCTGCACTACTTTGGTATGCGACTGCCACTGGCCGCGCACCAGCGCCAGATAGTCTTTCTGCATGCCTTTATCGCGCAGTTGCTCGTGCAGCGAACGCAGCGCCGAGCGCTTTTTCGCCACCAGCAGCACGCCTGAAGTATCGCGGTCGAGTCGATGCACCAGCTCAAGGAAGCGCGCCTCCGGGCGCAGGGCGCGCAACCCTTCAATCACCCCGAAGCTCAGGCCGCTGCCGCCATGTACCGCAGTGCCGGAAGGCTTATTGAGGACCAGAATATGATCGTCTTCATAGAGGATCACCTCAGAGAGCGCCGCGACTTTCTGTAGATGCGGCGATACCGCCTCTTCTTCACGCTCCGCCACGCGCACCGGCGGGATACGGACTTCATCGCCCGCTTCCAGCTTATACTCCGGCTTCACGCGTTTTTTATTCACCCGCACCTCGCCTTTACGCAGGATGCGATAAATCATGCTCTTCGGTACGCCTTTCAATTGCGTACGCAAAAAGTTGTCGATACGTTGCCCCGCTTCATCAGCAGCAATGGCAACCATTTTTACGGTTGGGGTCTCAGTTTTCATGGTGCGCGATTCTAAATAGCCGGACGCATTAGCGCCACTCATTTTTATATGCTTATATTTATCATTATCCTGTTTTCACGGTTTGCCTGACCGCCATATTGTTTGTTATTAGAACAATCTGTATGGGCAGGTGATAAAACTGTGAGTAACCGGGTGATAAAAGGTGAAAGTCAACTTGCTATAACAAGGTTAGCAATGGAATAATGAGACCGTTTTCCGTATTGCATCTTGTTAGAACAAGACATTAGCGGAATGACCAATTTTGTCTGACCGATCGCCCACGCAGCAATGGCGTAAGACGTTGTGATCTTTCAGACAGTTAGCGGGCTGCGGGTTGCAGTCCTTACCGGTACAGGCTCTATGGATTTCAAGTCGCAGGAAGGCGTCAACTCCGGAACTCCCGGGAGCTCATCTGGATCAGCCGATCGAGGTGAGCAGGTTAAGCCATCATGCCTGCAACGCGAAAGACGACGAGTATAAATGGAATATTCTCTGGTGATACATCCCAGGCTGTTCCCCTGAATAATTGCGCTGTGTTTCCGTTTGAAACACAGGCGACCGACACTCTGCGCCTCTTAAGCGCGCGACAACCGTGAGGTTGGCGACGTGAACCAGACACGAGGCCATCGGTTTTCCCCCGGAAAGGCATTACTCTGCCCGCAGCTTAGTCGTCAATGTAAGAATAATGAGTAAGTTACGATGAAAAGAATGTTAATCAACGCAACTCAGCAGGAAGAGTTGCGCGTCGCCCTTGTTGATGGGCAGCGCCTGTACGACCTGGATATCGAAAGCCCCGGGCACGAACAGAAAAAAGCGAACATCTACAAAGGCAAGATCACCCGCATTGAACCCAGCCTTGAAGCCGCGTTTGTTGATTACGGCGCCGAGCGTCATGGTTTCCTCCCCCTCAAAGAAATCGCCCGCGAATACTTCCCCGCCAACTACAATGCGCATGGTCGTCCTAATATCAAAGACGTACTGCGTGAAGGTCAGGAAGTTATCGTGCAGATTGATAAAGAAGAACGCGGCAACAAAGGCGCTGCGCTCACCACCTTTATCAGCCTGGCGGGCAGCTATCTGGTACTGATGCCGAACAACCCGCGCGCGGGGGGAATTTCCCGCCGTATCGAGGGCGACGACCGTACCGAACTGAAAGAAGCGCTGGCGAGCCTGGAGCTTCCGGACGGCATGGGCCTTATCGTTCGCACCGCTGGCGTCGGCAAATCCGCCGAAGCCCTGCAGTGGGACCTGAGCTTCCGTCTGAAACACTGGGAAGCGATTCAGAAAGCCGCGGAAAGCCGTCCGGCGCCGTTCCTGATCCACCAGGAAAGCAACGTTATTGTCCGCGCCTTCCGTGACTACCTGCGCCAGGATATCGGCGAAATCCTGATCGATAACCCGAAAGTGCTTGAGCTGGCGCGCCAGCATATCGCCGCGCTGGGTCGTCCGGATTTCAGCAGCAAAATCAAACTGTACACCGGTGAAATCCCGCTGTTCAGCCATTACCAGATCGAATCCCAGATTGAATCCGCCTTCCAGCGTGAAGTCCGTCTGCCGTCCGGTGGTTCTATCGTCATCGACAGCACTGAAGCGCTGACCGCTATCGATATCAACTCCGCCCGCGCTACCCGCGGCGGCGATATCGAAGAGACGGCATTCAACACCAACCTCGAAGCGGCTGACGAGATTGCCCGCCAGCTGCGTCTGCGCGACCTCGGCGGCCTGATCGTTATCGACTTTATCGATATGACTCCGGTTCGCCACCAGCGCGCCGTGGAGAACCGTCTGCGCGAAGCCGTCCGTCAGGACCGGGCGCGCATTCAGATCAGCCATATCTCGCGCTTCGGCCTGCTGGAGATGTCCCGCCAGCGCCTGAGTCCGTCGCTGGGCGAATCCAGCCACCACGTCTGCCCGCGCTGCTCCGGCACCGGCACCGTGCGTGATAACGAATCGCTGTCGCTCTCTATTCTGCGTCTGATTGAAGAAGAAGCGCTGAAAGAGAACACCAAAGAAGTTCATGCCATCGTTCCGGTACCGATCGCCTCCTATCTGCTGAACGAAAAACGTGCCGCGGTGAGCGCTATCGAATCCCGTCAGGGCGATGTGCGCGTGATCATCGTGCCAAACGACGAAATGCAGACGCCGCACTACTCCGTCCTGCGCGTGCGCAAAGGTGAAGAGACCTCAACGCTGAGCTACCTGCTGCCGAAGCTGCATGAAGAAGAGATGGCGCTGCCGGGCGACGATGAGCCGGCAGAACGGAAACGTCCGGAACAACCGGCCCTCGCCGCTTTTGTCATGCCTGACGCGCCGCCGGCCCCGATGCTCGAAGAGCCAGCCGCCGCGCCTGTCGCCGCAGCGACCCCGGTCGCGGCCGCCGCACCGGCGCAGCCTGGCCTGCTCTCGCGCTTCTTCAGCGCGCTGAAGAATATCTTCTCTGGCGCCGAAGAGGCCAAACCGGCTGAAGTTCAGGTCGAGAAGAAAGCGGAAGAAAAACCGGAGCGTCAGCAGGAGCGCCGTAAACCGCGCGCCAACAACCGCCGCGATCGCAACGATCGTCGCGACAATCGTGATAATCGCGACAACCGCGACAACCGTGATAACCGCGACGCGCGTGCCGAGAATAACGAAGGCCGTGAACCGCGCGAATCGCGTGAAGAGAACCGTCGCAACCGTCGCGAGAAGCCGTCGCAAAACGTGGAAGCCCGCGATGTTCGCCAGACCTCAGGTGACGATGCGGAAAAAGCGAAATCACGTGACGAGCAGCAGCCGCGCCGCGAACGCACCCGCCGCCGCAATGACGACAAACGTCAGGCGCAGCAGGAAGCCAAAGCGCAGACACGCGAAGAGCCGGTAGTGCAGGAGACGGAACAGGAAGAGCGTGTGCAGACCCTGCCGCGTCGTAAACCGCGCCAGCTGGCACAGAAAGTACGCGTCGAGTCCGCTGTCGTTGAGCAGGTTGCCGAGATCGAGCCAGAAGCCGTAGTGGCGGAAGTTATCGCTCCGCGCAGCGAGCCGGTGAAAGCCGAGCTGCCAGCAGTCGTGGAGAGCGTGGCGGACCAGGACGAAAATGGCGAATTCCGTGAAGCGAACGGTATGCCGCGTCGTTCACGTCGTTCCCCGCGTCACCTGCGCGTCAGCGGTCAGCGTCGTCGTCGCTATCGTGACGAACGCTATCCGACCCAGTCGCCAATGCCGCTGACCGTGGCCTGCGCATCGCCGGAGATGGCTTCCGGTAAAGTCTGGATCCGCTACCCGGTGGTTCGTCCGCAGGACCAGCAGCCGGAAGAGGTTCAGGTTCAGGACGACAACGTCGTGGAAACCGTCGCGGCCGTCGCGGCCCCGGTTGCCGTCGTTGAAACCGTTACCGCTGCGCCGGTCACCGTCGAGCCGGCAACCATGGAGCCGGTTACCGCTGAGCCTGTGGTCGTCGAGCCGGTCGCGGCCGCCGAGCCGGTGGTCGTTGATGCTGCGGAAGTTGTCGCGCCAGCAGCCGTCGAGCCTGCGCCGCAGGAGCTGGTCACCGAAGCGCCGGCTGTCGAAGCGCCTCAGGCTATCGCGCCAGTGACGATCGACGCCGAGCCGGTGGTGGTAGAATCTGAAGTGGTGGAAACGGCGCCTGTCGTTGAAGCGCCAGTGGAAACCATCGCCCCGGCGGCGGAAACCGCGGTTGAAGCACCGGTTGTCGAAGCAGCGCCTGTCGAGCCGGTCAAAGCCGAGCCACCGGTGAGCAAGCCGGTAGTGGTGGCGAGTCATCGCCATGCCACCGCGCCAATGACCCGTGCGCCAGCGCCGGACTATGTCCCGGAAGCACCGCGCCACAGCACCTGGGTGCGGCCGCCATTTGCCTTTGAAGGTAAAGGCGCCGCCGGCGGTCATAGCGCGACCCATAAAGCCACCGCTGAACCGACCCGCCCACAGCCCGTCGAGTAAGCGTGCTAAATAAAAAAACCGGCCTCCTGGCCGGTTTTTTTTATGCGCTTTGCGGAGGCTGCATGCCGGCGAGGTCCGGCATGATCTCCCGCATCAGGTCGAGGAACTTACGCAGCCGCGTCGGATAATAGCGCGCCCAGGGATAGACCAGATGGACTGGCAGCGAGGCGGGACGCCACTGCGGGAACAGCTCTGTCAACCTTCCGGCGGCAAGATCCTCCGCCACCGTCCAGCTGGACACCATCGCCACCCCCAGACCCGCCAGCGCGGTATTGCGCGCGACGTACAGGCTGTCGGTGCTCAGACAGGGGGTAATCGCCGTGGAGACGATCTGCCCGCTTACCTGATGTCGGAGCCGTACCTCATGCTGATAAAAGGTGTTAATGGCGATCCACGGCAGGCCGGATAACGCCTCCAGCGAGGTTAACGGCGGGTACTTCGCCAGCAGTTCAGGAGAGGCCACCACGCAGCGCGGCACTTCCGCCAGCAGCACGGAGACCGTGGCCGGATCCACCTCCGCCCCCACGCGGATGGCGCAGTCGATATTATCGCTGAGAAAGTCGACAGTATTATCATTCAGCATCCACTCCACCGACAGCTGCGGATGACGCTGGAGAAAGGCGACCAGCGGCCCCAGCAGCTGCTGCTGGCCAAAAGCGTGCGGTGCCCTCACCCGCAGCACCCCTACCGGCCGATCGTCGGCAATACGCAGGTCATCTTCCAGCGCCAGCCAGGCATCCACCAGCTGGCGAGCGTGACGGTAGCAGCGTTCGCCATCGTCAGTGAGCTTCATCGCATGGGTGGTACGCAGGATCAGCTTGACCCCCAGCAGCCCTTCAAGGGACTGCAGGCGGCGGCTGACGGTCGCCTGAGTGGTATCCATCTGTCCCGCCGCGGCGGAGAGCGACCCGGTCTCCACAATGCGGATATAAGTGCGCATCAGCTCAATGCGGTCTATACGCTCCTGTCTTTTCATTCTTCTTTTGCCTATACGTGCTACGTATAACCGTTTTACCACCAGCCCGGCTACCGCGCCAGCCGCGTTCAGGGAAAAATAGCCCCATCGCATACACGAGGCACTGATCATGACACCGACTTCTCTTTCCGCCCGCGACGCAGGCTGGATTATCTTCATTCTCGCGCTCGGCGCTGGCTTTAGCGTCGCCTCTATCTACTACGCGCAGCCGCTGCTGCCGTTGATGGGCGCCAATCTCCACCTGACGGTAGAAGGTATGGGTCTGGTCCCTACCCTGACGCAGGCGGGTTATGCGCTCGGCATTCTGTTCCTGCTTCCGCTCGGCGACCGCCACGATCGCCGCCGGCTGATCCTGGTGAAAAGCGCGCTGCTGGCGCTCCTGCTGCTGCTGTGCAGCCTCACCGGCCAGCTCAGCTCACTGCTGGTGGTTAGTCTGCTGATCGGTATGGCGGCGACCATGGCGCAGGATATCGTCCCGGCGGCGGCGATCCTCGCCCCGGCGGGCAAGCAGGGAAAAATGGTGGGCACGGTGATGACCGGGCTGCTGCTGGGGATCCTGCTTTCCCGGACGGTCAGCGGCGTGGTGGGCGCAGTGTTCGGCTGGCGGGTGATGTATCAGGCGGCGGCGGTCAGCGTGGCGCTGATTGGCCTGGTGATGTGGCGGGTGCTGCCGCGCTTCGCCATTCACTCGACGCTGAGCTATCCGCAGTTGATGGCCTCGATGGCGCATCTGTGGCAGCGTTACCCGGCGCTACGCCGCGCTGCGCTGGCTCAGGGGGCGCTCTCTGTCGCCTTCAGCGCCTTCTGGTCGACGCTGGCGGTGATGCTCTCCGAACACTATCACATGGGCAGCGCGGTAGCGGGCGGCTTTGGTATCGCCGGGGCCGCCGGGGCGCTGGCCGCGCCGCTGGCCGGCGGACTGGCCGATAAATTTGGCGCCGGTAAAGTGACGCAAATGGGGGCGGCGCTGGTCACCGTCTCCTTCGCCCTGATGTTTATACTGCCGCTGCTGCCACTGCACGGCCAGCTGGCGCTGATTGCCCTGTCGGCGATTGGCTTCGACCTTGGCCTGCAGTCAAGCCTGGTGGCGCATCAGAACCTGGTGTATGGCCTTGAGCCACAGGCCCGCGGCCGCCTGAACGCTCTGCTGTTTACCGTGGTCTTCATTGGGATGTCGCTGGGGTCGGTGCTGGGCAGCAAGCTTTACGTACTGGCCGGCTGGAACGGGGTGGTTACCCTGGCGGTGGTCAGCGGGGCGATCGCCCTGGCGATCCGCTTGCTGGAGAATGCCCGTATCGTTGCAGCCGAACGCCGCGCATCATAAAAAAAACCCGCTTCGCCTGAGGCGAAGCGGGTTCATCTATTCCCATTCAAGCGCTTACGCTGTACGACGGGCAAACTCTTTCACGCGGAAGCCCAGCAGCAGCAGTGTGGCGAAATAGGCCACCACTCCGGCGATCACCACCACCAGCAGACGCATCAGACGGAACGGCATCGTCCCCAGCGACCACTCCGGCATGAGATGCATGACGCCCAGCAGCGCCGCGGCCATGACCAGCACCGCAGCAATCAGACGCAGCAGGAACGCCAGCCAGCCCGGTTGGGGGGTGAAAATTTTCTGTTTACGTAACTGCCAGTAAAGCAGCGCAGCGTTCAGGCAGGCCGCCAGACCGATGGACAGCGACAGACCCGCATGCTTCAGCGGGCCGATAAACGCCAGGTTCATCACCTGGGTCATAATCAGGGTGACAATGGCAATCTTGACCGGGGTCTTGATGTCCTGACGGGAATAGAAACCCGGCGCCAGCACCTTCACCACGATAAGCCCCATGAGCCCCACGGAATAAGCCACCAGCGCGCGCTGGGTCATCGCCGCATCAAAGGCGCTAAATTTGCCGTACTGGAACAGGGCCACGGTCAGCGGTTTAGCGAGGATCCCCAGCGCCACCGCGCTCGGCAGCGCCAGCAGGAAGCAGAGACGCAGCCCCCAGTCCATCAGCCGGCAATACTCGTCATGATTACCGCTGGCGAAGCTTTTTGACAGCGAGGGCAGCAGGATAGTGCCGAGCGCCACCCCCAGGACACCGGACGGAAACTCCATCAGGCGGTCGGCATAGTACATCCACGATACCGATCCCGACACGAGAAACGAAGCGAAGATGGTATTGATGATAAGGGAGATCTGGCTTACCGACACGCCGAGGATCGCCGGGCCCATCTGCTTCACCACCCGCATCGCGCCGGCATCTTTCAGATTGATGCGCGGCAGGACCAGCATGCCAATCTTCTTCAGGTGCGGCAGCTGGTAGGCCAGCTGCAGCACGCCGCCGACCGTGACAGCCCAGGCCAGCGCCAGCACCGGCGGATGGAAGTACGGCGCGGCAAACAGCGCAAAGCCAATCATGCTGACATTAAGGAACGTCGGCGCAAAGGCCGGCACCGAGAAGCGGTTCCAGGTATTGAGGATCGCCCCCACCAGCGAGGCCAGGGAGATCAGCAAAATATAGGGGAAGGTAATGCGCAGCAATTGGGTGGTCAGCGCAAATTTATCGGCGGTATCAGCAAACCCGGGGGCGGTGATGGTGATCACCCACGGCGCCGCCAGCATCCCGATAACGGTGACGATCGCCAGGGCCAGGGTCAGCAATCCGGAGACATACGAGACAAACACCCGGGTGGCATCTTCGCCCTGCTTGCTTTTATATTCGGCAAGGATCGGCACAAACGCCTGCGAGAAGGCGCCTTCGGCAAAAATACGCCGCAGCAGATTAGGCAGTTTGAAGGCGACGAAAAAGGCGTCGGTCGCCATCCCGGCGCCAAAAATGCGCGCCACAATCGCATCGCGGGCAAAGCCCAGCACGCGCGAAAACATGGTCATCGAACTGACGGCCGCCAGTGATTTTAAAAGGTTCATTACGCTGTTATTCCAAACCCTGGAGTAAAACGCCCGCAAATGCGGGCGCTGGAAAGTGGCGATAGTCTACCGGGTTCAACATGAATTACTACTGTCAGTTGTTACAACGGATTATTCGCTGATGGCGTCGCGCCAGAGTTTGTCGACCACCCGCTGAGCCAGCAGCGCCTGTTCGCCTGCAGTTTCAGGAACGGTCTGATTTTGCACGCATTCGATAAAATGGCGCGCGCAGCCGACAAAGCCGCGCTGCTCCAGGGTGGATTGCCAGCCGGCGACCGGGCGCTGGACCACGCCGTGACCGCACTCCTCCTGCCATTCGCGCATCTCGCTGACGGCATATAGCCCGCCATCCGTCACCGCCTGCACCCACTCGCGCTGGCTGCCTGCGCGGCGGTGCATGCTGGTGGTGACCTGCAGTCGGGGCGAACTGAACTGGTGTTCGGCATAGAGCATCTCGCCCTGCGGAGTGATCTGTAGCGCGCCACCGCGCAGACGCGCCTGACCGTCGGCCAGCCATAGCGCGGTATCCACCACGTGCAGATAGTCATCAAGCAGGGTAAAGCGCAGATCGTTGCCCACGCTATCGCTGCGGTGCTTATCCATCCGCAGCGAGGCCGCCTCGCCCAGCCGTCCCTTCAGCTCCCGATAGAGCGGCGCGAAGCGTCGATTGAAACCGACCATCAGCGTCAGACGCCGCCGCGCCGCCAGCTCGACCAGCATCTCCGCCTCACTCAGCTTGTCCGCCAGCGGTTTGTCCACGCAAACATGAACCCCGGCATTCAGCAAATGATTCACCACTTCATAATGTGAAGCCGTCGACGTATGGACAAAAACCGCATCGCACTGCGCCGCCAGAGCATCCAGTGATTCAGCGTAGGGGATCCGCCAGGTTTCGCAGACCCGCAGCGCCTTCTCTTTTCCCGGCGACCAGGCCGCCTGCAGCGTCCAGCTTTCCGCCGCCCCCAGCACCGGCAGCCACGCTTTCTGCGCAATGCCGCCTAAGCCAACCACTCCGATGCGCAATCTTGTCCCCACGTTTTAGTCCCCCAGATGGTGTAACAGCGAATCGAGGCGCGCTTTAAGCTCCGCCACCTCGCCTTCCAGCGCTTCAACCCTGGCTCGCAGATCGTCATCCTCTTCCAGCGGCGCGAGTGCTTCCACCGTCGTGATCAGCGTATCCATCTCGTCGCAAAACAGATGCATATAGCGGCTTTCCCGTTTTCCCGGCTCCCGGGGCAGACGGGCGACGAAGGGACCATCTTCACGGGTCGCCAGCCCTTCCAGCACGCTTTCCACTTCCGCCATATCGCTGAACTCATGCATCCGCTGCGCCCGACTGCGTAATTCACCCGGCGTCTGGGCGCCGCGCAGCAGCAGCGTCGTCACCACCGCCACCTCGCCGGCGCTGAGCTTCAGATCGCCAAATTCGGAGTTGCAAAAGCGCTGCTCATACTTGGTTACCCGATTGCCGAATCCGCTGACCGTGCGCAGATAGTGGCGTTTCACCAGGGTATCCAGCAGCGTCTGGACCTCGCCTTCGCTCAGCGACATCACCGGCTCGCGGTTGGTTTTCTGATTGCAGGCGGTCACGACGGCGTTCACCGACAGCGGATACTGCTCGGGCGTGGTGACCTGCTTTTCCAGCAGACAGCCAATGACGCGCGCTTCATGCGCGGTTAACTGATATTTCATCCTCTCTCCTTAACGTCCCGCTGACCAGTCCGGCGTCGTTAGCGCCGTCAATACATGGTCACGCCACTGCCCGTCGATCAGCAGGTAATCTTTGGCGTAACCCTCTTTTTCAAACCCCAACCGCGCCAGCAGCGCGCCGCTGCGCTGATTATGCGGCATATAGTTGGCCATAATGCGATGAATATGCTGCGTACGCTGCATATAGCGAATCGCCGACGTCAGCGCTTCAAACATCAGCCCCTTCCCCTGCCACTTCTCGCCAATAGAGTAGCCGAGATAGCAGGCATGGAATGATCCACGCACCACGTTGGAAAAGTTCGCCACGCCGACGATCTCCTTTTCCTCCGGATCGAGCAGCGCGAAATAAAAAGCAGACCCCTGTTTATGAAACTCGCCGATCATCGACAGACGCGCCTGCCATCCGGAAGGATAGCAGTGGCTGTCGTCACGAACCGGCTCCCAGGGTTTTAAGAACGCCTTATTCTCGGCGTAATAATCGGCCAGACGCCAGGCGTCACGATCGTGAACCAGGCGCACCACCAGCCGGTCCGTCGTCAAACGCACCTTCGGCACGTTACTGCGATAGCCAAACATTTCCTTTTCAGTCCCCCTGACTTCATTCTTGCTGCCTTCACTATACCTGTCCTGCGCGACGGTGTGAAAACAACAACATACCATTTTCTGCGCCATCTCCTCTTTTCGATGAATAGCCTCAATCGAACTTGCATTTTGATAAAAAAATATTGTCGCAAGGGCGCTGGGAAAAGCAGCAGATTGCCCGCAGAATATCCACGCTTATCTCTATTTTTCCCTGGAGGGGAAATGTCCCGCGTCTCGCAGGCAAGGAGCCTGGGTAAATATTTCCTGTTAGTCGATAACATGCTGGTCGTGTTGGGCTTTTTTGTCGTCTTCCCGCTGATTTCCATCCGCTTTGTCGATCAGATGGGCTGGGCGGCGCTGATGGTCGGCATCGCGCTCGGCCTGCGCCAGTTGGTGCAGCAGGGATTAGGTATCTTTGGCGGCGCTATCGCCGACCGCTTCGGCGCCAAACCGATGATCGTCACCGGTATGCTGATGCGCGCCGGCGGCTTCGCGGCGATGGCCGTCGCCCATGAGCCGTGGGTGCTGTGGTTCTCGTGCATACTTTCCGGGCTCGGCGGCACGCTGTTCGATCCGCCGCGGGCGGCGCTGGTGGTTAAGCTGGTGCGCCCGCATCAGCGTGGCCGCTTTTTCTCCATCCTGATGATGCAGGATAGCGCCGGCGCGGTGATTGGCGCGCTGCTGGGCAGCTGGCTGCTGCAGTATGATTTCCGCCTGGTGTGCAGCGCCGGCGCCGCGCTGTTTATCGCCTGCGCGGCATTTAACGCCTGGTATCTGCCGGCATGGAAGCTCTCGACGGTGAAAACGCCGATCCGCGAGGGGCTGGGCCGGGTGCTGCGGGACAAGCGCTTCGTCACCTATGTCCTGACGCTGACGGGCTATTACATGCTGGCGGTGCAGGTGATGCTGATGCTGCCGATCATGGTGAATGACATCGCCGGCTCGCCGGCCGCCGTGAAGTGGATGTACGCCATCGAAGCCACCATTTCGCTGACCCTGCTCTATCCCATTGCCCGCTGGAGCGAAAAACGTTTTCGCCTTGAGCACCGGCTGATGGCCGGTCTGCTGGTGATGACTCTGGCCATGCTCCCCATCGGCATGACCAGCAGTTTGCAACAGCTGTTTACCCTGATCTGCCTGTTTTACATCGGCTCCATCATTGCCGAACCCGCCCGGGAGACGCTGGGCGCCTCGCTGGCGGACGCCCGGGCGCGCGGCAGCTATATGGGCTTCAGCCGCCTGGGGCTCGCCTTTGGCGGCGCGCTGGGATATGCGGGCGGCGGCTGGCTGTTCGATGCCGGTAAGGCCGCGGGTCAGCCCGAGCTGCCGTGGCTGATGCTCGGGGCCATCGGGGTTATCACCTTCCTGGCGCTGTGGTGGCAGTTTAGTCCGAAACGCTCTGCCTCCGGCATGCTGGAGCCGCGGACCTGATGCGCGCGGCGGCGGTTTCTCCTGCTTTCAGCCTATTCTGCTGGTATCGAGGATGCTGACAGGTCATGATGCTTTGTGTCAGGATGAATGAAGATATGAGCCAGAGGACCCCCATGAAAAAGATTTTGATCGCCGCCGCGCTGATTGTCAGCGGCCTGCTGAGCGGCTGTAATCAGCTGACCCAATACACAGTAAGCGAGCAGGAGATTAACCAGGCCCTGCAGAAGCGAAACCATTTTGCCAAAGATATTGGTCTGAAAGGCGTTGCCGACGCCCATATCGAACTGCAGAACCTCACCAGCGCCATCGGGCGCGAGGAGCCGGGCAAAGTCACGCTGACCGGGATCGCTAACGTCGACCTGAACTCCCTGTTCGGCACGCAGAAAGCGACGATCGATCTGAAGCTCAAAGCGCTGCCAACCTTTGACAGAGAGAAAGGCGCCATCTTCCTGCAGGAAATGGAGGTGGTGGATGCCAAAGTGGCGCCCGAGAAACTGCAGTCGGTCATTCAGGCCCTGCTCCCCTATCTGAATCAGTCGCTGCGCAGTTACTTCAGCCAGCAGCCTGCCTATGTCCTGCGTGAGGACGCCAGCACCGGTGAAGCGCTGGCGAAGAAATACGCCAAAGGCATAGAGGTGAAGCCGGGCGAGATTGTCATCCCCTTTACCAATTAATCTCCAGGGCGCCTCGGCGCCCTCAATTTTTTACGGAAATGAGTGCAAAGGAAAACGTTTACGCTTATCCTTAGTGCCCGGCAAAAAACAGCCCTGATGACTGAACCTAATAGCCGGAGCCTTCCATGACAGCACAATCCCAGGTATTGAAAATCCGCCGCCCAGACGACTGGCATATCCATCTGCGTGATGACGATATGCTGAAAACCGTCGTGCCTTATACCAGTGAGTTTTATGGCCGGGCGATCGTGATGCCGAATCTGGTGCCGCCTGTCACCACCGTCGCGGCGGCTATCGCCTATCGCCAGCGCATTATGGACGCCGTCCCGGCCGGGCACGATTTTACCCCGCTGATGACCTGCTATCTGACAGACTCCCTCGACCCGGCGGAGCTGGAGCGCGGCTTTAACGAAGGCGTGTTCACCGCCGCCAAGCTTTACCCGGCCAATGCCACCACCAACTCCAGCCACGGCGTCACCAGCACCGACTCCATTATGCCGGTGCTGGAGCGGATGGAAAAACTGGGGATGCCGCTGCTGGTACATGGCGAAGTCACCCACGCCGAGATTGATATTTTCGACCGCGAAGCGCGCTTTATTGAAACCGTGATGGAGCCGCTGCGCCAGCGCCTGCCCGGCCTGAAGGTGGTCTTTGAGCATATCACCACCAAAGATGCCGCCGAGTATGTGCGTGACGGCAATGAACTGCTGGCGGCCACTATCACCCCGCAGCATCTGATGTTCAACCGTAACCATATGCTGGTCGGCGGTATTCGTCCTCACTTGTACTGCCTGCCGGTACTCAAACGCAATATTCATCAGCAGGCACTGCGCGAACTGGTCGCCAGCGGCTTTAGCCGCGTCTTCCTTGGCACCGATTCCGCGCCGCATGCCCGCCATCGTAAAGAAGCCAGCTGCGGCTGCGCCGGCTGCTTCAACGCCCCGACCGCCCTCGGCAGCTACGCCACCGTATTTGAAGAAATGAACGCTCTGCAGCACTTTGAGGCCTTCTGCTCGCTGAACGGCCCGCGCTTTTACGGTCTGCCGGTCAATGAAAGCTATGTTGAACTGGTGCGTGAAGAGACGACCGTCGTCGACAGTATTGCGTTGCCCAATGACACCCTGGTGCCGTTCCTGGCAGGTGAAACCGTCCGCTGGACCATGAAGCGATAAAAAACGCGGCCCCCTGTTGTCAATGCTTATCAGATACTGTATAAATAACCAGTATCAAACACAGGGGGCAATTATGCGCATTGAAGTCTCTATCGCCAAAACGACCGCCTTACCCAACGGCGCGCTGGAAGCGCTGAATAACGAACTCTCTCGCCGTATCGCCGAACAGTTCCCGGCCATCGACAGCCAGGTGAGCGTCCGCTACGCCACGGGCAATCAGCTCTCGGTGTTCGGCGGCCTGAAAGAAGACAAAGACCGGATAAGCGAAATCCTGCAAGAAACCTGGGAAAGCGCGGACGACTGGTTTGTCCACGATCTCTCCTGAAGCATGGCGGGATCCAGTTACTCTGGTTTGCTCCCTCATTGTGCTTTTCTTTGCCGGGTCGCCCCGGCTTTTTTATCCTCTTCTCATGTTCAGAATATTCCTGATTATTCTGCTTAATATCGACTAAAATGGCCGTTTTGCACGCTTATCTTGAGCAAAAAAGCGGCAAAACAAGAAAATCATGCTGCCTTTCATTTAATTTCTCGAGTTTATTCTTGATCCCTGATATAATTAACTTGCTTCAAAAAACATGCATTAAACCTCGAGAATTGTTGTCTTTTAACATATGAATAAGGGGTTATGATGGAAAAAAATAATGAAGTCATTCAGACCCATCCCCTCGTCGGATGGGACATCAGCACCGTTGATAGCTACGATGCGCTGATGTTGCGCCTGCACTACCAGAACCCCGCTCAAGAAAACAGTCATGATGCTGAGATAGGCCAGACGCTATGGCTAACGACGGACGTCGCACGTCAGTTTATTTCAATCCTGGAAGCAGGCATTGCGAAAATTGAATCTGGCGAATACCAGGAAAACGAGTACCGCAGACATTAACGCGGCACGCGGAATGACTTAACAATAAGCTTAACAGGCACCTGCGGGTGCCTGAATTATTTTCGGGCTTGTATAAGCACAGGGAGTTAATTACCCTGCTAACAAGGCAATTACCCGGAACTCACCATGCAATACGATCTTATCATTATCGGCAGCGGCTCCGTCGGCGCCGCCGCTGGCTATTATGCGCGTCGTGCCGGACTCAATGTTCTGATGACCGATGCCCATCAGCCTCCTCACCAGGAAGGCAGCCATCACGGCAGCAGCCGTCTTATCCGTCACGCCTATGGCGAAGGTGAAAAATATGTTCCGCTGGTGCTGCGCGCCCAGCAGCTGTGGGATGAACTGGCCGAGATCAGTGGCGAAGCCGTGTTTGAACGCACCGGCGTCATAAACCTCGGCCCCGCCAGCTCCCCTTTCCTCGCCAACGTTGCCGCCAGCGCCCGTGCGTTCCAGCTTGAGGTGGAAGAGCTGGATGCCCAGGCCGTGATGCAGCGCTGGCCGGAGATACGCCTCCCCGATGACTATCGGGCGATTTTTGAACCCGCTTCCGGCGTACTGCGCAGCGAACTGGCCGTGGAAACCTGGATCCGTCTGGCGCGTGAAGCGGGCTGCGCGCAGCTATTCAACTGCCCGGTCTCGGCTATTCATCACCATGCAGATGGGGTCACCATCGATACCCTCGACGGTGAATATCATGGTAAAAAGCTGCTGGTCAGCGCCGGGACCTGGGTCACCCGCCTGCTTCCTGACCTCCCCATCCAGCCGGTACGCAAGGTGTTCGCCTGGTACCAGGCCGATGGCCGTTACAGCAGCAAGAATCACTTCCCGGCCTTCACCGGCGAGTTGCCCAACGGCGATCAATACTACGGTTTCCCGGCGGAAGATAACGAGCTGAAGATTGGCAAGCATAACGGCGGTCAGCCGATCTCCATGCCGCAGGAGCGAGTGGCGTTTGGCGCTGTCGCCAGCGATGGCTCCGAATCGTTTCCGTTTTTGCGTAACGTCCTGCCCGGGATCGGCGGCTGCCTGCACGGCGCCTCCTGTACCTACGATAATACCGTCGATGAAGACTTTATTATCGATACGTTACCCGGCAGACCAGACACGCTGCTCATCACCGGTCTGAGCGGGCACGGCTTTAAGTTTGCCCCGGTGCTGGGGGAAATTGCCAGTCAGTTTGCTCAGGGCGAAGCTTCGAGCTTCAACCTGGCGCCCTTCTCGCTGGCGCGCTTTAACGCGTAATGGAATGCGGCACTTTTGCCGTCGGGCAAAAAAACGGCCTCTGTCGAGGCCGTTAGTGATTGAGAGCGGTTATGCGTCGCCTGTTTAATTTGCTGGTCAATAACGTCCGCGAGCACTTTATGATCTACCTGGCGCTCTGGCTGCTGCTGGCGATCATCGATCTTGTCTGGTTATGGTTTTTCTGACGGCTCAGGATCGAGGATCCCGAGTTTGGTGTTCAGCCGGCCACGGGATTTATTAAAGATTTTATTGCCGTTTTCACGCCCGGCGCGCAGCTGACGCTGCTCCTCTTCCGGCAGCTTATGCTCTTCCATGCAGGCTTCGCTACAGCAGCCGGCAAACTTCTCGGCACAGCTCGGGCACTGGATAAACAACAGATGGCAGCCATCATTCAGGCAGTTGGTATGGGTGTCGCACGGCGCGCCGCACTGATGGCAGTGCGCGATAACGTCATTGGAGATCCGCTCGCCCATCCGTTCATCAAAGACAAAGTTTTTGCCAATGAAACGCACCGGCAGCCCCTGCTCACGGGCGCGGCGGGCGTACTCAATGATGCCACCCTCGATGTGCCAGACCTTATTGAAGCCGTTATGCTTCATCCAGGCGCTGGCTTTTTCACAGCGAATACCACCGGTGCAATACATGACAATTTTCTTGTCTTTATGGTCCTGCATCATTTCAACGGCTTTCGGCAACTGGTCGCGGAAGGTATCCGCTGGGATCTCCAGCGCGTTTTCGAAATGGCCCACCTCATATTCATAGTGGTTGCGCATATCGATAAACACGGCATCCGGATCGTCAAGCATCGCGTTGACCTCCGCCGCCTTGAGATAGTCTCCGACGTTGGAGGCGTCGAAAGAGGGATCGTCGATGCCGTCGGCAACGATGCGGTCGCGCACTTTCAGACGTAGCACCCAGAACGATTTACCGTCGTCCTCGAGAGCGATATTGAAACGCAGCCCCGCCAGCGCCGGATCGAAGCCATTGAGAAACTCACGCAGGGCTTCAACGTTGCTTTCCGGCACGCTGATTTGCGCGTTGATCCCTTCCCGGGCCAGATAGATGCGGCCAAAGACTTTCAACTGGGTTAAGGCAACCCACAGCGCATCGCGGGTCGCTTGCGGATCGACAATGGTGAAATATTTATAGAATGAGATCGTCGTGCGCGGCTCGGTTTCAGCCAGCATTTGCGCCTTTAACGTCTCATTTGAAATGCGGTTGTGTAACACTGGCATGGTGTACCTGCTCGACATAGAAATGAGGAAATAAACGGCGGGCATGATATAGCAAAGCTTATTAATTTACATCCCTACATTTTACGCTACATTTTTCTCACCGGTCGCCCCCCACTTAACAAAACGATGTGGCTGTCGCCGCCTTTGGCTGGCCGGTAAAAAAATGCGATAATATAAGATGTTGCTCACTGATACGGGTATGAAATGACTCATTTGCCTAAATTTTCTCCGGCGCTGCTGCATCCGCGCTATTGGCTGCTGTGGCTGGGTATCGGCCTGCTGTGGCTGGTTGTCCAACTGCCCTACCCGCTGATCTACCGCCTCGGGAACGCCATCGGCCGGCTGGCCATGCGATTTATGAAGCGCCGGGCGAAGATCGCCTATCGCAACCTTGAGCTCTGCTTCCCCGAGAAAAGCGAGCAGGAACGTCACCGGATGGTGGTGATGAACTTTGAATCGGTGGGTATGGGGCTGATGGAGACCGGTATGGCCTGGTTCTGGCCGGTTCGCCGTATCGCCCGCTGGACCGACACCATCGGCTTTGAGCATATTCGCGCTGTGCAGGCGCAGCAGCGCGGCATTCTGCTGATCGGCATTCATTTCCTGACACTGGAAATGGGCGCGCGGATGTTCGGTATGAACGAGCCGGGGATTGGCGTCTATCGTCCCAACGATAACCCGGTCATCGACTGGCTGCAGACCTGGGGCCGACTGCGCTCCAACAAGGATATGATCGACCGCAAGGATCTGAAAGGCATGATCCGCGCGCTGAAAAAAGGCGACGTGGTGTGGTACGCGCCGGATCATGATTACGGCCCGACCGCCAGCGTCTTCGCCCCACTGTTTGCCGTAGACCAGGCGGCGACCACCTCCGGCACCTGGATGCTGGCGAAAATGTCCAAAGCCTGCATCGTGCCCTTTGTTCCACGCCGTAAACCGGACGGTAAAGGTTATGAACTGATTATCCTGCCGCCAGAGTGCTCCCCGCCGCTGGACGACGCGGAAACCACCGCTGCGTGGATGAATAAGATCGTAGAGCAGTGCATTATGATGGCCCCGGAACAATATATGTGGCTCCATCGCCGCTTTAAAACCCGCCCCGAGGGAATGCCCTCCCGCTACTGAACCTCTTTCCCGGCCGCGCGCCTCCCGGCCGGGAATCCCCAGCGCTCAGGCTTTACGCTCTGCTTTAGCTTTAAAAGCTCTCCTCCATTGCGGCATTTATTTCCCAGGCGCATAATTAGCAGGCTCATATTTTCTCTTAATTTGACCTGCCGCGCAGGCCAGTGGAACCCTATGTCGTCTGCTGATACCCCCATTAACTGGAAACGAAATCTGACCGTCACCTGGCTTGGCTGCTTTTTAACCGGCGCCGCCTTCAGCCTGGTCATGCCCTTTCTGCCGCTCTACGTCGAACAACTCGGCGTCACCGGGCATAGCGCCCTCAACATGTGGTCCGGGCTGGTCTTTAGCATCACTTTTCTCTTCTCCGCCATCGCCTCGCCGTTCTGGGGCGGACTTGCTGACCGCAAGGGACGTAAAATCATGCTGCTGCGTTCAGCCCTCGGGATGGCCATCGTCATGAGGCTGATGGGGATGGCGCAGAATATCTGGCAGTTTCTGCTACTGCGCGCGCTGCTCGGCCTGCTGGGGGGCTTTATTCCCAATGCCAACGCCCTGATTGCCACCCAGATCCCGCGCCATAAAAGCGGCTGGGCGCTGGGCACGCTGTCAACCGGCGCGGTAAGCGGCGCCCTGCTCGGCCCGCTGGCGGGTGGCTTCCTGGCCGACCACTGGGGCCTGCGTACTGTCTTCTTTATGACCGCGGCGGTGCTGTTTATCTGCTTCCTGTTTACCCTGTTTTTAATCCGTGAAAATTTTGTTCCGATCGCCAAAAAAGAGATGCTCAGCGCGAAGGCGGTGTTCTCCTCGCTGCAGAATCCGAAACTGGTGCTCAGCCTGTTTGTCACCTCGCTGATCATCCAGGTCGCCACCGGCTCCATTGCGCCGATCCTGACGCTTTACGTGCGCGATCTGGCGAGTAACGTCAGCAATATCGCCTTTATCAGCGGGATGATCGCCTCGGTGCCGGGCATTGCCGCCCTGATGAGCGCCCCTCGTCTGGGCAAACTGGGGGATCGTATCGGACCGGAAAAAATCCTCATCGTGGCGCTGATTATCTCGGTGCTGTTGCTGATCCCGATGTCGTTCGTCCAGACCCCGCTGCAGTTAGGTATCCTGCGATTCCTGCTCGGCGCCGCGGACGGCGCGCTGCTGCCGGCGGTGCAAACCCTGCTGGTGTATAACTCCACCAGCCAGATCTCCGGGCGGATCTTCAGCTATAACCAGTCATTTCGTGATATTGGCAACGTCACCGGCCCCCTGATCGGCGCCTCAGTTTCCGCCAACTACGGCTTTCGCGCCGTCTTCCTTGTCACCGCAGGAGTGGTGTTGTTTAACGCGATCTATTCGACCCTCAGCCTGCGCCGGCCAGCCGCGGACGCCTCGCAGCACGACCGCCATTCACTAAATTAACGTCCAGAGGGGCTCAGCCCCTTGACGCCTTGCCTGGCGCCTTCTATAGATTGAATCGTGTTCAATTCATATTCTTCTCAGGAGATTCGCTATGCCAAAGGATTCGATGTTCTATGCTACGCTCGAAGAAGCTATTGATGCAGCACGTGAAGAATTTCTCGCCAACAACCCTGACAGCGATGAAGAGAGCGCTAACGTTGAGCAGCTCAATATTCAAAAGTATGTGCTGCAGGATGGCGATATCGCCTGGCAGGCCGAATTTTTTGCTGACGAAGAGGAACAAGGCGAATGCTTACCGATGCTCAGCGGCGAAGCCGCGCAGAGCGTCTTCGATGGGGATTATGATGAGATAGAGCTGCGTCAGGAGTGGCTGGAGGAAAATACGCTTCATGAGTGGGATGAAGGTGAATTCCAGCTCGAGCCCTCGCTAGACACCGAAGAGGGACAGACGGCGGCCGACGAGTGGGACGAGCGTTAATCAGTTATAGGGCCCGTGGCTGGCGTCCAGCGGCAGCAGCAGCGTATCGAAAACCAGCGAGAACGGCAGGTCCAGAATGGTGAGATAGCGCCATCCTGAATCACGAACGTCCCACTGCACGCCCGGGTAATATTGATTGCCATGCCCCTGCCCGGGCACCGTCCGGCTAATAATGCTGCCGCAGCCGCTAAGCAGCAGCGCCATGGCAATGATAGGTAGTATTCGCATCCACAACCTCGTGTTTCAGATAAAAAAATACCGGCATAGCTGCCGGTATTTTCCTTAACGTACGGCTTATTTCGTTTTCAGCGCCAGCGGGTTAAGCGCCAGCTGCTGATAGGCGTTCACCCACGAGGAGTATTTCTCCGGCGCGGCCCATACGCGATAGTGCAGACGCGACATGGTTACCGGGTCGCTCAACAGCACCAGTCGACGATCGCGGTTCAGCTTATCCGGCGTTTCATTCAGCGCCTGCTCGACATGGCGCTCGCGGGCGATCTCCAGGATATGACCCTGACGGTGGCGCGCGGTGGCCATCGCGGTCGCGAGGGCGTTAAACGACGGGTTAAACACCGCGTGCATAAAGCCATCGTCCAGCGAACGCTGACGGTTCAGCGTCAGGTACGCATCGGTATCCTTGAGCACCTGCGGCGGCGAATACTCTTCCGGGATCAGGAACAGCTTCCAGCGCTTGGTGCGCAGGCCCACGGTCGCCCGGCTGGAGATCGCCGACACGAACGGCGACAGGATCAGCGATACGACAATCGGCGCCAGCCAGAACAGGAAGCGCAGATCCAGCCATGCCATTCCGACCGCCCATACCAGCCCCAGCAGCAGCTGCGAGCCGTGACGCATAAAGGCTTCTCCCCACGGCGTGGAGTCATCATCACGCTGCGGCGAATTCCACACCACTTCCCAGCCGAGGAAGGCGCTGACCACGAAGACGGTGTGGAACAGCATGCGCACCGGCGCCAGCAGGACCGAGAACAGGACCTCCAGCAGCAGGGAAAGCGTCACGCGGATAAATCCACCGTACTCCTTCGGCCCCTTACACCACACCAGGATGATACTCAGCAGCTTCGGCAGGAACAGCAGCACCATGGTCGAGGCGAACAGCGCAATAGCCAGCTCCGGACGCCACTGCGGCCACACCGGGAACAGCTGACGCGGCTGCAGGAAGTACTGCGGCTCGGTCAGGGCATGCACCACCTGCAGCGCTGTCGACAGGGCAAGGAACATAAACCACAGCGGCGCCGACAGGTAGGACATCACGCCGGTAAGGAACACCGCCCGGTGCACCGGGTGCATCCCTCTCACGAGGAACAGGCGGAAGTTCATCAGGTTGCCCTGGCACCAGCGGCGGTCGCGTTTCAGCTCGTCCAGCAGGTTCGGCGGCAGCTCTTCATAGGAGCCCGGCAGATCGTAGGCAATCCACACGCCCCAGCCGGCGCGGCGCATCAGCGCGGCTTCAACGAAGTCGTGCGACAGAATCGACCCGGCAAAGTTGCCCTCGCCCGGCAGCGGCGCCAGCGCGCAGTGCTCAATGAACGGCTTCACGCGGATGATGGCGTTGTGTCCCCAGTAGTGGGACTCCCCCAGCTGCCAGAAGTGCAGACCCGCCGTAAACAACGGACCATACACCCGGGTGGCAAACTGCTGGCAACGCGCATACAGCGTGTCCATGCCCGAGGCGCGCGGGGATGACTGGATGATCCCGGCGTTCGGGTTCGCTTCCATCAGGCGCACCAGGCTGCTCAGACACTCTCCGGTCATCACCGAGTCAGCATCCAGCACCACCATGTAGCTATACTGGCTGCCCCAGCGGCGGCAGAAATCATCGATGTTGCCGCTCTTACGCTTCACGCGACGACGACGACGACGGTAGAAAATCTGCCCTTCGCCCTGTACTTCGGCAATCAGCTCCATCCACGCCTTTTGCTCAGCGACACAGATATCGGGGTTATAGCTGTCGCTGAGGATATAGACGTCGAAATGGGCGGCGTTGCCGGTGGCTTTAACCGACTCCCAGGTCGCCCGCAGCCCGGCGAACACGCGGTCAACGTCTTCGTTACAGATCGGCATAATAAGCGCCGTACGGTGCGCCGGGTTCAACGGTTCGTCACCGACCGTCGAGGCGGAAATACTGTACTTATCGCGACCGATCAACAGCTGCAGGAAGCCCATTAACGCGGTCCAGAAGCCGGCGGAAACCCAGCAGAACAGCACCGCGAAGAGGATCAGAATGCCGCTCTGCAACACGTACGGCAGCAGCTGCATGAACGAGACCCACAGGTTCTGCCCCACCATATCGACCGGGTTGATCAGCGCCCAGCCCTGATAAGGCAGAATGGTTTTCATGTACCAGGTCGCCACCACGGTCTGCGATAGCGTCAGCAGCAACAGGATGTAGCGACGAATGGTGCCGACGGTACGCCATTTTTGCTCGCTCTCGCGCTCTTCTTGCGTCAGGCGGGAGAGATAGCGCGGCGTGACATCGCGTCCGCGCAGACGGTCCCAGAAGCGGCCAACCGGGTTGGTACGCCACGGGTCCGGGATCATCGAGGAGCGCTTGGCTTTCGGCATCGCATGCAGCTGGGTGCGGCCTTCATCATCCTTCACCAGCTGATCGCCAGACAGCGAATCCGGCCAGCTGTGCGCCAGCCGCGCCTTGACCGACCCCAGCGGGGAGTCGTCTTCACGGGCGAAGGTCTGATGTTCGTCATCCAGGGCCTGATGAACGGCCTGCAGGCTGGTGTCCGGCAGCGCCGATTTCTCGGCGTCCGACAGCGGCAATGCGTCAATGTACTTCGTTATCTTATTCATTGGCAGGCAGCTGATAGCTCCAGGTTTCGCTCAACGTGTCATCGCCGTTAACCAGTGCGGCGCGCATTTCCGTCGTTTTCTTCGGATCTTTCACCTTCAAACGCAGGATCATTCGCCAGCCTTTGGTCACCGGATTGTAACGCACGGTATTTTCAACGATTTCAGCGTTATCGCCGGTGCTCGCCTGGGCGGCGACCGGGGTATCCGCCGGCAGTTTTTTCATATCGGCGCCGGTGAAGTCGACAATGAAAGCAATGGTGCCGTCCGGCTGGCGGATCAGGTTCGACTGCTTCACATCGCCGGTAGAGCGGCGGGTCTGCATAACGTACGCGTTATCCGGCGCATGCAGCTTGTCTTCATCGCGGCTGAAGGTGATGGTGTACTTGAAGTTCATCTCCTTGCCCGGCTCCGGCAGCTGATCCGGCGTCCAGTAAGTCACGATGTTATCGTTGGTTTCATCGTTGGTCGGGATTTCGACCAGTTCGATTTTCCCTTTGCCCCACTCCCCTTTCGGGGTGATCCAGGCGCTCGGGCGCAGGTCATAACGATCGTCAAGGTCCTCGAAGCGCGAGAACTGACGGCCGCGCTGCAGCAGGCCGAACCCTTGCGGGTTTTCCATCGCATAGCTGCTAACGGCCAGGTGTTTCGGGTTGTTCAGCGGACGCCAGATCCACTCGCCGTTGCCCGCCAGGATCGACAGACCATTGGAGTCGTGCAGCGCCGGACGATAGTTCAGCGCCGGAGAAGGCTGGTTGGAACCAAACAGGAACATACTGGTGAGCGGCGCCACGCCCAGTTTGCCCACTTTGTCACGCAGGTAAACTTTGGACTGGACATCCACCACGGTATCGCGTCCCGGCATGATCACAAAGCGATAAGCGCCGGTTGCCCGCGGCGAATCCAGCAGCGCATAGATAGTCAGACGCTTGTCGGTAGCTTTTGGACGCTCAATCCAGAACTCACGAAAACGCGGGAACTCTTCGCCGGAAGGTAGCGCGGTATCGATAGCCAGACCGCGCGCGGACAGACCGTATACCTGACCCTGACCCAGCACGCGGAAGTAGCTGGCACCGAGCATGCTGACGATTTCATCGTTCTTATCTTTGCTGTTGATCGGATACAGTACTTTGAAGCCGGCGAAACCAAGGTCTTTCACCGTGTCTTTATCGTGCTGAACGTTACCAAAGTTAAAATAGTCCGGGCTATATTTAATTTTGCGCACGCTGGTGGCCGTCACTTCATTGATGGTGACCGGCGTGTCGAAGTACATACCCTGATGGTAAAATTCAAGCTTGAATGGGGTTTTCTGGTTATTCCAGTAAGCTTTATCGTGATTAAACTGAATTTGCTGGTAGTCCGCGTATTTCATGTCGCGGAAAGCGGAGGGCAGGTTACTCTTTGGCGCTTCATAGCCTTTCCCGGCTAACGTTTTGGCCTCTTTTGCAACGTCATCAATGCTAAATGCCCATGCAGATGAAGTACACAGGGACAACATTACGGCTGCGCTTAACCAACGCATTTTCATCATCTGTGGTTTATGTTTCATATAAGTAAGCACTTCCCCCTTTGTGTGCTTAAATCGATCCGATCTATTTTAATGGAAACTCAGGCAATCCGACAACATAATCCCTGCTTTGTTCAGCGTAGCGGCGCAGGGAATAAACAGTTCGCAGTCCCGTTTGCACTTTGCGTGCTTATCCTGGAGACAGGTACCCCGAGTTCATGTAGGGTTGCTGATAATGTAAGCGTTATCATCTTGAGTGATAAGACGAATTATCTGAGATTGTCGTGAATCGTATGAATAATACTCCGGTACAGCGTGAATATTTTTTCGACAGCATCCGCGCCTGGCTGATGCTGCTGGGGATCCCTTTTCACATTTCGCTGATTTATTCCAGCCATAGCTGGCATGTCAACAGCGCAGAGCCCTCGTGGTGGCTGACGCTGTTTAATGATTTCATTCATGCCTTCCGTATGCAGGTCTTCTTCGTGATCTCCGGCTATTTCTCCTACATGCTGTTCCTGCGCTACCCGCTGAAAAAGTGGTGGAAAGTGCGCGTCGAACGGGTCGGTATTCCGATGCTCACCGCCATCCCGCTGCTGACGCTGCCGCAGTTTATTATGCTGCAGTACGTCAACGGCAAGGCGGAAAACTGGCACACCCTTTCGGGGTACGACAAATTCAACACCCTGGCGTGGGAGCTCATTTCCCACCTCTGGTTTTTGCTGGTCCTGGTGGTGCTGACCTCGCTGGGGGTGGTGCTGTTTAAATGGCTGACGCGCCGCCCGGCTCCGGGCGCTCACGCATTCGGTGACACTGTCACTATGGGCCAGCTGACGATGATTTTCCTCGCGCTGGGGGTGCTTTACGCGCTGATCCGTCGGTCATTGTTCGTGATCTACCCGCCCCTGCTGAGCAATGGTCTGTTTAACTTTGTGGTCATGCAGACGCTGTTCTATCTGCCCTTCTTTGTGCTGGGGGCCCAGACCTTTATTAACCCGCGCTTAAAGGCGATGTTCACCACCCCGTCGCCATGGTGTTGCGTGGCGTCACTGCTGGGATTCATCGCTTACCGCCTGAACCAGCAGTATGGATCTGGCGACGGTTGGATGTATGAAACGGAATCGGTGATCACCATGGTGCTGGGGCTGTGGATGGTAAATGTGATCTTCTCGCTCGGCCATCGCCTGCTGAATTTCCAGTCGGCGCGGGTGACCTACTTCGTCAATGCTTCGCTGTTTATTTACCTGGTGCACCATCCGCTGACGCTGCTGTACGGGGCGTGGATCACCCCGGCCATTAAGTCGAATACCTTAGGCTTTATTGGCGGGTTGGTTTTTGTGGTGGGGATTGCCCTGATCCTGTATGAAATTCATCTGCGTATTCCGCTGCTGCGTTTCCTGTTCTCCGGTAAACCCATGAGCAAACCGGCAAAAACCCCGGCCTCGGCCAGCTAACCTTTAGCCTTTGCGGCACGCCAGGCGTGCCGCGCTACGCTTGCTCATCAAACAGCCGGTCGAAGATCATATTATACAGGGCTTCTAAATCCGCTTTATCGACCGGAGTGGAGGCGCTCAGCTCACAACGGTAGGCTGCCCCCTCCGTCAGAACGGCGATGAGCTCTGAAGCAGCATTGCGTCGCGCATCGCCGAGACCGGGATGATAGCGCTGCGACAAACGGCCGCCCTCCTCTTTCAACCTCCGATCGGCCTGCACCAGGATCTCGCGCAAGCGTGGGTTACGCGAGGCTTCGGCGTTAATTTCCATCAACAGATAATTGTCGCTTTTGGTGGCTGCCGAAGTCGGGATCCTGCCGGCCAGCACCGCCGCTTTGCGCGCCAGATTGTGGTTCTCATCGATCATCTCCCCGACCCTGGCGTTGACGATTTCGCTGACAATCGCTTCAATGATCGCTTCCTTGCTGGCAAAAATGCGATACAGCTGACCGACGCTCAGGCCCGCCTCGCGGGCGATATCAGCGACAGAGGCGCCATGCAATCCCTTTGCCGCAAAACATCTTTGCGCAGCGGCAACGATCTCCGCGCGGCGCGCCTGCTGCTTCTGCTGTACTTTTCCTTCCGACACCTGCTCCCTCCTGCAATCCATCATTCCTGTCAATACCGGCGGTTATCATAGCCTATTCTGCGGAATCAGGGGTATGCCGCCAGCAGGCGACGATAGATAGCCGCCGTTTCCTCGTCGAAACAGACGAACAGGACCCGTTCAAGCGGGTTATAGCGGGTGAGAAACGCGGTCACGGTGCGCACGGCGATCGCCGCCGCTTCCTCTTTCGGATAGCCATACACGCCGGTGCTGATCGCCGGAAACGCAATGGAGCGATAATTGTTTGCCGCCGCCAGCTGCAGGCTGTTTTTGTAGGCATCGGCCAGGGTTTGCGCCTCCATGCGGTCGCCGCCGTGCCAGACCGGGCCCACGGTGTGGATCACCGCGCTGGCGGGAAGATCGCCCGCCATCGTGATCACCGCATGACCAGGGGGACATTCGCCCTGCTGCTGCAACACTTGCTTGCAGGCCGCCAGCAGCGCGGGACCGGCCGCCCGGTGGATCGCGCCATCCACCCCGCCGCCGCCCAGCAGCGAGGGGTTTGCCGCATTCACAATCACATCGACATCAAGCGTCGTAATATCGCCGAGAATTACTTCAGGTTGAACAGCCATTTCTCCTCCTGTCGGCATAGCGCGTAGATACGGCTTTCTGCCGATACTAGGGCATACCCGCCCCCGGGAGCAAGATTATCCCGCCGCGCCGGCGACAAGAAGGTAAAAAAAACAGGACCCTGAGGGTCCTGTTGCTATCATCGTCCCGCCGTCAGGCGTTGTCATTGGCGAACGATTTATGCTTATCCGCACGGGCCGCCAGCCACAGGCCACTATTTTTCATGGCATAGCCAAAGACCAGGCCCAGCGCCAGAGAAGGGATAACCAGACGCCAGTCGCCGTCTGCCGCGAAGGTCGCGCAGGCGCCGATAAAGGTGCCGGGGACAAACGACAGCAGCGTCTGTCGCGCCTGGATGCACATCAGAAAGGCCACGACGCCGGTCATCATATAGCTGAGGATCTGCAGCTGCGGGGCCAGCGCGCTACCGTGGATAATCACCAACGCCCAGACCACGCCGCTCATTACCGTACAGGAGGAGATGGCCAGACCTTTCAGACCGCCCTGCGGGCAGGCGAAATAGGCGGTACAGCCGAGGAAACCGGCCCAGCTCAGCAGGCCGAGGGCGACCGCCACCCATCCCCAAATCCCGGAGAGAATGCCCGTCGTTAATGCGATTGCGAAGAGTATGTTCATGGCGCGTATCCTAGCAGATACGCGCCGGAAGAATGCGATCTAAAACACACTATATGAATGAACCTAATTTCAGTTACATTCAAATAGTGACTTAAATCACATTTTATTGCTCATCTTCTTCCTGAAGCTCGTCCCACATCGCGGCGATGGCGTCGCGGGTCAACGGCGCCATCGTGCGCCAGAACGCTGTGTGCGCATGCGCTTCGACTTTCCCCAGCATTGTCCCGCACCACGGCAGGATATAGTCGGCAAACAGGCGCTCCAGCGTCTCGCTCTGCTCCTCTGTGGCATGATCCTCCAGCCAGGAGGCGGCCAGCAGCAGCGATCCGAGATGATCCGCCGGACCTTCTCCCGTCGGGATGCCATGCTCGCTCAGAAAAGCCCGGACCTCCGCTTCCGAGGAACCCTCCACCCACGCGCTACGGTACGGCGGGACGCTGCAGGCTTCACCGACGAACAGCGCATTATAGTCCGTCGCCAGGGACTGCATTTCACAGCTTTTCTGCAGACGCGCCAGCAGCTCGTCCTGTTCCAGCGGCCAGCTGGCGGCCAGTTTGCCCTCGCGGATCAGGGTAAACAGCGGCACCAGCAGCGGGTCCTGCGGTTGACGGTAATACAGCGAACCCAGCACGCGGCAGAGGATTGAAAACTCGTTCATTCAGTTATTCCAGTTATACAAATTAAAGGTCAGCAAATTCCGGGATCGCCGGCATACCACGCGACTCGAGGAAGTCGAGCAGGCGACGCGGAGAAACGTTGAGGATCCTCTCCTCCGGGAAATCGACAGCATCGAGGATCTTGCGGCATTCGGTAAACTCTCCGAGGGTAAACGCAGTGTGAGAGTCCGAGCCCAGCGCCACCCACCCTCCGGCGTCGCGCACCGCGGCGGCGATGGCCCGGCAGTTATCTTCACTGCCCACGCGCGATGAAACGAAAGAGGAGTTATTGATCTCCAGCGCCACCTGGTAACGGGCCGCCGCTTCGGCAATGGCCGGGATATCCACCGGGAATTTCGGATTACCCGGATGGCTAATCATATGCACTTTACCGCTGGCCATCGCGGCAATCATCGCCTGCGTATGGGTGGCGCTATCCTGCGGCGGAAACACCGGCTCGTGGAATCCGGCGATGATCAGATCGAGCGACGTCAACATCGGCCCGGAACAGTCGATCTCGCCTTCGATATTTTTAATATTCGACTCAATTCCGCGCAGGATCCCCACACCGTCCACCAGACGGGGCCAGATGCGCATATTAACGAAATGCCAGTAGTGCGGAGCATCCGCCATGTCCGGGCCGTGATCGGTAATGGCGAAGAGTTTGATCCCTTTACGCTTTGCTTCCGCAATATAATCGTGCAGGGTGCTGTAGGCGTGGGTGCTGGCGACGGTATGCATGTGCAGGTCAACGGGATACATCACATTCTCCTCTTCTGTTTGCCGCAAGAATAGCAGGAATCCGGGCGCTTGATTAGCAAAAACCCCGCCGTGGCGGGGTTTGCTTACCTTAATAACCGCGCTGACGATCGACCTGACCGCTAACCGGTTCCCCTCGCTCCAGGCGGCTAATGGTCCCGGCGATGTAGGCAATGGCCTCCATCGGGCGGGTGACTGCCGCCACGTGGGGAGTCATAGCCACCCGCGGGTGCGCCCAAAGCGGGCTCTCCTGGGGCAACGGTTCGCGACTGAAGACATCGAGCATTGCCCCTTTGAGCTTACCGCTGTTCAGCGCCGCCAGCAGATCTTCTTCAACGACATGCACGCCGCGGGCAAGGTTTAGGACATAGCTCTCATCCGGCAGTTGCGCCAGCAGCGTCTGGTTAATAATGCCGACGGTTTCAGCGGTGTTCGGCAGCAGGTTGATCAGCACGCGGGTCCCCTGCAGGAATGTGCCCAGCTCGGCCTGGCCGGCAAAGCTCTGCACCTGCGGCCAGGCTTTGCGGCTACGGCTCCAGACGCGAAGCGGGAATCCCCAGGGTTGCAGGCTTTCCGCCACCTTCGCCCCCAGCACGCCGGCGCCCATAATCCCGACGGTGAAATCGTCGGCAAGATACTCAGGCAACGGCTGCCAGCGGGACGCCAGCTTCTGCGCCTGATAGTCATCGAACCGGCGGAACCAGTGCAGAACCTGGCTCACCGCATACTCCTGCATCTGTCGTCCCATGCCCGTATCTTCGAGGCGAAACAGCGGGATCGACAGGGGCAACATATCCGGATGATCGCGCAGCTTACTGAGGATCGAATCCACCCCCGCCCCAAGGGCGAACACGGCCTTCAGCGCCCTGCCCTGCAGCATCTCTACCGGTGGATGCCAGACCAGAGCATAGTCCGCCGGCTGGTTATCGCCCGCTTTCCATTCGCGCACTCGCGCGCCGGGTAACTGCTTTTCCAGCTCTCGGATCCAGTATTGGGTATCAAAGGTCGGATGGTAAAAAATAATCTCCATAGGGGCTCCTGATAGCAAACGCCCGGGGCAGGTTAATGCTGGCGTCTTATTTTACTCATTGTTTTCTATTGGTTTGCCAGCATAGCAAATTTCCCCTTGTCGCAAAGTGAAAAGGGAGTGGCGACAAAAAAAACGGATTTCGCACGTTTAAGGAGCAAGTTGTTCGAAGTTTGTCTAAACGCGCTGATTTTGCAAAAAGTTGATTGACGGGCGATACGTATTTCCCTACATTAGCGCCCGTTCCCGACAACAACGGGAAAGACAATATGGTGAGGTGTCCGAGTGGCTGAAGGAGCACGCCTGGAAAGTGTGT